>JALOQX010000019.1 GCA_025459265.1 Pirellulaceae bacterium | reverse complement strand
AGCCAGCCATTGGCCGATCATGCGGTCGTACTCTGCACGGCTGGGGGTGGAGTTCCACTTGCCCAGGTACATGTCCCGACCGTTGAGTGTGACCACCGCTTGCCCCGTGGGTTTGTGCCGACGGTAGCTCGGGATTCTCCGGGCAGATGGGCCAGATGAGATGGGCTTCGGCATGGTGCAACCTCCGTTTCCATCCCACATCCGGTAGGCTACCGGATGCTGTGGAAACTCTGGGCTGCACTGCCGACCGCCGGCAGGTATCCTAAGTTGTGGATTCAGCGAGTTTTACTACTAGTCGGGGCGAGAGGATTTGAACCTCCGACCTCTTGGTCCCGAACCAAGCGCTCTAGCCAGGCTGAGCCACGCCCCGCAAGGAGTTTCTACTCTTGGACGTTCGTAACACCGAAACGTTGCGGCCCCGGTTGGTCGTGCCGTCCAAGGCCCCTATCCTACACGCCCGGGACAGAACGGGCAACGGCGATGCCCGGCGGGGCGGCTCGGTGGCCAACTCCGGTGGGACCGAGATCTGCGTCGGTCATGACGCAGGCGGACGGGGACGTCCCCCCCGCGTCGTTATCCGGCGACCGCGCGGCGCCAGTCCACCAGGTGCAGCTCGACGCTGCGGCGCCCCCGGAAATCGTTGATCACCGGGCGATAGGCAATGTCCAGGGGCGCGGCGTGGTCCCCCAGCGCGTCGACCCACTCACCCTGGCCGAACGCGACCGACCGCAGCGTCACGCCGTGTTGGCTCACCCGTCCCGAAAAATGCCGCTCGCCCCCGCCCATCCGCTTGGGCGGCTCGGCCAGCTCCACGCCGCTGGCACACAGCACCGGACGCGGATTGCCCGCCCCAAACGGTGCCATCTGCTCGATCTGCTCCACGGTACGCAGCGTCAGCTGGCTCAACGGCGCCTCGGCATCAATGCGGATCTCGGCCACACGGTTCGCGTCGCAGACCTCGCTCGCCACGAACTCGCAGAAATCCGCCCGGAACGCGTCGACCCGCGCGGCGTCGATCCGCAATCCGGCGGCCGCGGCGTGCCCGCCGAAGCTCACCAGATGATCCCGGCACGCCGACAAGGCCTGATGCAGATCCAACCCCCCCGCACTGCGCGCCGAGCCGACCCCGGGCCGGCCGCTGACCGGGTCCAGCGAAATCATCACCACCGGCCGATGATACTTCTCGGCCAGCCGACCGGCGACGATGCCGATCACGCCGGCGTGCCAGCCGACTCCGGCCAGCACGAGTGCCGGGTCGTGTGGCGGGTCGAACTCCTCGCGGGCCACCTTATTGGCTGCCAGGAAGATACTGCGTTCGAGTGTTTCCCGGTTCCCGTTGAGCCGATCGATGTACTGTGCCAGCGTCGTTGCACGCTCCGCGTCCTGCGTGGTGAGCAGTTCCACGCCGAGCGCGGCCTGGCCCAGGCGGCCGGCGGCGTTGAGCCGCGGGGCCAACGTGAAACCCATATCTTCGCTCGTCAGCCGCGACCGCTCGCTCAGCTGCGTCACGGCCAGCAGGGCGGCCAGGCCGACTAGCGGCGTCTGAGACAGGCTCGCCAGACCGTGGTGCACCAGAATCCGGTTCTCATCCAGCAGCGGCACGACGTCCGCGATCGTGCCGATCGCCGCCAGTCCGAGCGCGGCGAGCAGGTAATCCCGCATGTGCGGCGAGACCTTCTGCGAGCTGCTCGCACGCTGGCACAACGCCCAGGCCAGCTTGAACGCCACACCCGCGCCGCACAGACCGCCGAATGGATACCGCGAACCAGGCAGACGCGGGTGCACAATCGCCGCCGCGCGCGGCAGCTCTTCGGCCAATTCGTGGTGATCCGTAATGATCAGCTCCAGGCCGGCGTCGCGCGCCGTCTCGGCCTGCTGCACGCTGGTGATGCCGCAATCCACTGAAATCACCAGGGAGGCGCCGTCCCGGGCCAGCGTGCGCAGCGCGTCGTCGTTCAACCCGTAGCCTTCGTCCAACCGATTGGGAACGTGGGACCCGACGTCCCCGCCCAACAGCCGCACGCAGTTGACCAGCAGTGCCGTGGCGGTCATGCCGTCGGCGTCATAGTCCCCGTAGACCATGATGCGCCGGCGCGCGCGGATGGCGGCCAAGATGCGATCGGCCGCCTCGGGCAGGCCGGGCAACAGGTCCGGCTCGCGCAGATTCGTCAGCTTCATATCCAGGAACGCGCGCACCTGATCGAGACTGGCGATGCCCCGGCCGATCAAGAGCTGGGCGAGAATCGGCGAAATGCTCGCGCGCGTTTCCAGTGCGGCGATGCGATCCGGATCATGCTGCGGAAACCGCCACCGTTTGCTCGTGTCATCCATGGGGAGCCACGCGCGTATCCCGACTGCGACTGGAGCTGGAACGTTTACTTCTTCTTTTCGACGTGAACCGTGTGCTTGCGCAGTCGCGGGCTGTACTTCTTGAGTTTCAGCTTTTCTCCGCCCGGCTTACGCCGCAGCGAGTAGTTGTAGTCGCCGGTCTCCTCACAGACCAGGAACACGGTTTCCGCCTTCTTTTTTCCGCCTTTGGCCATCTCGGCTTGCCTCGCGATTCGGTCCGGGTCAATGCTCAAGTCGCGCCGCAGCACCACTCGTTCTGCTGCCTGCGGTCCTGATTGTAGACGATCCACGCCCCCATCGCCCAGGGCCGTTCGACTGGGCACGGCGGTCCGGCGCCCGCCAGTCCTGGGGGCTGCCGCGCGCATCGTGCTGTCGTCCTCAAGCGAACGGCGCTGTCTGTTGCCGGAACGCGGGTTTTATCCGACAATGGAAACGGCAATTCCTGGGAGACGGGCGGATTTCGACTGTCCACGTGCGGCGGTGCTGTCGCAGGTTGTGTTCCACCCGATGGTGTGGTGTGCGACCAGGGCTGGGAGTAGGGCGCCATGGCAAGTGATTCGCGAACGTCCGGTGCGGAAGGAGCGGTCCAGCGCGGGGCCGGTGCTACGCCGGGAAGGGTGCAGGTGCCTGTGCCGCCGGCCGTCGTGCCGGGGGCAACGCCCACGGCGCCTCGGCGGAACGAGGACCGGCCTGGCCCGCGAGCGGCAGGCATCTCACGCCATTTTCTCCTGTTTCAGGCGGTGCCCAGCTGGCTGATCAGCATGGTGATTCACGCGGTTCTGCTGACCGTGCTGGCCCTGCTCACGTTGCCCGAAAAACCACCGGAGAATCGGATTGTCGCCGTATCCGATCCGTCGGACGTGGAAGAGGTCGAGAAGCTGGACAATGAGCAGATCGACCCGATGGACGTGACGGTGTTCGAGAACCAGGCGCCGGCGGAAGTGATGGCCACGCCGACGACGACGTACACGGTCGATGTCCCGTCGCTGGACGACATGGACGCTGCGCCGGATATGTTCGAATTGGAGGATTTTGGCGAGCGCACGGCACCCAGCAGCGACCTGATGGATCGCATCGGGGGCGGCATAGAGCAGGGACTTGGTGCCGCGCGCAGCGCCAAGGCGCGGCAGGGGATGGTGGAAAAATTCGGAGGGAGTGCGGGGAGCGAGGCGGCTGTGGCGGCGGCCCTCAAGTGGTTGGCGGAGCATCAGGAACGGGACGGGGGCTGGGACTTCGACCATACGCGCGGCGTCTGTCGCGGGCAATGTTCGCACCCTGGCACGGTCGCGCCCGCCCGCAATGCCGCCACCGCACTGGCCATTCTGCCGTTTCTCGGCGCGGGGCAGACGCACAAGGAGGGCGCGTACAAGGAAACGGTCCAGCGGGGGCTGGCCTTTCTGATCCGCAGCATGAAAGTCGGCAATGGCATGGGGGACCTGAGCGATGCCGGCGGCATGCTCTACGCACACGGCATGGCCTCGATCGCGCTGTGCGAGGCCTACGCGATGACGAACGATCCGGAGTTGCTCCAGCCTGCCCAGTTCGCGTTGAACTTCATCGCCTACGCCCAGGACCCGGTAGGAGGCGGCTGGCGATACGAGCCGAAACAGCCGGGCGACACATCGGTGGTGGGGTGGCAACTGATGGCCTGCAAGAGCGGCCATCTGGCGTACCTCACGGTGCCGCGCCGCACAATCCTCGGGGCCACCAGGTTCCTGGATTCCGTGCAGGAAGAAAACGGCGCCAAGTACGGCTACATGGGATCGGGGAGTGGTCCCGCCACCACAGCCGTGGGCCTGTTATGCCGGATGTACCTGGGCTGGAAACACGACGAGCCGGCGCTCAAGGCGGGTGTCGAGTACCTGAGCCAGTTGGGGCCGAGCGACAATTACTACTACAACTACTACGCCACCCAGGTGTTGCGGCACTACGGAGGTCCCGCCTGGGAAAGCTGGAACAGCGTCCTGCGCGACCGGTTGGTGGAGTCGCAGTCCAAGCGGGGACACGAGACGGGAAGTTGGCATTTCAGTCGAGATCCGTGGGTGGATCGTGGCGGGCGGCTGTACTGTACGTCGATGGCAACGATGATTCTGGAAGTCTACTATCGGCATATGCCGATCTATGGCAAACAGGCGGCTGAAGAGGACTTTCCGCTCTGAGCAGGGACGGGACAGTCTCCCCAGCCGGGGCCCGATTCCGCGCATGTCCCACGATGCGATCCACGAGACAACCGGATTTCTGGTAAGCCTGGTGGTCCACACCGTGCTGGTGTTGGTGCTGGCCTGGTGGGCAGTCCGTGCGCCGACCCTGGGTGACCTGACGCTGGTGGTCGACACGCGGCCGTCGCCGACGGTCGCGCCAGAAGATATGACGGTGGCGATGCGGGTGTCGCCCTGGTCGGCCGACGCGGATCAGGTGGCGGTCGAGCGGGTCTGGGCTCCGCCCGCCACGATCGACCTGCCGGCCGACGCCGTGGTGTTCGGGCCGACCTCGTCCCCCTGGGTGCCTACCGGGGAGGCGAGTACTTCGGCCGAGTTGCTCCGCGGCGGCGCTCCTGTGCGGGGCGGCTTTGAGGGTCGGCGCGGGGACCGCAAGGCCGAACGCCTGGCGCGCGGGGGAGGCACCCCCGCGAGCGAATCGGCGGTCGCGCTGGCGCTCGCCTGGCTCGCCGCCCACCAGGAGTCCAGCGGCGGGTGGCGCTTCGACCTGTCCGAGGCGCCGTGCCGCAACCAGTGCCGTAACGGAGGCACCGTCGGATCGACGACCGGCGCGACGGGACTGGCGCTCCTGCCCTTCCTGGGCGCCGGTCAGACGCACCGCGATGGCGACTATCGCGACGTCGTGCATGCGGGACTGTACTACCTGAAGGAACATGCTGTGCCGACGCCGCACGGCGCTGACCTGCAGGAAGGAACGATGTACGCGCAAGGGATCGCCACGATCGCGTTGTGCGAAGCCTACGGCATGACGCAGGATGATTCGTTGCGGTCCAGCGCCCAGCGGGCCATCGACTTCATTTGCTGGGCGCAGCACTCCGCGGGAGGCTGGCGGTACTACCCAGGGCAGCCGGGTGATACGACGGTGTTCGGCTGGCAGATGATGGCTTTGAAGAGCGCGACCATGGCCGGGCTGGATGTGCCCTCACCGGTCGTGAACCTGGGTGAACGATTTCTCGACAGCGTTCAGAGCGGGGACGGGTCTTATTACGGCTACTTGACGCCGGGACGCACACCCGGCACCACCGCGGTCGGCCTGCTCGTGCGGATGTACACCGGTTGGCGGCGCAACGACAGCCGGCTCTCACGCGGCGTGGAGTTCCTGAGTCGCGAGGGTCCGTCGAAGTCGGACATGTACTACAACTACTATGCGACGCAGGTGCTGCATCATTTCGACGGGCCGACGTGGCCCGCATGGAACGATCAGATGCGCGACTATCTGGTCCGGACTCAGGCGACGGCCGGCCACGAACGCGGGAGCTGGTTCTTCCAGGATCAGCACGGGCTCAAAGGGGGCCGGCTTTACACGACCGCGATGTGCGCCATGATTCTGGAAGTGTACTACCGCCATATGCCGCTCTACGAGACGGTGGCCGTTGAGGACGACTTGTGACAGACGGCCGGCTGCCCCCATGCCGCATCTATGGTGTGCTGGACCTGCAGGCCGGCGATATCGTTCACGCCACCGGCGGCCGGCGGGCGACGTATCAGCCGGTGCGCAGCCGGATTGTCGCGTCGGCGGCTCCACGGGATGTGGCGCAGGCGTTCGTCCAGCAGTTGGGATTAAGAGCCGCTTACGTCGCGGATCTCGACGCACTGGCCGGGCATCCGCCGAATCTGGCCGCGCTGGCCACAATCGCCGATGCGGGACTGGACGTGCTGATCGATGCCGGATGCGCGGATGCTGAGCGAGCTCGGGCCCTGACCGGGTTCCGCTCGAGTTGCGGGCCGCTTGCGGGCATTGCTGTCGCGCTCGAGACTCTGCCGGACGCGGCGCTGCTCGCGGAATTGGTGCAGACGATCGGCGCTGAGCGCGCCGTGCTGAGTCTGGACCTGCTCGATGGCCGGCCGTTGGCACGCTGTCAGCGACTGGCCGGCTGCCGCGTGGAACAGATCGCGGAGCTCGCATGGCAGGCGGGCGTGCGACGACTCCTCGTGCTGGATCTGGCGGCGGTGGGAAGCGGTGCGGGTCCAATGACCGTCGAGACATGTCGTCGGCTGAGCCAGCGCCATGCCTGGGACGAACTGATCTCGGGTGGCGGCGTGCGGCACGCGGCGGACGTGGCGGCGCTGGCACAGGCCGGCTGCCATGGTGTCCTGGCGGGCACGGCGCTGCACACCGGAGCGCTGAGTCGAAGCGAGCTGTCCGGGTAGCCGCGTGATCGGCGCGCGTATCGGGGCTTGGCAAGGATTACAAATCGCCCTGCAAAGACTACAGCTCGCACGCCGCCCGTCGCCGCCGCTGCCGATTCAACCCGGTGCCTTAGTCGGAAATAACGTGCTGCTGCAGAACCACTTGCGCGTAGTGCGCGGAAGAAAAGGCGGCCTACAGCCCCGCTGTGGCACGTGAGATGCTCCCGTCCTCGCTCGCCGACGTCGCCGGGGAACAATCGGGGTGAGCCGTGCGGCGCAAGCATGTTTTCGGTCGTCAGCAGGGAGGGCAAATGTCATGGGTCGCGAGGTGTTCCTGGCGTGTGGGCTGGTGAGTCTGGTCGTGGCGGGAGGCAGCGTGGGGCGCGCCCAAGTTGCCTCCACCGCGTCGGCCACACCGGCGACGCTCGTCGCCGTCATCGACATCGCGAAGGTCTTCGAATCGCATCCGACGTTCAAAGGGAATCTCGAGTCCTTGCAGCAGCAGGCGCAGCAAACGGAGGGAGAACTGGAGACGCAACGCCAGCAACTGAATCAGCGCAACAGACAACTGGCGGAACTCCGTGTGGGCAGTCCGCAGTACCTGCACCTGGAGACGGACCTGGCGCGCCAGATGGCCGATCTCCAAGTGCAGGCCCGCCAGAAAAAGAAGGACCTGCTGCAGCGGGAGGCCTTGCAGTACTACAGCGTCTATCAAGAAATCCTGACGGCGATTGAACGCATCGCTCAGCGCCACAGTATCGGCCTGGTGCTGCGATACGACAGTCGCAGTCTCAACCCGGAAGATCCCCAGTCCGTGATGCTGGGTCTCCAACGCGGGGTCATCCTGCAGCGCAACCTCGACATCACGAACCTGGTGATCGACGATCTGCGCACCAATGTCGCCGCAAATTCTCCTGATCGTGCTCCACGTCGCTGAGTCTGGTGGCAGTGCACCGGGAACCTCGTCGGTGTGGGGGAGGTTCCCGGTGCTGCTTAGAGCCTGTCCGAAAACCTCGCCGTAGGACGGACCTTCCGGTCCGTCACGAGGTTTTCGGAGACGCTCTCACTTCCAGCGGGGTTCTCGCTTCTGGACGAAAGCCGCGAGGCCTTCTTCGGCAGCTTCGGTCGTGTGGGCGGTGGCGGATACGGCGGCGCCGGCGCTGAGCAGCGTCGTAAGGTGCTCGCCGATGGTCTCATTGAGCATGCGTTTGGTGAGCTGAATGGCCTCGGCCGACGATCGGGCACACTGATGTGCCTGTTCATGCGCCGCTGCCCACGCCTGCTCAAACGGCACGATCTGATGATAGATCCCGCGTTCCCGCGCTTCGGTCGCCGAGACCATGGCCGCGGACAGCAGCAGGTGGGCTGCCACTCCCGCGCCGACCCGAAACGCCAGCAGCGGCGAGATCAAGCCGGCGACGAGTCCATGGCGAGGCTCGGGCAGCCCAAATGACGCATCGGGGGTCCCCAGGACGATGTCCGAGGCCAGCACCAGCCCCGCGCCCACGCCGAGCGCTGGTCCGTTCACGGCCGCGATGATCGGCTTGGGAAAACGCAACATGGTCTCGAACAGCTGCTTGAGCTGCATGGTGTCGCGGTGCCATTGCTCGAACGCGTCATCGGTACCGAGTGTCGCTTTGAGCTCGGCCAGATCGGTCCCCGCGCAGAACGCACTGCCGGCGCCCGTCAAAATCACCGCCCGCACTCGCCGCTCCTGGTGGAGGTCCTCGAACGCCTGCTGCACCTGGAGGATCATGAGCCGTGACAGGGCATTACGCTTGTCAGGGCGCTGCAGAATGATCGTCCCGCTGGGCACATGTACCCGGATACCGACCAGAGTGTCCATGACGTTGATTCTCCTCTTGACCAGACCAGGATCCCCCGCCCGTGTGCGACCGCCGCCTGCCCCTATCGTACCGGTTGGCTTGTCTGAGGTTGAGACGCAGGTCTCAATGCGAGACCTGCGCCGGGCCGGTGGCCGAGCGGCTCGAACTGCCACTTCGGCCTCAAGACATGAACTCATTTGAGTTTAAGACGATACGGTGCGGTCGGCGGCAGATTGGCACAGCGGTTGCTCACAGATGGGGACCGAGTGAGAGCGTTGGAGCTTGCGAACGGCGAGGAAGAGACGCGTAACTGCCTACTGGTGTCGGGACTGGGTCGAGGCAGGGCTCTTCTTCGCCCGTTCGCAAGACTTTGTGTTGGTGCTGGCGACTCAGTCCGAGGGGCGGATGCCCCGACTGGTTAATCGATACTTCAGAATTGCGATCCCGCTGATGGGGCGCGATCGGCCGCAGGGCTGGTCGCGTCCCAGTTTTTTTCCGGACGGCACCGTCAGCGGAGTCTATGCGTGGAGGAATGAATAAGATAGAGGGTACGTCGGAACAGAGAATATCCGTGCCCTGCCGCCGCGACCGGACGCGGCACGGGGACCGACTTCGGGACAGAGGCACCGGCCATGAAAACGCTCCACCGGGAACTCAAGGATGGGGCACACGAGATCGTCCGGCTGTTGTCGCCGGCAGAACTCGAGAACTGGTCCAAGGATGACCCGCTTTCGTACGAGAAGAGCATAGTCTGGTTGTGCGACGTGCGGTCGCTGCCGTATGTTCGCGTCAAGCAAGTTCCGTCGGCGTTGAGCCGGCGCGGACCCATCTATCTTGGGGGTGATGCCCGGGTCGTCGGCTACTCCAAGCTCACCCCCAATGCCCCTCGCAACACCCGGTCCAAAGGCTACACGCGCCGGGTGTTCTACCTGAGAGCCGTCGATCTGCAGGATGTGGCTGGGGCGATGCCACGGAATGCGGTGGACCCCAAGACAGTTTTTCCGGGCGTCAACGGCACGTGAATCCGGAGTGGCCGCAGCCACGATGCACGCCCGGCAGGGCGAGGCTGGCAGGTGCCGCTGGAAGCTGGGTTTTTGGGGGCGGCGTGCGCCGGGGTGTGCGGGAGAAACGCCACGCATGTTGGGTTTTCGCCACAATCCGTGCGCCACGATGATTTCCGGGCAACGTGTGTAAGTGACTTTCAGATAAAGACTTGTGCGATTCCTGAGCAGCCACCCGTGTGTTCGGTACCGGAGGTGCAACAGCGGTTTCGGCACGGTGGTCGAGACCACAGGCCACGCGATGCCGCGAGCCCGACGCCAACCGATGTTTCCAGGAGCTGCACCTTGACGAAAACGACCCGCACCGCTGCCGACAAGCTGGGCTTTTCCGATTCGCTTCACCGTCAGGTGTCCGTCCCACCCACGTCCAATGGCCATCGTCTCCGCAACGCAGGTCGGCGCGGCCGCCGGTTTGGCAAGGAACACGATGAGCACGACGAACATGACGAACATGACGAGCACGATGAGCAAGACGAGCACGATGAGCAAGACGAGCACGACGACCAGGACGAGCACGAAGGCTTCGGCTGGTCGGAGGAGGACGAGGAGCATTTGCGCAGCGGCCGGACGGGGAGCCTGGTGGACAACACGGATGATCCCGTGCGGATGTACCTGATGCAGATGGGGCAGATCCCGTTGCTCAAGCGACCGGAGGAGATCGGCGCCGCCCGGCAGATTGAAGAGACGCGGTTTCGCTACCGTCACTGGATGCTGGCGACGGATTTCGTTCTCCAGGGAGCCGTGCTCGCGCTGCAGCAGGTGATGGACGGCCAGCTGCGTCTGGACCGGACCATCGAGGTGTCGGTCACCAACACGGTGGGCAAGCGGGATATCATGCGGCGACTGGGACCGAATCTGCGGACGCTGCGCCACATGTTGGCCAGCAACCGGCGCGATTTTTACCTTGCGATCGACGGCAAGCGAGCCGAGCCCGAGCGCCGGGCGGCGTGGCGGCGGCTGGTGCGCCGCCGCAACAAGGCGGTGCGCCTGGTGGAAGAGATGAACCTGCGGACTAATCGCCTGCAGCCGCTGTTCGACAAGCTGCGCGACATCTGCGACCGGATGCAGGAGCTGAAGCTCCAGATCGCGGAGGCGCGCGAGCTGGGTCACGTGCAGGGCCGGACGGTCGAAGAGCTGCGGGAGGAACTGCACTGCCTGATGCAGATGACGTTCGAGAGTCCCGCCACGCTGCAGCGCCGGATCGAGCGGACGCGGCTGTATCAGCACGCCTATGACGCTGCCAAGCGCGAGTTGTCGGCCGGCAACCTGCGGCTGGTCGTCTCCATTGCCAAGAAGTACCGCAACCGCGGCCTCAGTTTCCTGGACCTGATTCAAGAAGGGAACACGGGGTTGATGCGGGCGGTGGACAAATTTGAGTATGCCCGCGGCTACAAGTTCTCGACCTACGCCACCTGGTGGATCCGGCAGGCCATCACCCGCGCGATTGCCGATCAGAGCCGGACGATCCGCGTCCCGGTGCACATGATTGACACGATGAGCAAGGTGCGCACGGTGACGCGGGACCTGGTCCAGGAACTGGGCCGCGATCCGACGGCGGAGGAAACGGCCGGCCGGGCCGGACTGACGCTCGACGACACCCGCTGCATCATGAAGATGGCGCGCCAGCCGCTCTCGCTGGACCAGCCGGTGGGCGATCACGACGACAGCTATTTCGGCGAGTTTCTGGAGGACTATCGCGATGACGATCCGTTGTATGCGACGAACCAGGAGGCGTTGAAGAGCCGGATCGCCGAGGCGATGGAGGGGCTGAATTATCGTGAGCGTGAGATCCTCCGGCTGCGGTATGGACTGGCGGACGGGTATGCCTACACGCTGGAGGAAGTCGGCAAGATCTTCTCGGTAACGCGGGAGCGAGTGCGGCAGATCGAATCGAAAGCGGTGCGGAAGCTGCAGCAGCCGTACCGGAGCCGTACGCTGGCCAGTTTCCTGGACGGGTGCGACATGCCGTCCCTGGAGGAGCAGGCCGGGGGCGCGTGAGGAAGCGGACGCGCCGGGCGCGTCACAACTGCCGCACGGCCTGCAGCACAGCCAGCGTGGAGGACGACTTGTTCAGCACGTAGAAGTGGATTCCGGGCACCCCGCGCTGAACCAGTTGCCGCACCTGCCGCGTCGCATACTCGACGCCGACCTGGTACTGCCACTCGGCGTCGTCCTGGGCCTGGAGATCGCTGACCAGCGACGCGGGCAGTCGCGCGCCGCACATGGTCGTGATCCGCTGGATCTGCGCGAGATTGTTGACGGGCAGGATCCCCGGCACGATCGGGACGCGAATGCCGGCCTTCTCGCAGCGCTCCCGAAAGCGGAAGAAGTCGTCATTGCAGTAGAACAGCTGCGTGATGACGACGTCTGCCCCGGCGTCCACCTTGCGCCGCAGGAACTGCACGTCCGCCTCGGGACTCGGGGCTTCGCGGTGCGTCTCCGGGTAACCGGCCACGGCGACGCCGAAATCGGGATACTCGGCACGGATCAGCGCCACCAACTCGTTGGCATGAGACAATCCACCCGCGGGTGGCCGGAACTCCCCTTGGCCCTGCGGCGGGTCGCCGCGCAGCGCGACGATGTAGTCGACGCCGGCCGCGCGGGCGGCATCGAGATACGCCCGCAGCTGGTCAACGCTCGAGTCCACGCAGGTCAGGTGCGCGGCCACGGGGACTGAGAACGCGCGTCTCACCTCGGAGACAACGTCCAGCGTCTTGGTGCGCGTGGAGCCCCCGGCACCGTAGGTACAAGTCAGAAAGTCCGGCTGGCAGGCGACCAATTCGCGCACGTGCCGGAACAACGCCTGTTCGCCGGCACGGGTGCGCGGCGGATAGAGTTCGAACGAGAGGCCGAACTTGTCGGCACCATATGTCGCCGCCAGTCCCATGGAAACCGTTCGCGTCGTGTCAGCAGGTGGATACCGGGCAATGTCGAAACATCATATCGGCGCAGAGGCCGATTTCCCAGGCCGCGCCTGAGGGTCACAGCAGCAGGGGATCGCCCCCCAGCTGCCGCTCGTCGCGCGTCAGGGTGTACATGTCCCGGATCAGCTGCTCGTCCGCTAACCGCTGGGACACCTTCCGGCGGGCGAACATGCGGCGCTGCGTGGCGATCATCACGTCCGGAGGCAGCTCGGTGACCTGCCCGAACAGCCGCGCGTAGTTGACAAAACTCGGAACGTTGGTCGTGACGAAGCCGTAGAGCATGCTGCAGACGCCGACGGTCTTACCGGTGAAGATGCCGGTATTGATGGCGGACTTCGAGTAGTCGCCCATGATGCAGCCGACGAACTGCATGCCCGTGGGTACCTTGCGACCGGCATAGTCCATCTTGACTTCGCCATACGTGTTCTTCAGGTCACTGTTGCACGTTCCCGCCCCCAGGTTGATCCAGGCGCCGAGGTAGCTGTGTCCCAGGAAGCCGTGGTGCTGCTTGTTGGTATAGGACTCGATGATCGAGGCCTCCACCTCCCCGCCGATCTTCGCCGTATGGCCGATCGTCACGTGGCTCTTGATGGCCGCATGCTCGATCACGCGGGTATGGCAGCCCAGATGCGCGGGGCCGGCCAGGAAAGTGAACGGACCGATCTGGGCGTGATTCTCGAGCAGAACCGGACCCTGTCGGGTGTCGGCGACGACATGATCTCCCAGCCGCGCATGCTCAGCCGCGAACACCCCGTCCGCCACCTCGTTGTAAGAGCCCTCCCGCAGGCGGTAGACGAGATTGTCGGTGAGCGTCTCCTGGTTGTACTGAATCAGCTGATGGGGATACTCGATCAAGGGGAGCGATGCCTCGAGCGGTTGCAGCTCGGCTAGGCCCAGCTGGTCGAAATAGCCTTTCAAGGTGGACGTGTGGAGCGTGGCCGGTGGCGGCGGAGCGGTTTCCGGGAGAATGGCTACGGCCACCGCGGCGCCGCTGTGCACGATCCCGGTTCCGCCGCGATCACGCAGCGCGCCCAGCGTCAGGTACGTCTGGTGCGACGGAACGAGCCGCGCGTTGATCCACATGGTCGGTCCTCGGGCAGCGCTCTCGTTGCGCCGGCGGAAGCAGGGGAAATCCAGTTCCTGGATCCGCACCAGGTGCTCGCGCACGACCGCCTGCGGGGCGTCGTCGAGCAGCTCGAGCCAATCGACCAGCCGGTAACTGCCGCACAGCATGGCGTACGCAGGACGGGCCAACGCCACCGGGGCGAGCTGGTGGACGAATTCATCTTCGAAAGTGATGGTTTGCACGGGACGTGAGACCTTGCTAAGGCATGGGGCAGCCCGCGCGACATCGCCCGCCTGTGACCGGGCGATACGAGGCGCAGTAAAACAGCTTCATGACGACAGGACGCGGCAAGCCGCAGGGTACCCCCCTCTCCGAGTATGCGGAGCCCGGGGACCACCGTCAAGCTGCTCGTGCGGTCCGAACCAAGACGGCAGGCACTGGCCGCGCGAACGGCTTTTGTAGGCTACGATTGTGCAGGTCGACCCGCGCGCGCCGCGCCGCCGGCAACCGCCGCGGCCGCCCGCCGTGCCGCTCGACCGCGGAGCACACGCTGCCCCTACCGCACAATCACTCCAGCCAGCCCAACCGGCACCCATGGATTCGTTTCACCTGCTTGTGGTGTCCACCCGGCCGTGCGTCCTCGCGACGGTGTGGGATGTCCCGCTGCTGTTGGCCTCCCTGTTGGCCGCCTTGCTGGCCGGCCTGGCGATGGGACACTACCTGACCGGCCGGCCTGCCCCGGCGCAGGGTGAGCTGCAGCGACTGACCGGCATGCTGGCTCCCCTGGTCGAATGGACTCGCGGCCTGGCGGACGACATGTCCCAATACCGGTCGGTCGTCGATGGCATGGCCGGACTGCTGCGGGACGCCCCGGAACAGCTTGCGGCCTCCCAGCAGGGGATGACCGTCGGTCTGCTCTCGAGCGTGGTGGAGGCGAATGAACACCTCCAGGAGCGGCTCCAGGAGGCCGAACAGCTCTTGAAGCGGCAATCCGACGCCATCTCGCTTTACATGTCCGAAGCCCGCACCGACGCGCTCACCCGGCTGCCCAACCGTCGCGCTTTTGATGAAGAGCTCGGTCGCTGCGTTGCCCAATGGAGGCGGCACGGACACCCGCTGTCCATCGTGATGGTGGACGTGGACCACTTCAAGAGATTCAACGACACGCACGGCCATCAGGCTGGCGATCAGGTGCTGCGCAGCGTCAGTCAGTTGCTGCACACCACCATGCGCGAATCGGACTTCGTCGCCCGCTACGGCGGCGAGGAGCTGGCCGTGATCCTGCCGGCAACGGATATCACAGAAGCGAAGCACGCCGCCACCCGGGCTCGCCAATCCATCGAGAATGCCTCGTTCCCCGCTGGCGGCCGACCGACGCGCGTGACGGTCAGTTTGGGCGTGGCGGAATTGCACGCCGCCGAGACTTCCGACGAGCTGGTCGGCCGCGCGGACGCCGCACTGTATGCCGCCAAGCGGGCAGGGCGCAATTGCGCGTATTGGCACGATGGGAACGGTTGTCTGCCAGTCGAGCCGCCGGTGGCGGCGTCCGCCGCAGGAAGTGCGGCGACGACAGACGAGGCGCACCACCCGGAACCCCGCGCGGCCGACGCGTCATTTGCCCGCATCTGCCAGGACCTGCGCCGCCGGCTGAAGGAAGTCGGAACGGCAATTACGGCGCGTTGAGCGCGGCGTCAATCGCCGCCGACGACCGGTTATAGCTGCCCGCCGTCTCCCGCGTAAGCGCCTGGATACTGACCATGCAGGCGACGACGATCAGGGCCAACATGACCGCGTATTCCACAGCGGTCGGACCGTCCTCGTCACGGAGGAATCGAAGTATACGTGTCATCGCAACTCTGGCTCGTTCTATCGCAACGATGCCGGCAGCCGTTGGCCGAAGCGCGCTGGCCATGTGTGGAACCGGACGACAGATGAAGGCGACGAGAAAAGGCGGACAAATCGACTGCCGGGTCCGGTCCACGATGGAGCCGAGCGAACGGTATCGCACGCCGTCATCGCAGCTAGGTATTTTGCGTCTGCGCCGCCGCGCTGCGCGGGCGACGCATCGATCATTCACTGCCTCAAACCTAGCTCGCAATCTCCCATCTGGCAAATGCGATTTCGTCTCGCGGGGCCAGCGGTCGTGGCCCGGAAATGGCGACGGTCAGCCCACGGGCTGACCGTCGCTATCTACCCTGTTCCGCGGCGCTCACGGCCCTATTTCCCGGCATATTCCGCGCCAAAGAACTCCTTGCTCGCCGCGGGGGTCGGCTTGATCGTCGCCTTGCCTTCCTGCCAGTTGGCCGGGCAGACCTCGCCATGGCTCTCGACGAACTGCAACGCCTTGACCATCCGCAGGGCTTCATCCACGCTGCGACCCAACGGCAAGTCGTTCACGACCTGGTGCTTGACGATGCCGCACTTGTCGATGAGGAACAGGCCGCGCAGGGCAATCCCGCCCGGCAACAGCACGTCATACGCCTGGCTGATCGACTTGTTCAGGTCGGCGATGAGCGGATACGCCACCTGGCCGATGCCGCCCTGGGCGCGGGGCGTGTTCCGCCACGCCAGATGCGTGAAATGGCTGTCGATCGACACGCCCAGAATCTGCACGCCCAGATTCGCAAACTCCTTCGCGCGGTCGGAGAACGCAATGATCTCGGTCGGGCACACGAACGTGAAATCGAGCGGGTAGAAAAACAACAGCACGTATTTCCCGCGGTAATCCGCCAGCGAAATCTCTTTAAACGAACCATCCGCCAGGACCGCCTGAGCCTTGAAATTCGGCGCTTCCTTTGTAACCAGAACACTCATCGCTTGGGTTCCTTGCACCAGTGACGAACATCGACAAACTACCTATCCCTTCGCCAAACACTACCGAACCGCCAACGGGGCCGGAAGTGGTGAGCATCAGGTGAACCTGCAGAGTTCGCCGAGGTCAAGCACATCGCGGATCTCATCCGGGCGGATGGTGGCGGCGAGGTCAAACCCGGCCTCGGTCAGCGTGAATTCGTGAAACAGGTGGTGAAACACCAGACCGCTGGCGCAGAGCTGACGGAAGCCCTCGAGAAACCGCACGTTCTGCCGCACGTCACGCGGGTGACGAAAACGGACCCGCGTATCGTCGTCGATCTCGACGAACACGGTCAGCAGCCGTGAAGCGGATTCGTAAGCGCTATTGCTCGGCTTGACTTCCAACATGCCCCGGTGCGCAGCCGTGAACAAGATGGCCTGTGCCTCTGCCGTCAATTGTCCCGAGGGGAGCGCACCGCTGAGCAACGCGCGGCTGCACAGCTGGGCCAGACCGATGAGCGTCGGCGCTCCCAAGCCCATGTCGCTCCACAACAGAGCCAACTTGTCGTCGCTGCCGGAGACACGATCCAACATCGCAGCACTCGGGCTGGCTTCGGATTTCGAGCTGATCATCGCTTCTGTTGTAGCGTACGGGCGGGAATTGACAAGCGAACTGACCCGATTGGTGGGGGGGACCCACTCCGGGAGTGGGCCTGCGGAGATGCCAGACCCTGCAGTACCGAGCCGCCGATCGTGGACCGGCGGGGAGGGCGGCGTACAATAAGGGCAACGGTCGTTGGTCGACCTGCTCGATGTGCCAAGGTGCGGCCCGGGCCGCGCGCGGCGTGCTCCGCGGGCCTGGCCGGCTCGTTTGCCAGAAGGAGCCATCGCATGCAGAGTTTCATCGTAGTTGAGACCGAAGATGGGCTGACCGTGGCCGAGGTGGATGCACACACCTCGCCCGAAACCGAGGCGGAGCGTTTCGGAGGGCTGCTGGCGGACCCCACGCCGTACGCGACGTTTGAGGATGCTTACGACGCACTGCTGCTGATTGAGGCGGAGTCACGGCAGGATCCGCGTGAGCCGGCTGACGGCTGACCGGACTCGCACGCAGGTACGGTTTCGCTGATCCGCACAAACGTCCCCCGACGTCCGGCAGGTGCGCGCATCTTGAGCGAAAACGGATTGACGGTCTCGATTTCGGCGGGTACGTCTGACTGGGCGCCTAGTGGGACAACCGGACATGATGGGTCGGGGTGCGACAGGTGGATGACAGCCGGCTGGGTCTGATTCTGATGTTGTTACGCGAAGGAAACGCGCGTCAGGCCATCAAGGCGTACCAGGAGGAGGCCAACGTGGACTACGAGATCGCGCGTGTGCGAGTGCTGGAGCTGGCGCGGCAACAGGGGATACCGGTTCGGCAGCGCTTGATCCTGCGCCTGGCACTCCTGGCACTGGCCGGATTGCTCGGGCTGATGTTGAGCCATTGAGTGCGAGTGTTGCGGCCCTCAGCGGCCCGGTGGCCATGGGGCCGCACGCAGGTGGCGAAACGACAGGTTCGTCGTGGGGTCGTGCCCTTGGATCATGATCGTGCCTGGTTCCACGCGGAGGCCCTTGCGCGGGTTGGGATCCGGTGCCCGCGTGTCGGTCCAATCGGTCACCTGGTAGCCGTTGACCCAGACCGCCACGTGCGGACCGTGCGCCACAATCGTCTGGTAGAACCACTCCAGGTCGTTCGAGACGACGCGCCGAGCATCCTGACGCCGGAAGATGCCCCCCGTACCGCAATCAACCGGCCGCGTCCGGTCCCCGTCGTGAAACCCGTTGTGAATCTGGACCTCATAACCGTTCATCTGCTCGCCGGGAATACAGCGAAAGAAGATGCCGGAGTTGAGGCCGGCTGCGTGACTGACGCACTCCAGTTGCAGCGCAAAATCTCCGAACAACCGTTCGGTCTCCAGCTGCCCGCGGCCGTCCTGCACGTTCAGCCAGCCTTCCGGCGTGACCGTGAAACGACTGGTCATCTCCGGGTAGCTCTTCCAGCCGCTCAGGTCCCGCCCGTTGAAGAGAGGCTCCAGGCCGAGCGGTCGCAGGACGAGATTGCGGAAAGCCACGCGGCCGGTGTTGAACTGCAGGCCGATGTGTCCGCGCAGCAGCGGTTGCGGGTCGAGGTAATCGAGGACCAGCTGCCCATCGAGGTGCACAACGACGTGACCTCCTGACACCTGGACTTCGTAGGACTGCCAGTCCGCGCGGTGGAGGTCCGCAGCCACCGCCTGACGCTGCACCAGACTCCCGGTCGGGAACGGATTGTCCGCACCCGCAATGTTCAGCTCGTAACAGTCGGTCAACACGTCGACCGGGTCCTGACTCGTGGAGAGGAAGATCCCGCTGTTCGTGCCCGGATCGGCTCGGAAATCCGCCCGCAGTACGTAACTCGCAAACTCCGCCGTGGTGGTCAGCAACCCCTTCTCACCGCTGCTGACCACAATGGCGCCGTCCTCGACGCGCCAATCCGCCCGTTGATGGTGCTGCCAGCCAAAAAGTGTCTGGCCGTCAAACAGCTGGATCCAACCCTCCGCCAAAAGCTCGTCGGACAGCCGTGGCGGATCGTCGCGCACGGCCTCGCGGTCCGGCCCTGAGTTCGCGACCACTCGAGGTGCCGCCGCCGCGCCTGGGGCGGGACGCTCGTGAACCGATGGTGCCGCGGTAAATTCGCAGCCAATCAAGAGCACGACCAGCGTGCACGGGCCGACACGGCGAATTGGCATGGGTCCTGTCCTCGTGCCCTGGCGAACCGCCCCGCGTCCCGGCAGCAACGCAGCAACGCTTCGCTGGTCGCTATTGTGCGGGACCGGCAGGAGAGTGTCGACCGGGCACGGCCGGGCACGCCCCGGCCGGCGCCGCCGCCGGCCCGCGGCCGCCGGGGAATTGTGAGCCATTTCACAGGGAAAACGGATTTGACGGGATGCAGGTTTTCGACATAAGCTTGTGTCGTAATGGTTGGTCCAGCGCTGTTCAGGTGCGAGCCCGCAGCACGCTTGGGCAATGGCTGGTGACTACTCAAGGCGGATTTCACGGCGAGCGTAAGAGGACCACGCAGATGAAGTTGAGCGACATCCTGCAAACCAAAGGGTCGAAGGTATTCACGATAGGCCCGCACGCCACGCTGGCGGATGTCGTGGCGGCCATGGTCGAGCACAATTGCGGTTCGCTCGTGGTCTGTGACGGCGATCAGATGGTCGGGATCATCACGGAGCGGGACATTCTCCGCGCGTGCGCGGTGGTCGACCGTCCTTTGTCGCAGGTGTCGGTGCACGAGCGGATGACGCGCAAAGTGATCAGCGGTTCGATCCATGACAAGATCAGCGATGTCATGGGCTGGATGACCGAACTGCGGATCCGGCATCTGCCGGTCATGGAGCAGGGCAAGCTGGCCGGCATGGTGTCGATCGGCGACATCGTCAAGGCCGAACACGGCTTGCTGAGCGTCGAGAACGAGTACCTCAAGCACTACATTCAGCGCTGAGCCGGAGGAGCGCAAAGCGCGGCGGGACAGGTCACGCCTGGTCGCGCAGGCGGCCCACGACCTGTTGGACAATGCGGGCGACCTGTTCCGGATCGACTTCGGACGTCGCGGGGCACCCGCCGCGAGGTTCCTCGGCGAATCCTTCCGCGGCCAGCAGACACTGGAGCTGGCGCGCGAGTTGATCGAGTTCGTTCTGCTGGCTCGCCGATTTCGGCTGGCGTCCGTGGCCCACGCGGAATCCGCGCGAACTCAGCGCCACCCGGAAGCCTTCGGGGAACTCGGCCGAGTACAGCATCGCGTCGAACAGGTGGAGCAGGCGATACTGCAGGTCACGGGCCGCGTCCAGCTGACCGCTGATGGTCAGGTCGTAGAGTTTGCGGGTGATCTCTGGTACGACGCCGCTGGTTGCGTTGGTGCCGCCGTCGCAGCCAATCAGCAACATCGGCATCAGGGCCGCATCCCAGCCGGTCAGGAAACTGAAATCAGGACGGGCGGGTCGCACAGCGGCGATCATCCGCATCATGTGCGGCAGATCCCCCGACGAGTCCTTGATCGCGACGACGCGCGGACATTCGTCGGCCAGGCGGCGGACCGTGGCCAGGTCGATCGGCGAGGCGAACATCGGGATATTGTAGAGCGTCACGTCGACCGGTGAATGATCGGCGATCTCGCGGAAGTAGGCGAACACGCCAGCGGGTGTGAGCTTGTAGTAAAACGGCGACACGATGGCCACGGCCCGCACGCCCAGCCGATGATAATGCTCGCAAGCGCGGATCGTCTCACGCGCATTGGCCTCGGCGGCACCGGCCAGGACCGGCACGCGGCCGGCGACCTGCTCGACAATGATCTCTATGATTCGCCGTCGCTCCTCGGCCGTGAACCGGGTGAACTCGCCGGTCGATCCGTTGGGATACAGGCCGTGCACGCCGCGGGCAATCAGCCAGTCGACATAACGCCGCAACTCGGCCTCGCAGATCTCTCCGCGATCGTCCAAGGGCACGATGTTGGGTGTGAAGATCCCGTGCAGGCGGTGGGACGGGTCGTGGGTCATAGTTGGGCTGCTGTATGGCTGGGCGGATGGTGTGCGAACGGAGGACTTGCGGGCCCGCAGGAGACTCTTAATGATAGCTTGGTCCAGCGGGCCCGGCAGGAACCCTGGCGGGCTCGGACGAGCAAATTCCCTAGCCGAGGCGACTGCCGTGTCGGAACGAACGTCCCAACCGCTCGACAGTAGTGCGGCGGCCCGGCTCCGGGAAGCCCGCGCGGCGCAGAACGCGGAGTCCGTCCGCCCCGTCGGCATGATCGCTCTGACCGTGACGTTTGCCCTCCTGTGCGGCGTGTATGCCTGGTGGTTCTACCGGATGGAGTTGGTGGCCGGCATCTGGCGTTACCAGGTGTTGTCCTATGTGCTGGTCCCTGAGCAGTTGCTGCGCGAGTGGTGTGCGGTGCCGGACGGTCGCGTGTCCGTGGCGGATCGTGTGCCGCTGCTGCTGCTGGCCGGCTGGATCGCGCTGGTGGCATTCCTGCTGGGCCGACTCGTGTTGTCGTGGTTGTCCGTCACGCGTCAGCTCGAACGTCTGGAGTACATCGCATTGGCGACGGGGACCGGTTTGAGCGGTCTGTCGTTGATGACCCTGGCAGCTGGCCTGTTGGGACTGCTGGACCAACCGCTGTTGTTCGCTGGCGTGGGGTTGTTGGTGGTCGGGTCGGCGGCCTGGCAGGAATGGCGGCGTGCGGTGCACGGCCCGCGCGAGGACGCTGGCGAGTCGATCGGCGCGGGTGCCGCGCGGGGACCTCAACGCACGCCTCGCGCGGTGTGGCTGGGATTGCCGTTTGTCGCCGCGGTGTGTGCCGGCGCGTTGTTGCCGCCGATCGACTTCGACGTGTTGGAGTACCATCTGCAGGTGCCGCGGGAGTGGGTGGCAGCCGGACGGATCGAGTTTCTTGCGCACAACGTCTACGGCAACATGCCGTTGGGTGCCGAGTCGCTCGTTGCGCTGGCCATGGTCCTCTGGCCTGGTGCCGCAGGCTGGTGGTGGGGCGCCTTGGCGGGCAAGTTGGTGATGGCGCTCTTCACGCCGTTGACGGCCCTGCTGCTGGTGGCTGCCGGACGCCGGTTCGTGTCGCCGACGGCGGGGGTGATCGCCGCGCTCCTTTATCTGTCGACACCGTGGATCGCGCTGGTGTCGATGGGCGGGCTGAACGAAGGTGTCGTGGCGTTCTACCTGTTGGCAGCGGTGTACTGCGCGAAGTTGTGGCTGGACCAGCGGCACGCGGAGCCGCGCAGGGCCTGCGGATACCTGTGGCTGGCCGGGTGGATGGCCGGATCCGCGGCGGCCTGCAAATATCCGGCGGCCGTCTTTGTGGCGTTGCCGCTGTTGGTCGTGGTGCTGGTGACCGCGCGGCGCGAATACGTCCGCAGCGTGAGCGCCTGTGCGATCGCGATGTTCCTGGCCGGCGGGTTGTGGTATGCCAAGAACTGGGTGCAGACGGGCAATCCGGTGTACCCGCTGATGGCTCAGGTATTTGACTCTCGCACGCGGACGCCGGAGAAGAACGCGCAGTTCCGCCGCGCTCACCGTGTCCCCGTCGATGCGGCAGGACGCGCCTACGCACCCCGCCAGGCCTGGGAATCCCTGCAACTGGTACTGGGACGAAGTCTCTGGCACAGTCCGTTGCTGATCCCCGGCGTGGCGCTCGTCGTGCTCCGTCGGCGCACGCGGCAGCAGTCGGCGCCGTGGTTGCTCGTATTCGTGCTGCTGGTCGGTCTGTGGTGGCTCTTCACGCATCGGATCGACCGGTTCCTGGTGCCGGGCTGGCCGTGTTTTGCGCTGGCGGCCGGTGTAGGCCTGACGTGGTCGGAAGCACGCGTCTGGCGCGTCACGATGTGGAGCGTGATCGGGTTCGGCCTGGCGGCGAACTGGGTCCTGATCACGTCGCCTCTGCTGAGTGACAATCGGTACCTGGTGCAGCTGGAACAGCTGCGCGACGACCCCCGGTTGTCGACGACGACGGTTGCTCATCGATTTCTCAACGCCCACGTGCCGTCGGGACAGCGGGCCCTGTTGATCGGCGACGCGGCCGTGTTCCCGTTGCGTGTGCCGGTTCTCTACAGCACCTGCTTCGACGACTCGCTGCTGGACGACGTCCTGCGGTGTGGCGACAGGGAAGGGCGCCGGGCGAAACTGGCCGAACTGAACATCTCGCACATCTACGTCAACTGGGCGGAAATTGCGCGCTATCGGCAGCCGGGCAACTACGGGTTTCCCGCCTCGGTGACACGCGAACTGATGCACGGCGAGCTGGCGTTGCGTCAGCGGTTGATACGCCCGGTGCGCGTTCCCGAGCTGGACCCGCGGGTGGGAGAGATCTTCGAAGTGCTCACCGCGGCGGATTGAGGTTGCACATTCTGGGCGCATGCCTTACGTTAACGACCGTCGGGCTGGTGCTGGACGTTGCACGAAGGGATGTGAGAGGGATTGAGTGGAGACTCCGCCCCACGAACGGACACCGGACGACCGTTCCGTCTCGCCGGACGTATCCGCTACCGACGTCTTGCAGGGGCCCGCGCGGTCCGACTTGGAGCGGGCGATCGATCGTGCCCGGCGGCACGTGTTGGGTCTGCAGCAGCCGGAGGGCTGCTGGTGCGGTGAACTCGAAGGCGACACGATTCTCGAGAGTGAGTACATTCTGCTGCTGGCGTGGCTGGGCCAGTTGGACCGTCCGGAGGTCGCCCAGGCGGCCCGCTACGTCCTGAGCCAGCAGCGCCGGCCCGGTGGTTGGGCGCTGTTCCCCGACGGGGAACTCAACGTGAGCGCCAGTGTCAAGGCCTATTTTGCGCTCAAACTGGCCGGCCAGAGCCCGCGCAGCGAGCCGATGCGTCTGGCGCGCGAGGCGATCCTGGCCCACGGCGGTGCGGACCGCGTCAACAGTTTTACGCGATATTACCTGGCGCTCTTGGGACAGATCCCCTATGACGCCTGTCCCGCCGTGCCGCCGGAAGCGATCTTGCTGCCGGCCTGGAGCCCGCTGAACATCTATCGGATCAGTGCCTGGTCGCGCACGATGTTCGTGCCGCTGTCGATCATCTGGGCGTATCGGCCGGTACGGGCAGTGCCCGTCTCGCTGGGCGTGTCGGAACTCTTCGTGCGGCCGGTGGAGCAATGGCCGCCGCTGCAATCGCCGGGTGACGCCGCGACGCGATCCGCGCGGACGTGGGTGAGCGTCTTCCGCGGCCTGGATCGCGCCCTCAAATGGGCCGAACGCTGGCGACTCTGTCCGTTGCGGCGGCGCGCGCTGCGCGAAGCAGAGCGTTGGATCACGGACCGGTTCGTGGACAGTGACGGGCTCGGCGCGATCTTCCCGCCGATCGTCTGGAGCCTGGTGGCGCTGAAGTGTCTCGGGTACGCGGACGAGAGCCCGGAAGTTCGCTATTGCCATGAACAGCTCGAGGATCTGACGCTCGTGCAGCACGATACGCTGCGGCTGCAGCCGTGTAAGTCGCCGGTGTGGGACACCGCCTTGACACTGCGGGCACTGGCGGCGGCGCCGACCGCGGCGTTGGAAGAGCCGGTACGGCAGGCCACGCAGTGGTTACTGACGCGCGAAGCGGTCCGGCGGGGCGACTGGGCCGCCACGGTCCGTGCCGAACCGGGAGGCTGGTACTTTGAACACCACAATGCCTTCTACCCCGACCTGGACGACACGGCGGTCGTGCTGACGGCGCTGCGCGAGCACTACTTGTCCGACCAGTCTGCGCTGTGGGACGGTCCGCGGCGCCTGGTGATCCAGGCCACCGCGGCGAACATGGCCGCGGCGCGGGACCGTGCCGCGCTGTTGGATCGGACGCTCCAGGCCTGCGAGCGGGCGCGGCGGTGGGTGCTGGCCATGCAGAATGCCGACGGCGGCTGGGGCGCTTTCGACAAGGACAACGACGCGGAATTTCTGTGCTACGTGCCGTTTGCAGACCACAACGCGATGATCGATCCCAGCACGCCGGACATCACGGCGCGCGTGCTCGAGGCGCTGGCCGCCTGGGGTGCCACACGCGACGACGTGGCCGTGGAACGTGCGATTCACTACCTGCGTGCGACGCAGGAAGACGACGGAAGCTGGTACGGCCGCTGGGGCGTGAATTACGTCTACGGGACCTGGCAGTGCCTGGTGGGGCTGACGCAGGTCGGGGTGCCGCCCGAGGACGACTGCGTGCAGCGTGGGGCGCAGTGGCTGCTGGCACATCAGCAACCGGGCGGCGGCTGGGGAGAGACGCCCGAAAGCTATACCCAACCGCGGCTCCGCGGGCAAGGGCGCGCGACCGCGTCACAAACCTCCTGGGCGTTGCTGGGATTGCTGGCCGCAGGGTACCACGAGCACCCCGCCGTCCCACGTGGCATCGAATACCTGTTGCGGCAGCAGCGCGACGATGGCGGTTGGGCCGAGCCGGAGTTCACAGGCACAGGTTTTCCACGCGTTTTCTATCTGCGCTACCACCTGTATCCGCTGTACTTCCCGCTGCTGGCGCTGGCCCGCTACTGCCACTCGCTGGGACCGTCCGCGCGCTGAACACCCGGACGCACTGAACTATGCCTGTGCCGCTGTCGCAAACGTGGTCCGTCGTCCGGCAGGTCGTGGGTCACGCATTGCGTGGCGAGCGCCAGAAACCGCTCGTGCTGATGCTCGAGCCATTGCTGCGGTGCAATCTGGCGTGCCCCGGTTGTGGCAAGATCCGGCAGCGTGCGGACCTGCTGCAGCGGCAGCTGACTCCGGCGGAGTGTTTTGCCGCGGCGGACGAGTGCGGTGCTCCGATCGTTTCCATCGCCGGCGGTGAACCGCTGCTGCATCCCCACCTGGCGGAGATCGTCGAAGGCTTGGTGGCCCGCGGCCGGTTCGTCTACCTCTGCACGAATGCGGTCAAGCTCGAGGCCATCTTGCCCGCGCTGCGGCCTCACCGGCGTCTGGTCCTGTCGATTCATCTGGATGGACCCCGCGAGGTCCACGATGCGGCTGTGGGCCGGTCTGGCGTCTACGACATCGCCATGCGGGCGATCCGTGCCGCCCGCGTCCGGGGTTTCCGCGTCGCCACGAACACGACGCTCTTTGCCGGCAGCGATCCTCAGTTGATGCGCGACCACTTCGATCGCGTCATGACACTGGGCGTGGAAGGACTTATGGTCTCGCCCGGGTACGCCTACGACGCGGCGTCCGGACACGCGGGGTTCTTGACTCGAGAGCGCACCCAGCAGATGTTCCGCCAGCTTCTGCAGCGCCGCCCGCGCACCTGGCGGTTCAATCAGACGCCGCTGTTCCTGGCGTTCCTGCAGGGAGCCTGGGAGCTGGAGTGCACCCCCTGGGGCACGCCCACGTTCAGCGTACAGGGGTGGCAACGACCGTGTTATCTGATCGCCGACGGCTACTGCGCCACGTTCCAGGAACTGCTGCAAGGGACGGACTGGCAGCGCTACGGGCGCACCAGCGGCAACCCGCAGTGCCGCGACTGCATGGTGCATTGCGGTTATGAGCCGAGTGCTGTACGCGATACGTTGGGGTCGCTGCGCGGCCTGTGGGCCACCCTGAAGTTTGCGGTACAATGGTCGCGACGCGGGAGCGAACGGGACCGTGTCCAGCGGCACCAGGCGGGGGGACGTGAAACACCATGTGGCTGCGTTGGGTCGTGAGCAATCTGTTGCATCAGATGGCTGAAGACAAAATGCACGCCGCCGTGGAACGCGCCAAGCAGTTTGTTCAGGAGGCCCGCGGCACCACGCCTCGCCAGGCATCTCCCCAATCGGCATCACCTCTGCCGACTCCGCGGATCGCCGTACTCTTCGCGCTGGGGATCGAATCCGGCGGGCTCTTTGACCGGGCGACCCAGGTCGTGACCACGCATTGTCCGGCCTTCGTGGAGCGGGTGGGGCTGCTCGACGGGCGCCCGGTCCTGATTGCCGAGTCGGGCGTCGGGCGGGAGGCAGCGTTCCGGGCCGCCGAAGATGTGATCAAGATCCACCAGCCCCGCTGGATCGTGTCGGCCGGCTTTGCCGGCGCGCTGGTCGACTGGTTGCCGCCGGGACACATCGTGATGCCGGAGGTGATCATCGACCGTGAAGGGCAGCCGCTCGAGGTGGGTCTCCAGATCGATCCGCAGGTCATCGCGTCCACGCCCAGACTGCATACCGGTCGGCTTGTCACCGTCGACCAGGTTGTGCGGCGGCGGTTGGACAAAGAGGCGTTGGCGACGCGGTACGGGGCGGTGGCCTGCGACATGGAGACGATGGCGGTGGCGCAGGTTTGCCGCCGCCAGCAGGTCCGCTTCCTGTCGGTGCGCATCATCACGGACGGCCTGGATGATCGTCTGCCGGCGGAAATCGAGCACCTGTTGGACCAGCCGTCGCTGGCGGGCAAGCTGGGCGCCGCGACCCGCGCCGTTTTCCAGCGTCCCGGGAGTCTCAAGGACATGTGGAAGCTGCAGGAAGTGGCGCAGCGGGCCTCCGATCGTCTGGCCTCATTTCTCTGCGGTGTGCTGCCTCAACTTGACCCCGAGGCGTGACGCCGCGGGCGGTGCGGCCATCGCGGAGGAGGCGCGTTCCAAGATCTGTTCCGAGGAAGACGCATGGTGCAGTGGCCGCGAGTTGCCATCGTGGGAGGAGGCATAGCGGGGCTGGCCGCGGCTGTGCGCCTGTGCGGCCAGCCGGTCCACGTCGAGGTGTTCGAAGCGCGCCGACGACTGGGAGGTCGTGCCGGTTCGTATTGGGACGCGCCGAGCCAGCAGTGGGTCGACCACTGTCAACACGTCGCCATGGGTTGCTGCACCCATTACCTCGACTTTGCGCATCGCACCGGGATCGCCGCTGGGTTGCGCCGTGATGGGACGCTGCATTTCTTCGGACCCCGCAGCAGCCGCGTGGACGTGCACGCAGCGCCGCTGTGGCCGGCGCCGCTCCATCTGGCGCCGTCGCTTGGACGACTCCGCTATCTTTCCCGGCGGGAGCGGTATCGGATCGCGACGGCGCTGCTGCAGCTGGCACGGCAGGCGGGCCACGCCGCGGACGAAACAAACTCGATGCGCGCTTGGCTCGTGCGGCATCGCCAGTCGCCGCGGGCCATGGACCTTTTCTGGGCGCCCGTGTTGGTCAGCGCCCTGAGCGAGACGCTGGACCGCATGGCCGTCGCCGCGGCGCGACAGGTCTTTGTGGAGGGATTTCTGGCACATCGCAGCGCGTACGAAGTGTTGCTGCCGGTTGTGTCACTGGCCGAACTGTACGACCAGCTGGTGCCCGAGCATCTGAGCGGGTACCAGGTGCGACTGCACCGCGGTGCGCGCATCCGGCGGGTGGCCGCAGACGCGCACGGGCGACCGCAACTGGTGTGGGGCGATGGCCTGTCGCAGGTCTTCGACCGCGTGGTGCTGGCGGTGCCGTGGCGCCAGACGCGAGAACTCCTGGAGGAATCGACCGTCCAACTCGTTCCGGAACTCGTGGCAGCGTCCCGGCTGGAGCCAGTGCCGATCAGCGCCGTGCACCTCTGGTTCGACCGGCCTTTCACGCCTCTGCGGCATGCCGTGCTGGTCGGACGGCAGAGTCAGTGGTTGTTCCATCGCACCGCGACCGACGAAGGCGACGTGACGGCGGCCGCGGGACACCATTATCAGGTGGTCATCAGTGCGTCGCGCGACCTGGCCGCGCGGGGCGCGGCCGACGTGCTGGCCATCGTGCTGGCCGATCTGCGCGCCGTGTGGCCGGCCGTGGCGGATGCGCGCCTGATCCGCTGGCGACTGATCACCCAGCGTGAAGCGGTGTTTTCGATGTCGCCCGGTGCCGCGTCGGCGCGACCGGATCAGGCGACGGCCGTGCCCTGGCTGTACCTGGCTGGGGATTGGACCCGGACGGGCTGGCCGGCCACGATGGAGGGTGCCGTGCGCAGCGGGTATGGGGCGGCCCACCGCGTCCTGACGTCGCTGGGCCTGCCAACCCCGCCACCGGTCCGCGAATTGCCGCGCGGCTGCCTGGTTCGCTGGTGGATCGGCCAGCAGACGTTCGCCCCGTGACGCGGTCAGAACCGCTCGCGGCAGACGCGACCCCAGGGGCACAGCGACGAATGCAGAATGTGCAGGCGTGTGGCGAGTGTCAGCCGAGGTGACTCAACCGGCCCCGACTCGGCAGAACGGCGGATCCGCTGGAGCAGGTGCCAGTAGGTGCCCGTCATCAGGTTCAACATGCGCCGCCCGGCCGGGTGGACCAGTGCCGCCAGTCCGCGCGAGCTGCGGTACAGGGACTCGGCCCGGGCGATTTCAAACCGCAGCAGCGCCCGCGTTGACTCCGATCCACCCGGATCCTGCAGCGCATCCGGTGGGCAGTCGAAGCGATGCAGGTCTTGGCGCGGCAGGTACACGCGCCCGCACTGCGCGTCCTGACGCAGATCGCGAAGGATGTTGGTCAGCTGGAACGCGACGCCCCGCTCGATGGCCAAGGGGACCGCGACGCGGTCGTCGCCGTCAGCAAAACCCCAGATATGCAGGCAGGCCAATCCGACGGACGCCGCGACACGGCTGCAGTAGACCCGCAGCGCCTCGAATGTGTCGAAGCCACGTGGCTCGAGGTCCATCTCCACTCCGTCGAGGATGTCAAACAAGTACTGCTCCGGCACGGCGAAGGCGTGGACGGCATGCACGAGCGCAGGCAGGGTCGCGTCCCGGCAGCGACCGGCCAGGGCTTCTTCGAGCTGCCGACGCCACGCGGCCAGCGCGTCACGCCGCACGGACGCGGGCAGCGGGCTGTCGCCCAGATCGTCCGCGTGCCGTGCAAACGCGTACAGCGCATACAGGGCATTCCGCTGGGGGCGGGGGAGCAGCTGGAAGCACCAGACGAAATTCGACGCAGCCTTCCGCGCGACCGCTTCGCACGCTTGATAGCTGTAATCCAGGTCGACGTTCATGGTACCGGCCACTCACTGCGGCTGCTGCCGAACTTCGCCGCCAGGAACAGACGCGCCTGCCGCCAGCGACTCACTGTAGGACGGCGTGCCAACACGTCGAAGTCCAATTGTCGGATCGTGTCCAGGATGGCCAGTCCGCCGCGCACGAAAAGCTCGACATCGACTGCCAGCCAGCGCGGGACCAGGTGAGTCAGCGGCGCACCCTCCCGCAATAGCTGCTCGGCCCGCGCAACCTGGAACTCGAGCAGCGCCCGCACAGCCTGGCCGGCCGAGGGACAAGCGAGTGCCTCTTCCGAGACGCCAAACTGCCGCAGTTCCGCGGCGGGCAGGTAGAGGCGGCCGCGCCGACGATCCTCGGCGACATCCTGACAGAAGTTCGCCAGCTGCAATCCGGTGCAGACCTGGTCCGCGTAGGCCAGATGGGCCGGCGTATGACAACGGCCCACGTACAGGACCAACTCGCCAACCGGATTGGCTGAGCACCGGCAATAGGCGGATAACTCGGCAAATGTCTCGTAGCGCCGCACGCATTGGTCCTGCCGAAACGCCGTGATCAGTCGCTCAAACGGGTCCGGAGGGATCGCCATCGTGCGGATCGTGTCCTGCAGCGCCACCATGACCGGATGCACGGGATGGCCGCGATAACACGCGAGGAGTTGCTGTTCCCACCAGTCGAGCAGGGCGAGGCTCTGCTGCGGGTCCGGAATCTCATCGGCCAGATCGTCGGCCCACCGGCAAAATGCGTAAATGCTGTGAAAATGCGGGCGCAGATGCGCGGGAACCGCCAGCGTGGCGACCAGGAAGTTCTCGTAGTGCGTCAAGGCCAGCCGCCGGCAGTAGGCCCGCGCCTGCCGGAGCGTCGGGGCGGGATGGTCCGCCCCCTCCGGCCCGTACCTTCGCAACTGAGCAGCAAATGCGCGTGACATGGCGGCCAGATGTGCTCCGGGGATCTCCTGCGCTGGGCGGTTGCGCCAGCAGGCACTACCATACCATACGCGGCGGGGAGGTCGAGCGACGGGCGGGCCCGGCGATTAGTCAGGCGGAGTCGCGCCGCGGGGCGCATCGAGGCAACGGGAGCGGGATTATGCTGCGGGTCATTCTGGCCAGTCCGCGAGGGTTCTGCGCCGGCGTGAATATGGCGGTCGACAGCCTCGAACTGGCGATCGATCTCTTCGGCACGCCGATCTACGTGTTTCATGAGATTGTGCACAACAAACACGTTGTGGATTCGTTCCGCGCCAAGGGCGCGGTGTTCGTGGCCGACTTGGAGGAGGTCCCGGAAGGCCAGACGGTGTTGTTTTCCGCGCACGGGGTCGCGCCGGACGTGCGGCGAGTCGCCCGCCAACGGCGGCTCCGCGCCATCGACGCCACGTGCCCGCTGGTGACCAAGGTCCACCGGGAGGCTGTGCGGTTCGCACGCGAAGGTTACACCATCGTCCTGATCGGGCACGCGGGGCACGATGAAGTGATCGGGACCATGGGCGAAGCTCCGGCGGCCACCCGACTCGTGGAAAGCCCAGAGGATGTCGAACGGCTCGACCTGCCCCGTGATGCGAAGATCGCGTATCTGACTCAAACGACGCTCAGTGTCGACGACGCGAGTCGGATCATTGAGCGACTGCGAGCACGGTATCCGCAGGTGGTCGGACCACCACGCGATGATATCTGTTACGCGACCCAGAACCGGCAAGAGGCGGTGCGCGTGTTGGCCCGCGACGCGGATGTGGTCCTGGTCGTCGGCAGCCAGAACAGCTCCAACAGCCGCCGCCTTCAGGAACTGGCCGCCGAGTCCGGCATCGAGGCCTATCTGATTGATCAGGCCGACGACATCCGTGCCGAGTGGCTGGAGGGGAAGCAGACTGTGTTGGTCACGGCCGGCGCGAGCGCACCGGAATCGATTGTCGACCAGTGCCTGGCGTACCTGTGTGACCGCTATCAGGCCACGGTTGAGCGGCGCAGCCTGCAGGAAGAACATGTGACCTTTCCATTGCCACGCGAACTGCGGATCCGCGCGGACAGCGCCGAACCGACATGAATCGCGCGTCTCGGCCGAGGCGACACAGGGAGGGCGAGGCGGAACAGGGAGGGCGAGGCGGAACAGGGAGGGCGAGGCGACACAGGGAGGGCGAGGCTCCTGCCGAGCCGCGGCGCCATGAAGGGAGGGTGCGGCGACTCAGGGAGGGCGAGGCTCCTGCCGAGCCGCCGTGCTCCCGCCGAGCCGCGCTGCCGGGGGAGACTGCGACAAACAACGGACACCCCCCCGCAGATTCTGCGCCACCGTTACCTGCTGACGCGTCGCCCGCGAATTGGCCGAACTGAGATTTCTTCTCGCCCCTGCGGCTTGCACGGCAAACGAGACAGAATAGAATGCGATTCCGTTGGTGCTGTCAGGAATTGGGGCGACCGAGAGAAGAAACGGAGAGGCTGGCTTGTTTGGCTCGACGATTCTGCCCCTCGTCGGCCAGATAGTCGGCCTCTCTTTTTTTCTTGTCTCCCGGCCGCGCCCTGTGCGGTAGTCCGTCCCGGCCCGATCACGGACTGAGGTACCGCAGGAAATTCCGCATCGGCTGTCCTGGCTTGTAGAGTTTCGGCTGTCCCAACAGGCCGCGGCCGACAACGTACCCGCTCGGTACGCTCGGCGCGACGATCGGTCGCAGTGTCTCCATGGCCCCGCCAGATGGCACCACGGGCGCGGACATGCGGTATTCCACAATCGGCGCCACGGTGGCTGGTGCATACCCGCGCCACTGAGCGCCGACAGGCAGTGGCATCAGATCCGTCGAAGTCATGGGCTGCGTTAACCGTGCGGGACTGGTGCAGGCCATCGGCAGATCGGTCAGCACGATGGGCTGCAGAGTCTCGTACGGATTCTGATCAGCCCGTGCCTGGGGACAGAACATGGAGGCTGCTGTGCCGGCCAGGATGATGGACGGGACGAGTATTCGGGTCATGGGGTGCTCCTTCTCTTGACCATGCGGGATGACTTGGCGATCCGTTCGGCGTAGCGCATCAGGTGCACTTCGCGTGCCAACGGCCGTCGGGGGCTGGACGCAGGGCCTTCACCGGGCGCGGAGCGTGCGGACCCGGCACGAACGTGGCGGCGCGTGTAATTCTTACAACGCGTCTTGCCGATGCGACATCAGCGTTCCAGCGCCGATGCGGGAACAGCTTGCGCGCTCTCGCTGGCGGCGTGCGCGCGGCGGAGAGGAAGCTCGATGCGGAACACGGTGCCACGCGGTTTCCGGTCGGCGACTTCGATGCGCCCTCCGTGAAGTGTCACGGCACGCCAGCATTTGGCCAGGCCCATGCCCAATCCCCGTCCGGCTTCCCGTCCGGAGAAGAACGGGTCGAACAGGTGCCGACGGACGGCCGGCGGGATACCCGGTGCGGTATCGCAAATCGTGATCCGTGCCCAGGCGTCGGCTGTCGGATCGGGTGCGGCGATGCGATCGACCCGCACGGTCACTTCGCCTTCGGCGACCAGCGCTTCGAGTGCGTTGACGCAGACGGCGCGTACGGCCATGCCCAGCTGCGTGGCGTCCACGTCGGCCAGCACTTCCGCCTCCTCGCCCTCGCGCACGACGTGCGAGCCCTGTGCGCGTGCGTCGTCGTGCAACTCGGAGATCACGTCTTCGACCAGCCGGACGAGGTCGAGCGTCTGGTACTCCAGTGCTGGGGGGCGCGCAAAGAGCATCAGGTCCGCTATCATCTCGTGGGCCCGAAACGCCTGGGCGCAGATCGTGGCCAGCATTCTCCGCTTCTCCGGATCCGACTCCTGAGCCAACATGGCCTGGGCGCGCGTCGAAACGTTGGCCAGCGGATTGTTGATTTCGTGGCTGGCTCCGTAGGCCAGTTCGCCCATCGCCGCCAGCTTCTCGGTTTCCAACGTCTGGTGGAACCGCTCCTCAAGATCTGCCAGGCGGCGGAGACTGTCGGTCAACCGCGGCAGAAACCACGTCGCGGCGTCATCTCCGGGGCTGCGGAGCTGCCACCTGCGACGTACACGCGACACGACGCCCAAATCCACCGGACCGACGCGGCGGCCGCGACGACCGGCCGCACGCCACAGCGCAATGCCCCGCGCCACGGCGGGTACCGACTCGAGCCCGGCTGAGCGGGACTTCTCGCGGAGCAGACCCGCCAGCCAGCCCGGCAGGCAGCCCGCGTCCGACTTCCGCGGCGAGATGCGGGGGCCACAACTGTGCAGCCACGCGACGGTGTTGTGGAGCATTCCCAACAAGTAAGCTTCGGCAGCCTGAGGGGCGTCCGACGCCTGATGCGCCGCCAGATGCGCCACCGCCACGGAATCGGCGGCCAACTCACGCCAGCGAACCGGAACAGCCCGCCGCACGCGATCTGGACTGACCGCATCGAGACTGGTCCACTGCAACGCTTGCGACACGTGGTCGGCCAACCAGGTTGCCACATCCTCCAGGCTGCGCGGCTGCCACGCGCTCTCGCGCCCCGCGCGACAGACCGTCCACAATGCCAGCGGCGGATCCTCGGCCAGCAGCTGTCGCAGCCGCCGCAATTGCACGCCGCGCGTATCGAGCACCAGCACCTGTGCAAGTTCCAGCGCCGCGCAGTCGCTCAGCGGCAGGCGCCATCCAGACGGGCCACAACCCAGGCGCGGCAACCGAGCCCAATCGTGTGCCGGCGCCCTGTTCACCTGCTCACCCCACGATCGAAGGCGCACTAACTCGTCAGCGCCCGCTCGATCTCCAGCAAGTCACAGGCCCGATCCAGCAGGCGATCCACCGTAAAGGGCTTGTGCATGAAGTCATCGGCACCGGCCGCCTTCAGATCCGCCACCTTGCCTTGCTCGACCATGCCCGAAATGCAGATGATCTTGACCGCTTCCAGGCTGCTGTCACTGCGGACCCGCTGACAGACCTCTTTGCCGTTGATGTCCGGGAGCATCACGTCCAGGATGACCAGGTCCGGGCGGAATTCCTTGACCAGCATGCCGGCTTCAAAACCGTTGTTGGCCAATCGAAGGTCAAAGCGACCATCCCGCTCAAACACGTCCGCCATCAACTCAACCAGTTCCTCATCGTCGTCGACGATCAGCACTTTCCGCTTGCCGCTCTCCAACGCGTCGGTCGGGATGCCGTTGTCCCGCATGAAGGCGAAAAGTTGGTCGCGCGGAATGCGACGGAACCGGCTGCCAGGGACTCGAAACCCCTTGAGCGACCCGTTGTCGAAGCAGCGAATGATCGTCTGCTGGCTGACCTTGCAGATCTTGGCCGCTTCACCCGTTGTAAAGACAGTTTTACTTGACATGGCGATCAACCATCCTTCCTCGTCGATGGCCGGACTAGCGTGCC
>JALOQX010000461.1 GCA_025459265.1 Pirellulaceae bacterium | reverse complement strand
GCTTGGCTATGCCGCGATCAGCGAAGGCACCGAGCTGGCCGACTTGGGGATCCACAGCGACCTCGGCTACGCGCCCGAAGGCCTGCTGTTCAGCGCCGATGGCCAGTCCGCCCTATTGGCAGGCGGCTCGTTGTTCGCCTCCCAGATGTGGCTCTCCGGACGCTCACTCGTTCCGACCACGGTTCGGGTCGGGTCCGTCGACTACACCTACGCCAGGCTTGCCACGGGCAAGGGTGGCCCCGACGGGGAGTACGCCGAGTCAATTGGAGGCATCGCCCTCAGCCAAGTTGGAGACGTGCTGCTGTTGCTACACGGGTTGGCCGGCGACGTCTCCGTGGGGCACGTGCGCTTCGACGCCGGGACCGGGTCGATCTCAGGCGATGTCACGCTGCAGGAATTGCCCAAGTATGCTCGCATCGCAGGGGCCTGCGACTTGATCGAGGTCAACAGCGGCGGCAAGACATGGCTTCACGTCCTTCCGGAGGGTGCGGGCTATCTCCAGCTGCTCGACGTCTCGCCCGAGCTCGCGCGGGGCGAGATCGGCCCCACCCTCGATTTGGCCCGCCTGGATGCACGCCTGGCGGGATTGCAGGCCATCGAGGCTACACAGGACGGCCGCACCGTGTTTCTGCTCTCCCGCGGAGGAGGAGCCAACACGGGATACCTTTCCCGCCTGCGCCTCAACCTCAGCGACAACTCGATGGAACTCGCGGAGAGTCTCGCGGACAACCTACCACAGATCGCCGGCTTGACGGGTGCGCAGGGGCTGCAGGTGGCCTCGAGCGCTGTGTTCGTGGCCGGGACGGGGATGGACGCCATCGTCACCTTCCAAAGTGACTCCGGCGCGGAGCTGCGCGTTGAGAACGCGGGCACGCGGGCCAACGGCGACGTCCTCCCGCTGGACCTGCCCGGCCTGGAGGCGGCGGTCATTAGTCCCGATGGCCGCCACGTGTACGCAGTCCACGCGGCCAGCAACGCGCTGGTCGCGCTCGATGCGCAAAGCGGCGCCGTGCTGCGAACCTACGTCGGCGGGGCCGCAGGTCAGACCGCTCTGCTTCAGCCGATCGACGTAGCGGTGAGTCCGGCTGGGGGTCGCGTCTTCGTCGTGGCCGCCGGCAGCAACGCCATCGTTACGTACAACCGGCTTGCCAACGGCGACCTGCAGTTCTATCAGTCCAGCTCATTCGTTCCACAAACGTACGGGAACTTGCGCGCACTGGCGACGCCGCCTGTACAGCCGGGCACGTATCCGGTGTATGCCATCACCAACACGAACCTCCTCGCTCTGACCCAGGACGCGTCAAGACTGAGCGTGGCGAAGTCGCTCCAAGTCGCGGACCCCACGGCCGTTGTCCTGGCGCCAGACGGCAACACCGGCTACATCACCAGCGGCAATGGCCAGCTGTATCAGTTCCGTTACGACGCCGCCACGGGAACACTTACGCGATCTGCAATCGACACAAACGGCCTCATTAGCGGGGCGCGCGGCTTGGCCGTGAATCCAGCCGGCGACTGGGTGTACGCGGTGGGTGATGGCGTGCTGGCCGCCGTCCATGTGACCGCCGGAGGAACAACGGTGCACAGGCTCGTCGAAGGCCAGGATGGCATCCGCGGCCTGGCGGGCGCCACGGCGGTGGCTGTTTCTCCCGACGGCCCCTACGTGTTCGTGACGAGCAGCGGGGATGATTCGCTGAGTGTCTTCCGCCGCGACGAGGTCTCGGGCGTGCTGCGGCTGGTTCAGGGGATCGAGAACGGTTTCAGTCCCACGTTGGGACTGGTCGGTCCGAATTCGATCTCCGTGGCTCCGTTGCCGCCGGGTGGCAGGGTCTTTGTCGGCTCATCGGCCGGAGTGGGGATTCACTCGGGCGGTTTGTCCTGGTTCGACTACGGCTCTTCCGCCATGCCCGCCCGGCATGCCGTCGAGTTCTCGGCGGTTTCAGGTGCGGGGCCGGCCGCATTGACCGTCCGCACCGGCCCCGGCGACGATCTGGTCAACGTCGTGCGGCTGTATGCCCCCGTGCCTGGGCAGGAGGGAACGATTGTCGAGACGGGCAACGGCGGGGACAGGGTCGAAGTCCTGTCGGACGTCCCACACGGCGAGCTGGTTGTGCGGACCGAGGCCGACTCCGACGCAGTCCATGTTTGGCGCACGGGAAGCCACGCCCAAACGACGCTCGACACTGGCGACAAGGGTGACACGATCTACGTTTCGGGCCCGAACCTCCAGTCCGGCGTCAGGGTGTTCGGCGGTCCGCCCACCACCGCACCAGGGGACCAACTCACGTTTGAAGAAGGAAAATTCACCGCGGAAATCAACAACCGGCTGGGCACGATCCAACTGAATATCCACATGTTCGTCGACGTCACATACACCGGCATCGAGGACGTGGAAGTGATTGATGGGCCACGGCTGCAGGTCGCCGGCCCGGCCGAGATCCAGGAAGGCGACTGGCTGAGTCTCACTGCGACGACCGACCCGGCGTACCCCGACTCCGATCTCACGTTCACCTGGGACCTCAACGCCGACGGCCTGTTCGGCGACGGCAACAAGACCGGCTCCAGCGTGAGCTTCAGCTGGGATGAGCTGCGCTCGCTGGGAATCAACGACGACGGCGTCTATGACGTGGCGGTGCGCGCCGCGCATGCCGCTGACCCGACCTTGTACTACCAGGCCTCCACCCAGGTGACGATCGCCCCTGCGCCGCCGAACGTCGTGCTGGTCGGTAATTCTTCCGTGCTGGTGGGCGACACGTACCGGCTCGATCTGGTTCCGGACCACGACCACGGCGACGATACGATCTCTCAGTGGGAAATCCAGTGGGGTGACGGCGATGTCGAGACGATGCTGGGCGAAAGTGGGTACGTGACCCACGTGTACCAGATGGGCGGCATGGCCCAGATCATTGTCACGGCCACCGACGAGGACGGCTCGTACATTTTCAGCAAATGGATCGAAAGGAAGGTTCCGCCGCCGGATGCCGGCGGGCCGTACACCATCCAAGAGGGACAGGATCTGCGACTTCGCGGGGACGTGCGCGGCACGCCGCTGCACATCACCTGGAGCTTCGGCAGCAACGCCTTTGCCGAAGGGGCGAGCCCGGTGGTTCCCTGGACAGAACTGGTGACGGCGGGACTGACCGACGACACCGGCGGCGCATCGGGCGACTGGATCACCGCCACTTTCTCCAACCCGCACGATCCGTCGCCCGATGACCAGGCCCACGGGTTCCGCTACGCCTACGACTACACCAACGACGGCAGGCCTGACACGGATTTCACGACCGCCTCCACGGTGGCGTTCCGGGCCGGGCGTTCCGGCACGCAGTGGGTGCGCGGCGTGATCGAGGACTTTGACGGCGGGACGACCGAGTATGTGGCGGCCGTGACGGTCTATGACACGCCTCCAACGCTGGAGCTCGCCGGCACAGCAACGGTTGCCGAAGGAGCCACGTATTCGCTCTCTCTGAGCGCCCACGATCCCGGCGACGACGCCGTCCGGCAGTGGCGCGTGGACTGGGGCGACGGGACGTCGGACACGGCCAGCACCCCAGCTCCTGCACTGGCACACGTGTTTGCCGATGATGGTCAGTTCACGCTGCGCGTCACGGCCATGCAAGACGAGGGGGTCTTCACGGCGAGCAAGCCGGTGACGGTGACTAACGTCGCCCCCACGCTGTTCCTCGGCGGTTTGCCCGCGGTGGATGAAGGCGCGCCCTACACGCTCCTCTTGGCGTCGAGCGATCCTGGGAACGATCGCCTTGTGGCGTGGACGATCGACTGGGGCGACGGTGTCGTGTCGACCGTCGCCGGCGCGGCCCGCTCGGCCGCGCACCGGTACGTCGACGACTCGGTGGGCCAGGCCGGCGGTGTCTATCGGATCACGGCGACCGCGGTCGACGAGGACGCGCCCGCCGGCGGCCCGGGCTACGCCGTCTCACGCATCCTCCCGCTTGCGCGGCCCGTCGTGCCGTTCGACGACGGCGGCGGGGCGACCGGCCACTACTATCTGCTGACCTCGCAAGCCGGCTCGCGCGCGGCCGCGTACAGCGAAGCCGCAGGCCTGGGCGGCTACTTGGTGAGCGTCGGCAGCCAGGCCGAGCAGGACTTCGTCGACCGTGCGTTGATGGGCGGCGCGGCCGCTGGGGCATGGATCGGCTTGACGCAAATCGCCCCTGCGCCCATCACGCATGTGACCGCGGACCTTTTGGCCAGCTGGGATGCGGCGCGCCCCGGCGGCGATCAGAAACGCTGGGAGCCGGAGTCCGGGAGCGAGGTCGCGTGGGACTTCCGCGGCGCCAACGTGCCTGAGCTGCAGACCGGGATTGTCAGCCGCCGCGCGCTGAGCACGGCTTTCGAGTTCGATAACAGCACCGCGACTTCCAGCCGACCGTTCGGCGGATCCGCCGAGCTGGTCGAGCGCGGTGCCGCCTGGGAAATGTGGGTCCGACCGCACAGCCTGCTCGGCAACGAAGTGCTCTTCGAAGCGGGCGGCAGCGCCGAGGGGCTTTCCTTGACCCGCGAAGCAGACCAATTGGTTCTCCGCTTGCGCGACCCGGGCGGCGTGTCGGGCGAACGGGTCGTTCCCGCCAACGCGCTCGAGGTCCGCGCCGCGCTCAGCGCCGAGGACATCAGCGAT
>JALOQX010000179.1 GCA_025459265.1 Pirellulaceae bacterium | reverse complement strand
GATGGGGAGCCTGACGGAAGAACACACCAACGCATACGTGGTCCTTTCCACTCCAGATAGTCCTTCCCATTGAGCGCAAAGAAGCCTATCTGCCTCGGCGCACTCATTTCGGATTCAAACTGAGCAAAGCATACGACTGGACTACTGGGTCGAGCTTTCTCATACTCGTGATACACACAGAGGCCCCAAGCACCAAACATGCCAATCGCAGGGACGGCAAAGGCAACTACTCTGTTAGTCTTCCGCATACGAAGCCCCGTACGCGTAGCCCACTTCCGCGCGGCAGAGTTTTTCGCAGCTTTGCCTACACGCGGCACCGATCCATGAACCAATTACTCCGAAGGCGTAGCCTTCCCAGCCAACACGTGGACAAAGGCATCGATCGCGTTGGGGCTCCCCGGACTCTGTGAATCCACGTGCGTCTTGACCCGCCGATGCCGCCCGTCGTTATCATACCGCGCCACGACGGTGGCCCCGTCGTTGATTTCAGCCAGCCGATGCCAGGCATCCCACTGGCAAGTCAGGCTGTTGGCCAGGCTCGAGGGCTTGGGAATCGTCGTCATGTGCCCGGCGCGGTCGTGGACCGGGTCGGCCCACACGGTCCCCACGCTGGCCGCGATGTCGGTGATCTCGTGGACCGGGTTGTGCGTGCGGGGTTGGGAAACAGTGCAACCGAACGACACCCAGCCGAGATCGTCGCCCGGTTGGACCGGCAGCCGAGCCCCTCCCAGCCCCCAACCCCCCAAGGAGCGGGGCAGGCCCCCGCCTTGACGCCGGCAGCGGCTGTGCGAGAATCGGAAACCGACGTTGCGTTCAAGTTAGTGCCTTCTGTGATGTTGTGGAGTAGGGGAGCTGAGTCATGCGACGCGTACTGCTGCCGATTCTTGCCTTGTTTCTGGGGATGGGTGTGGTGTCGTTACTGATGGGCCAGGACTTCGTTCAGGAAACGCCGAAGCACACGATCAAGGACGTCATGAAGCAGGCTCACGGCGCGAAGCTGTTGAACAAAGTCGTCGACGGATCTGCCAGCAAGGAAGAAAAGGACCAGCTGTTGGATCTGTACATTTCGATGATCGAAAACAAGCCACCCAAGGGTGACTCCGACGAATGGCTCATGAAGTCAGGTCGGCTGATCCTGGCGTCCGCCAAGGTCGCGGTCGGGCGCGAGAAGGCCACGGACGAGCTCAAGGCCGCATCGAACTGCAAGGCCTGCCACGACGCGCACAAGTGATGCTCGTCACCTACCCAGGCGCTCACGGGCGGACCAGCCGGTCCGCCTTTTTTTTGTGGACGCTGCGGATCGTGACGCCTCATTGCGGCGGCGGGAGGGGATCGAGCATCGCCTGAGCGATCTCGCGTACGACGCGGGGCAGGAGCACGATTCCCGAGTAGTGGTTCACCGGCAGTTCGATATGGCGATCCGCGGGCAAGTGTGCGGCGGTGGCAAGCGCGTGCGAACTCGCAGGCGGCACAACGTCGTCCAGTCGACCGCTGTAAAGCCACGTGGACTGCGGATCGATGCGGTGTGCCAGCCTCAGCGGTTCGACGACTCGTGTCAGCGCCCGCAGCTTGTCGCCTTCGATCCCGGCGGCCTTGAGCCGCTCGCGGAGCTTCGCCGAATCGCGTGCACCGTGCTCGATGACTTCGTGCAGGTTGCCGCCAGCCAGCAGGATGAAGGTGCGATCGTAACCTCGATCAAGTCCTGCGACGGTCGCTGCGACGAACCCGCCCAGGCTGGTCCCCTGCAGACCGATCGTCGCCGGATCGACACCCGGCAGGACAGCGACCGCATCGCGTGCGCGTCGCACATCGGCGATCGCCTGGCGGAGCACCGGCACAATGTCGCCCGCCTGGACCTCCTTCTCCGTCCTCCGCACGCCATAGCCGGGCAACTGGATCAGGAACGCGTGCAGTTGCAGCGCGCGCAGACCGGCGGCAATTGCGCGTCCCACGGGCATGGAGCGCCCCGACTCATGGACCACCACGATGGCCGGAACACGCAGCAATTGCGCTTCGGCATCTCGTGCGGCGTACCATTCGAGCGCCACTTCGTCGTTGACCTTGCTCCCGGTACTGACCGGTGACGGAAAGCGCACCAGCACGTCGCCCAAACCGGGCTGCGGCGGGTCGCACCGGACCGGGAAACGGCCCGGGGTCCAGGCAAGCCCGGTCAGGCACTCCCGCGCGTCGGGCACCGACTCCTCACCGCACGAGAGCGTGTCCTGAGCCTCGTATGTGCGGCCCAACGGCAGAGTCACCTCCGCTGCCAGGACACCGACCTCGGCCGGCCAGCAGAGCCACAGACTGAAGCAGGCGATCGCGAACCGTCCGGATAGCGAAGCAGCGGCATGCATAGTGGAGCGTCCCTCGTGGCCTGAAGTTGCTCCCGCGGCGCGTCCTGCCGCACCGCCCGGGAGGCTGAGCAGATTGTAGGGGACCGCGCCGCCTCCGGATACTCGGGCCTGCGCTACAGCGCACGGCGCAGCACGTCGGCCAGCTCGTCCGCTTCCAGCCGAATCGGGTTCCCCTGCATGCTGCTGGCACGCTGGGCCTGTCCGATCAGCGCCGGACCGTCGGCCGCTGTCACCCCGTAGCGGCTCAGAGCCGGGATGTCCAGAGCGCGGACGAGCTGTGCGACCCAGGCGACGCCATCGTCGGCCCGCGCTGCGGCGCTGCCGGTCAACAGCCGCGCCGCTTCCTCGTAGCGATCCAGCGCCGGATGCCCCGGACTGCGCCGGCGCAGCGACGCCAGATTGACGGCCATGACGTGCGGCAGCAGCGCCGCGCACACGGCGCCATGCGGAGCAGGGAACATGCCGCCCAGCGGCCCGGCCAGCCCATGCACCGCTCCCAGCTTGGCGTTGGCCAGGGCCAGCCCGCCGAACAGGCTGGCCAGCGCCATATCCTCACGCCCCGACACATCGTGGCCATCTGCACAGACGCGGCGCAGAGCCCGTGCGACGCGCACCAGGCCCTCTCGGCACAGCGCATCGGTCAGCGGATTGGGCGCGGCGCAGACGTAGGGTTCGAGCAGCTGAGTGAGCGCATCCAACCCGGTCGCAGCGGTGATGTCGCGCGGCAGGCTGTAGGTCAGCTCCGGATCGACGACCGCGAGCCGCGGCAGCATCAACGGACTGCGCAGGCTGACTTTCACACGGTGTGCGGGAGAACCCAGCACGGCGTTGCGCGTCACCTCCGCGCCCGTGCCGGCCGTGGTGGGGATCGCAATGCACGGGGCAGCCGGCACGCTGAGGGTTCTGCCGTGACCAATCACTTCCAGGTAGTCGAGCGGGTCACCGTCGTTGGTCCGCAGCAGTGCGATGGCCTTCGCCGTATCGATCACGCTGCCGCCGCCACAGCCGATGACGAGGTCGCACGCCGCGTCGCGTGCCAATCGCACGCCGGCAGCAACCGACGCCACCGTCGGCTCGCCCGTCACGGCGCACAGCGTGACCGCGATGCCGCGTTCCGCCAGGTGGCGGGGGAGCGGATCAATCTGCTCGGCGTCGCCCGGCGTCACGAGCAGCGCGTGTCGGCCCCACTGCGCCGCCGCGTCGGCGGCCTGGGGCAGCGTGCCGGCCCCGAACACGATCCGCGTCGCCGTCGCGAACTCAAACCGCATCGACCGTCTCCCACCGAGCCGTCTCGGGGTACACGTGCGTGTACTTCACGCTCGTCCGCGGCTGGGCCATCATGTCGGCGACCGTGTCACGCCAGCTGGCGTAGTGCGCCGTTTCCTTGTGTCGCGCCGGGTCCTGCTCCGTGCGGTAGATCTCGATCAGCACGAAGCGCGTGGCATCGTCCTGCTGCTGGATGACGTCAAATCGCACGACGCCCGGCTCCCGCAGACTCTGCCGCGCGTTCTGGATCGTCGCCTCGCGAAATGCCTCGACGCATTCCGGCTTGACGCTGACGTGCACGTGGACAATCAACATGACAGGTCGCCCTCTGCAATGAAGTGAATGAATGGTTAACGTCGGCCGGAAAGGGTTCGGCAGGAGCGGCTCGGCAGGAGCCTCGCCCTCCCTTGCGCGCCTCGCCCTCCATTCGATGTTCAATGTTCGATGTTCAATGTTCGCCGCGTCAGCGGCGCGCGTCCCGTCCTTGCCAGCGATGTTGCCAGCCGTTGGGAACGGGACTCTCGACCACCATGTAGTCTCCTTCGCGCCAGTACTTGAGGGGATGCCCGTTCTCGTCCTGCAGGTAGCGTGCGGGCATGATGCCGGCGTCGACCAGGGCGGGGAGCGAGTCGGGCAGGACGCCGTAGGCCAGGCGATAGGCATACAGCGCCCGGCCGATTCCCAACCGGACGAAATGCGCTTCGTGATGCGTCTTGACTTCGCGCCCGGCGGGCGGCGGCAGTTTGAGCAGTCGCAGCATCTCGACCGCCAGCGGCTTGGCCCTGTCCTGCGATGCTGCGCCGGTGCCCGCGACGGCCTCCCACGTGAGCGTGTGGGGGCCAGCCTGCAGCGTGCGGACGCACACCGGCAGGTCGAGCTCCGCGTCCTCGGGGCCGCCAAAATCCGCCTCCGCCACGGGCTGATCGTCCAGCAGCAGTTGGTAGCGGCCGTAGGACGGTCCCTGCAGGGCGGTGAGACGCACGGCGTACGTGCCCTCCTGCTCGACCGTGAACGGCACGGTCATCCGCGCGCCAAGTTCAGAATTGGGCCACAGGAGCAGCGGTCGCGCACCGAAAAAACCCTGCGTCTGCACTTCGACGCGGGCGGGGCCCGTCACCTGCACATGCTGAAACTGGCGCACCAGATGCTGGTGCTGCCAGGGCACGCGCCGCTGTTCCCAGTCCGGCAGGTCGGCAAACCGCGTCGGCATCCCGACCTGGTACCAATACGCCACGCTGCTGAGGAAGTCCGGCCGCTCCACATAGAAACCGGCCAGATCGTCTTCGTAGTTGCCTTTGTGTTCCATCGCCACGCGCAGCGACTGGCCGAAGCCTACCGGATCCAGTACATGCCAGCGGTAGCACACGCCGCTGTCGCCGGCCCGGTCCCCCTGCCAGCGCGGCTGGCCGAACCACGGACCGGTGCGCGTCCGGAACCCCCAGGCGTCGTTGAAGTAGTCCTCCGAACCGGTCCCCTGCAGGCTGGGCACTTCCTCCCCGTCGATATAGAAGAAGTCATCGCCCTCGCCAAACCAGCCGTCCTGCGCCAGCGTGACCGACAGGACACAGCCCACGAACTGACCGGTCCCGCGCAGATCGGCGATCAGGTAATCGCGCCCTGCCTGTGCCGGATATTCCTGGCGGTATTGCGCGTGGAAGTAAGGTGTCTCAGGTGGCAGCTGATCCAACTGGACCCAGTCCACCTGAGAGTAGAGCCCGGCGCCGCGATCGGGGTTGTCGTTGCGGATGACGATCCGCGCCGACTTGGCGAACGGCATCCGCCAATAGCAGCTGAGCGAACCTGTCGGGGAGACTTGCACCGGCACGCTGCTGACTTCCGCCGGCTTTCCCTGTCCCACCGCGAAGAAATCCCCCAGCGGCGCCTCGACACCCGGCGCGCTGCGATCGTCCCAGTAGATGCGCAGACTCAGCGCGTTCAACTCGTTGGCCCACCCCGCATGACTGGTGAACCACATGTGGTTGATCACCCCCGGACCCTCGAGCCGCGGCATTTCCAGCGTCTGCCCCGGCTGGAGCCACGTCATGTCCAGGTTCGCGTCGTTCCACTGCGGCTGCTGATTGCTCGAGACGCGGCGGTTGCGGCCGACCGGCGCCGACACGAGCGCGCCCAGGACGTCGTGAAACAGGTAGTTCGCGTGGTCCGCGGATCCAATCCAGACCGCGTCGTTCATGTACTCGCGTGCGTAGGCGTACGGCAGCCACCCGTCGCGATCGGGTCCGCTGGTGTTGCGGATCAGAAACAACCCGCCGCCCGGCTGTGCCGGGTCGTCGCGAAATCCGACCAGCAGGACGCTGTGTCCGTCCCGCACCTGGTCGCGCGGGCAGATCTGCAGGATGCCGTCTTCCCAGCGCTGCTCCTTGGGCCACAGGAACCCGCCGCACACCGGGTTGCGGCGTGACAACACGCGACGGACTTCCTGGAGTTGGTCTGCCGAGAGTCCGACGCGCGGATCCCATTGCTTGATCCAGTGCAGTTGCAGTCCCAATGCGTGGATTGCGCGGGCGCGGGTGAGCGCCACTTCCGAGGGTTGTGCGGCCGGGTCGAACGTCTCGCGATAAGGCATGTCTTCTTCGGCGCAGATGCCGTGGCGGACAAACCCGTTCCACAGGTCGGAGAAATACCCGCCGTCCTCCGCGGTCTCTGTGCCCTGGTTGGCCGCCCAGTTGAGGAACTCGACGCTCAAACGCGTCCCCCGCGGGCGCTGGGCGGCCGCAGCATACTCGACGGCTCCGGTCAGGACAAACGCCGAACAGGTGCCCCGCGGGCCCTGCACGCGCGGGGCCAGCCCGAGGCTGTCGAAGCGCGGACGCAGATCCACGCTGTGCATCGCGCCGGCCCCCGGCGGGTTGCCGGCTGCCGGTGCACCTGCCGGATCGTCGGCCCGGCACAGAGTGCCAATCAGCAACATGAAGAGTGCGACCAACGGACAGGACGGCTGGTGGCGTGCGGCGATCGCGGACATGGCGTGCTTCCCGGGGTATACCATTGAGCGGCTGAGCGCATTATTGTAGCCTGCCGGCGGCAGCCCGATCGACCAGGCCGGCGTGAATTCGCCGCGCGCCGTCCGCGTCCGATTTTCGTCCGGCGGCAAGGAGTGACACCGTGAGCCTCGAACTTCGTCCAGACTGCACCTACGCCTTGCTCGTGCCGACCAGCATGGGTGTCCGCCTCACGCCCGCGGACGGCCAGCCGCTGCATTGCAGCACCACGCTCACCATGCAGGCCACCAGCGCCGAAACCAACGTGGCCAGCATCTGTTCGTACCTGGGGCTGCGCGTCAAAGTGTTGACAACGTTTGTCCAGGGAAGTCCGATCGCGCGGTTCATCAAAGACGATCTGGCCAGCCGGCACATGGACTGCGAAGGCCCGGAGGTCGCGCAGGGCGGACCCTGGGGCTATCGTCACCAGTTCAATCTGGCCGACAGCGGTTGCGGCTCGCGAGGGCCCGTCGTGCACAACGACCGCGCCGGCGAGGTGGGACGCACGCTGAATGCGAAGAATTTCGATCTCGAGCGGATCTTCGCGCGCGAAGGCGTGCAAGTGGTTCATCTGTCAGGACTCATTGCGGCGTTGTCGCCCGATACCAGCGCCTTCTGCCTCGAGCTGGCGCGCCGGGCCAAAGCTCAGGGGACGCGCATCTGCTTTGATCTGAACTATCGAGATTCGTTCTGGAAGAACCGCCACGAGGAACTGCGCGCGGTGTTTCTCGAAATTGCCGCGGCCGCCGATGTGCTGGTCGGCAACGAAGAGGATTTTCAGCTCTGCCTCGGACTGGCAGGACCGGAAGCCGGTGGAGAGGACCTGGCCGCGAAGATCGAGAGTTTCCAGGCGATGATCGAGCGCGCCCGGCAGATGTTCCCCCAGGCCGCCGTGTTCGCCACCACGCTGCGCGAGGTCGTCCACGCTAATTGCCATCGCTGGGGCGCGATCCTGTCGGTCGGCGACCGCTGGTATATCGAACAGCCGCGCGAAATCGCCGTGCTCGACCGCATCGGCGGCGGCGACGGATTCGTGGGCGGCCTGCTCTACGCGCTGCTGCGCGGCTGGCCCGAGGAACAGTGGGTCCAGTTCGCCTGGGCCAGCGGTGCGCTGGCGACCACGTTTCTCACCGACTACGCACAGCCCGCCGACGAAGCGCAGGTCTGGAACGTCTGGAAGGGCAACGCGCGCGTCCAGCGGTAACAGGGCACTCAGCGCGCCAGACTGATCTGGCAGGGCGTCTCGGCAGCGGCTGGTGGCAGCGTGAGCCACAGTATCCGCTCGTCCCCTTGCACGGAACAACCGGCGGTCGAAGCGACCGTGCGCCAAGCGTGCGGCGCAGCGCCCGCGGGGAGGCACAGGCCGAGCTTCACCTCGCGAGGGCCCACGCTGCTGATTGCGATTCGGTCGCGCTGCAGATGGTATCTGACCAGCGCGCCCCGCGCACGCACCACGTGGCCGAATCCGCGCGCCCAGTAGTCGTCCGGCACGCGCGGCGCCAGAACGATCGTGCCGTCCAGGCGCAAGTCGACGCCGAGCAGGAATTGGTTCACGATCCGCACGAAGTTCGCTGGATACTCGCAGTATTTCTCCGCGCCGGCGGGAACGGGGACATCGCCGTCGGTCGGGTAGTACCGTTCTCGCCAGGAGTATCCCGACCGCTTTCCTTCGCGCGCGACGCGGTGCAGCGTGTCGAGCAGGCCGGCCGCATCGCCCAGCCGGCAGCGTGCCCAACACTCGACGTACCACACGCGCCCCATGGCGGCCAGGTCGTGCCGATCCGGGTGCGTGAACTCCCAGTCTTCGTACCGCTCGGGATGTGTGCTGATGCCCGTGGGCATGCCGCCGTAGTAGAAGGCGGACGCGCCGGTCCGCAGCGCCGGCCACAGGCGCGCCTGCTGCGATGGCGTGGCCACGTCCATCGCCAGCGCCGCCCAGTCGACATCGGTCAGCCCATGGGAGGTAATGAACCCGCGTGCGGGGTGCCAGTATTCGGCGAAGTGGTCCTCCGCCCAGAAGTCCGTCACGAAGCGGTCAGCCGTCCGCCGAGCCAAAGCCTCGTACCGCTCAGCCGCACCGTCGCGCGAGAGTACGCGATTCAACGCTGCCACGCGGCGAAAGGCATCGATGGCATGACACTGCGCCACGCCGTCGGCGGCGATGCGCACAGGACGCTCAATATAGTAGCCCGCACCTTCGATCAGACCGCAGGTGTTGGCCAGCGACGTCAGATAATCCGCCGACAGGTTGACTCGATCCAGATTCGCGGCGAGCCAGTCGCGGTCGAGCGTATGGCGATAGATCACGTCCGCATTCTGGATGAACGTCGGACTGGCCAGGGCCGCGAGCGGGTTCCCCGGCACCCAATGCTCGTACAGCCCGCCGTTGGCATCCACCGTCGACATCGCCGGCTCCACGCCGATGCGCTGGCCGGCCAGCGCAGGCAGGATGGCCAGCGGCAGCTGGCCGTTGGATCGCTGGAACGTGCGCACATACTCCCAGTTCGCCTTGACCGTCTCCACCTGGTTCAACCACAGCAACGCCGCGCTCATCTGGTGACCGTCCAGCGACGGATACGAGTTGCCGTACCCGAATCCCTGGCCATCGGCACACACGGAAAAATACCCGACGAACACCTGCGGATTCACGGCCGCCAGGACGTTGTCGCTGGCGGCGTGCCGATAGGTCTCCACAAGCTCCGGATCCGGCAGGTCGGGAACGTCGATCGAAGGCACCTCGGCAGCCGGCTCCCGCGCCCCTGCCACGTGAACGCATATCGCCACGACGAACAAGGTGAGCACAAGAACGGACGAACGGAAACGGTACATGAGTGCGCCTGAATCGCGATTCAGGTCGCCGCACGGGAGCGATGGGCCAGCACAGATCTCATGGTCGCGCGTCTCCATGTCTCCGTGCCTCCGTGAGAAACCGCAGTGCTGGTCGAACATCGCAACGTCTTCCCTCGCCTACGCTTCGAGTCACCAGGACTCGGAAGCGATCCAGCCAGCCAGGCGAAACATTCTGCTACGTGGGCCGTGGTGACTTCGAGATCGTCCGCAGCGTACGCGCCGACTCCACGATCATCAGCAGCGCCAGCAGAAACAGGACCGCGGCGATGACGCCGATCAACGACACGCGATACTTCAAGATCAACAAAGCCAGGGCATAGACGGTGGCCGTGGTCATGAAAATCAGCGGCAGCAGCAGAAACCCGATCGGCTTGCCCAGTTTCCGCACCCACACGGCCAGGACAAGCAGCGTCAAACCGGCCAGCAGCTGGTTGGTGGCGCCGAAGACAGGCCAGATGGCCTTCCAGGCCGGCAGCGGCTGGCCCTGCGCGTCGGTGAGCGTGATGAGCGCAAAGACGAGCGGCAGGAAGAGCGTGGCCAGCGTCGCGCCCATCCGCGCCGCCGTGCCGCGCAGTTGAAAGAACTCCTCAAAAATATACCGACCCAACCGCGTGGCCGTGTCGAGCGTCGTGAGGATGAACGTCGACAGCGCCAACAGGCCAAACGAAACCCCCAGTTCGCCGGGAATCCCCAGCAACTGGCAAAAGCGGCCGATCCCGTTGGCGTAGACTTTCAACGGATCCTTGGCCAGCAACGGATCGTCACGCGACAACATCATGATGGTGGCCAACGCGATGACGGCCAACAATCCCTCCACCAGCATCGCGCCGTAACCCACCGTGCGGGCGTGCGTCTCCTTGTCGATCTGCTTGGAAGTGGTCCCGCCGGCCACCAGCGAGTGGAAACCGGAACAGGCGCCGCAGGCCACCGTGATGAACAGGATCGGAAACAACGGACCGACATTGGGTGCGTCCCAGGCGACAAACGCCGGATAGGAAATGGTGAACCCGCCGAAGGTGATCCCGACCAGACCGACCAGGATCGAGGCATACAACAGGAAGGAAGACAGGTAGTCCCGCGGCTGCAGCAGGATCCACACCGGCGTCACCGAGGCAACAAAACAGTACGCCAATAGTACGATGCTCCAGAAGCGCCCCGCCTGCATGCCGGTCAGCCCGCGGACTGTATCCGCGTCAAGCGGCACCAGCTGGCCCAACCAGGTAGCCACGAACACCAACGGCACGAAGATGAGTGACGCCACCGGCACCGGCAGGCCCCACCGGTTGATGCTCAGGCCAAACAGAATCGCCAGGACGATGAACATGCCGGCCGAGCTGGCCACGCCCCCGTCCTCCACAAAGGTCTGGGACGTGAGATCCGCGAACACGGCCAGTACGTACACCAGCGCGAGCCACATGAACAGCATCAACAGGCGGTGCGCCAGCGGCGAGAGCGACTCGCGCGCAATGTCGGCAATCGACCGCGCCCGGTTGCGCACGGATGCGATCAACGCCGAGAAATCGTGCACGCCGCCGATGAAGATCGCGCCGAGCAGCACCCAAACCAGGGGCACGGCCCAGCCGAACGCCAGCGAGGCGATGATCGGGCCGACGATCGGACCCGCCCCGGCAATCGACGAGAAATGGTGCCCGAACAGCACCGCCGGGTGCGCCGGCACCCGGTCCACGCCGTCGCCGTCCGTGTGACTCGGCGTCGGACGCGCATCATCCACGTCGAAACGCCGCTCCAGGAAACGACCGTAGGTGGCAAACGCCAGCACGAAAAGCACTGCGCACGACACGAAGATCAAGGCTAACATAGACTTCTCACTTCCCGTCGGTCCTGTGCGGACCAGTATATCACATGCGTCGCCGTCACGAGACGGTCTCGGCGATGCTGTCCCAGGTCAAACCGATCTTGCGGATCGCGTAGCCGATTTCCCGCAGGTAGTCGCCGTAGACGATCATCCAGTGGGAGTCCCGCGCTTCGCGAATCAGCCGCCGCCAGTCCC
>JALOQX010000178.1 GCA_025459265.1 Pirellulaceae bacterium | reverse complement strand
TACGCGCGGTGGGGTGCCAAGTAGTTGTCAAACCGTGCTTCCACCGGCACGGGGCCGGTGGGGAGCACTCGCCGCGCGCGTCCTGCCCAGAGTAGTTCGTAAACCGTGCTTCCATGCTGTGGGACATCAACGGAAACACGCACGGTGTGTGCGAAAACGCCGACAGAACGAAGGTCACTTCCTTTCGATAAACCACTCCGCTGTATGCACTTAATAGTGAGATAATCTCCTTGTCACCGGGGGGCCGTTGCGGGTGCTGGTCTGTGCTGGCGCGCCGCCATCTGCATTGTTGCGGTCAGAGGGAATGTGCCTGTCCGGATTGTTCAGCGGGTGGCCGCCCGCAGCTGTTGCCACAGGCGGCGCAGATCGTCGCGCCATCGGGTGGCGATCCGCTCGCGGCCATAGACCATTCGTGAAAATAGTTCGGCCATCACCTGGGTCTCGCGAGCGAGGCTCGTGTGGATCGCGGACAGGTCCCGCGCGAATTCAAGCGGCGTCTGCTCGCTGCCGCGCGGGCAGCCGTGGTCGCGGCCCCAGGCTTCCAAGGCTTCAAAGCTGTACTGCACTAACTGCTCGGTCGAATAACGCTCGGCCCGACCGGTGGCAAACGGATCCGCAAAGCTGGCGAATGTGGGCAGCGGCGGTCCGGTCGGCGGACCTGGGGAGGACTCCGCTGCGTTTTCCGCACTCGGCCGTCCTCCCCACAGACTGGCCCACAGCCGCAGCAGATCGGCCATCAACTGGGCCAAGGCCGTATGAATCTCACTCCTGTACTTCCACGCGGCCACCAGGAGCGCGGCGACCAACACAGCCAGGAATACCAGCTTGAGAAAATTGCCCAGCCCGCTCGCCACGCGCGGCAGCACGCGGGTCAGCTGGGAAGGATCAAACCGGCGCGGCGACGGGGCAGTATCGCGCCGCTCAGGTGACGCAGGTTCTTTCTCCCGCGCTGCAGGCTCCTGCCGTGCGGGACGGGTGGCGTTCTGCCCGCCAGGCGGCGGCTTCGAGGCACCCTTCTTGGGTGCCTCACGTTGCGGCGACGGGTGGGAAGATGGCGCACTGTCGTTCGGGGGCTCGGAACGCGGTTCGGACTGTTTCGCCTCGTTCTCGGGCTGCTGTTGCTTTTGGGGCTGCGGCGAATTGTCTTGCGGCCTCTGCCGCGGTTCCTCCTGTGGCACCGGTTGGTGTGGCTGGCTTGCTTGTTGCTTGCGTTCGTCCTCAGCTCGTTGCGGAGAGGCTTTCTGCTGTTGCTGTTGCTGTTGTTGGGATGGCTGCTGGGACTGCTCCTGGGATGGCTGCTGGGACTGCTCCTGGGATGGCTGCTGGGACTGCTCCTGGGATGGCTGCTGGGACTGCTCCTGGGGTGGCTGCTGGGACTGCTCCTGGGGTGGCTGCTGGGGTGGCTGCCGCATCGGTGGCTGGTGAGTCGGTTCAGACTGCTGTGGCTCTGGCTGTGACCGGTCCGGTGAGCGACCATTCGTGCGAGTCTTCGGTTGGCTCGACTCGCGCGGTGATTGCGGTTCGGCCGGCTCCGCTGCCTGCTGGTTTGCCTTTCCCGGTTGCAGCGGCGCGTCGGGCGCAGATTGCTGACCAGGCTGGATCTTGGCGGCCTGATCATCGGGTCGTGTGCGCGTCGCCTCGTCGGGTCGCTTGGGTCCATCGTTGCCGGGCGCCCAGCGCTGTGTCGACAAGTCGTCGGGCGAACCAACAATGAACGGAAGTTGGGAGATGGGCAGGGACGCGCCGGGGCGTGGCAGCACCAGACACACCAGCAGCAAAGCCAGTACGAGGGCCGTGCCGAGGCCGAGCCACAGGCCGGCGATCTCGACCGGCATCCGCACGTGGCGCTGCCGCAGGTACCGCCGCAGTCCCAAAAAGCTCGTGGTCAACAGCAGTCCCAGCGCGCAGCCGACGTAGACGCACAAGAGGCGAAACGCGCGGTGTCGACTGCTCACGTCACCGGCCTTCAGCAGCGATTCTCCGACGATGAACAGCGGCAGGGCTGCCAGCGCATAATAAATGACCCACACGCCGGGCGTGTGCGGACGCCGACGTCGGCGGACCATCCGCCGGTACCACTCCGGTCCGGACTGAGGTCCGGCCGCCGCGTCTGCCTCCTGGTCTCGCGCGGACGACGACGTGCCGGCCGCTGCCGGGGCGACCTCCGCCTGCCGTTCGACGGTCTCTGCATCGAAGCCCATCCCTTGCAGGAGCCCTTCCCCGGACGCGTCCTGGGAATCATCGATGAACGTACAGTCCCAGGTCAGCTTGTGGGCGCTCCACCACACCAGGGAGATCAGGCCCAGGTTGATCATCAGGCTGTACGGGGCCAGCGGTCCACGGAACTCGACGAACCGCATCATGGCCAGTCCGGTGACAATGGCCAGCGGGATGCCGAACATGGACGCGTATTCGGTGCCCTGCTCCATCGAGATGCGCGCAATGAGCACAATGGCCAGCGTGAACATGGCGAAGATGAAATCCAACCGAGCGCCGTGCTGACCCTGGTAGAACACGGTCAGCAGGAAGAACAACAGGCTCCCGACCATGCCCATGATCAATGCCGGACTGATGGCGATGACCATGAAGTCCATCAGCGTCTGTTTCGGTCGCGGGGCCATCGTATCAGGTGCCTCGTTATCGCAGCAGGAACCGCTGGCAGATGCGGCTGATCCGCGACTCATCCTTCAAGTGGTGGACATCGACACCGATCGCGACGAGCGAACCGGCGGCGGAGGCGAAGTCGCTGTCTTCGAATATATTCAGGACGGCGGTCACGGCGAAGCCGCGTCGTTTCAGGTCGGCGAGCGTGACGACCGTTTCGACGGTCACTTCCGGCAGGATGGCGATGATCGTCGCGTCGCGCGGCATCCGGCCCTCTGTTTCGGCGATCAGCTCCGGGAGCGGCAGGCCATCGGTCAATTCTACGCGGGCCAACGTGTCGAGAATCCTCCCCAGCTGCAGGTCGCCGCGCCGCGTCGGGACAGTCACGGGTTGCAGGCGATCGCTCTGCTCCAGCATGCTGGCCGCCTGCCGCGCCTGCTGGCGCGACTGCGGATCGTAGTCCCAACCTTCCACGCGGATGCGATCCGCGGCATCGCGTCCATTGGTCACGAGCCCGATCTGCTGACCCATCTGAAATACGGCGTTGGCGATCGACGCCGCCGCCACGACCGCCAGCTCGCTGCGGTAGGGCTCGTTCCGCGCCGCGTGACTGCCGCGGTGGAACTCCAGCAGCACGGTTGCTCCGGCAATGGTCGACGGCTCGTAGATCTTGCTGTGCAGCAGCCCGGTCCGCGCGGTCGCGCGCCAGTGCACGCGGTTCAAGGGATCGCCCGGCTGGTACGCCCGCACCCCCGCGATCCGGGTCGGGTCCTCATAGAGTCGATACGTCATGCGCACTTCACCCAGCGGCCGGCGGGAAGCGATTTCATAGCCCTCCAGCGCAACGATCGGCGGGTAGACCAGCAGGAAATGAGGCGCCGTGACGACGCGGAAACGCCGGTGCAGTCCGAACAGGTCGCCCGTTTCGGCCACCAGGGGACCGAGCTGGTAGTAGCCGCGGCGATTGCACGTGAGCTGGTAATGGATCCGCGTCCGTCCGCGCGGCGGAAGCAGATGCAGCCCGACGCGGCTCCCCTGCAGCTGCAGATCCGGCGGTCGGAACATCAGCGCGCGGCGCGGCAGCAGGTCTTCGGCCAGCAGCCAGGCGATGGGAATCCGCCCCGTATTCTCCAGCGTCACAATCACTGCGACGGTGTCACCCACCTCGGCCGTCATGCGGCTGCATTCGCGCGTGGCGGTGACGTGCTCGGCCCACGTATAGGCCAATCCCCGGCTGACCACCAGCACGGCCAGGAACACGTACATCGCGTACGCCACCAGTTCCATGCGCAGCAGCAGGGCGAACACCAGCAGCAGCACGGCGGCCGTGATCCAACGCATAGCGGCAAGCCTCGCGGCAACCCTGGGGACGCCTACGACACGGTGGGCACGGCAATCTCCGCAATCACTTCGTCGACCACCCGCTCGGCCGTGACCTTCCGCAAGCGGCTCTCCGGCTTGAGGATCACGCGGTGGGTCAACACCGGTCCGGCCACGCGCTTGACGTCGTCCGGCAACACGAACTTCCGCCCGCGCAGCGCGGCTAACGCCTGGGAGGTGCGAAACAACGCCAGCGTGGCGCGGGGACTTCCGCCGAGGCTGAGGTCCTCGTGCTGCCGCGTGTCGTGGACGATCTGCAGCAGGTACTGCCGCACCTTGTCATCCACGCGGATGTCGCGCACCGCCTGCTGACAGGCCAGCAACTCGTCGGCGGACACCACCGGTTCCAGCGACTCGAGGGGATGCTTGTACTGCAGCATCTCGAGCATCTGCAGCTCTTCCTCCATCGACGGGTAACCCAGGCTGAACCGCATCAGGAACCGATCGAGCTGGGCTTCGGGCAACGGGAACGTGCCCTCGTGGTCGATCGGGTTCTGCGTGGCGATGACCAGGAACGGGGGCGCCAGCGTGTGCGTCACACCGTCCACCGTGACGCGTCCCTCGGCCATGGCTTCCAACAGCGCCGCCTGTGTGCGCGGTGTGGTGCGGTTGATTTCGTCAGCCAGCAGCAGCTGAGCGAATACGGGACCCGGCCGGAATTCAAACTCGACCGTCTTCTGGTTGAAGATCGAGGCCCCGGTGACGTCCGTGGGCAGCAGGTCCGGGGTGCACTGGATCCGCTTGAAGGTGCACCCGACGCTCCGCGCCAGCGCGCGGGCGAGCATCGTTTTGGCCACACCCGGGACATCCTCCAGCAGAATGTGTCCCCCGGAGAACCAGGCCACCAGCGACAGCACCAGCTGCTGGCGTTTGCCGACAATCACCTGCTCGACGTTGGCGATGATCCGCTTGGCGGTCTGATTCACGTCAGTCACGTGGTGTGCTCCTGGTCCGCGTCAAAACTACGTTGCCCTCCACGTCCCGCCACACGGTCCGACCTGCATCCTCCGCCACGTCGGCCAGGCGCGTGAGATAGTACCACGTAGGCTCGGCAACATGCTGATTGTTCAGAAACGGCTCCGTGTACTGGATGGCGCCGTATTTCGCCTGCTGAATGTGGTGCTGCTGGCCGACATGGTCGTTCCAGTCCACTCCTTCGGTGAGGAATCCGAACGGACCGTAGTGGTGCCGCGCCGCGGCGCGGAGGATGGTCAGTCCCGCGAGCTCCCACGAGCGCGCGCGCTCCGGAGCCTCGGTCCGCTTGTCGACAGCGGCTTCGAAATACGCCAGGGCCGCTTCGGCATTCTCCCAAAGGTAACTGGTGTCCCAGCTCTTTTCCATGTAGAGCAGCCCCGTGGTCGCGACGCCGTTACGGTCCTCACACATCCGGAACTGCGTGAGCCCTTCCAGGCAGGTGTCGTAGGCGAAGTCGCGCAGGGCCGGATCGTCCAGCAGTCGGGCCACCGGCAGCAGCACGCGGAATGCCACGCTGTACGCCACGTTTTCGTGCGGGTCGTACGTGTCGTGATTGATGCTGCCGAAAAGGCCGCCAGCCTGTGTGAAGGCCGCGGCTTTCTGACGCAACGCCGCGCGATAGTCGGCCAAGCCCCGGGCGGTCAGCCCGGCCTGCAGCTGCAGGATGAACAGCCCGTCCGCCGACGTCTGCCAGAACGGATCGTCGCCCCCCGTCGGGGACTTCCGGTACACCGCGCCGCTGAGCGTCGTGCGGCGCGGGAACCAGCCGTTGGGAACCGGTTCGACGTGCGCGTCAATCCACGCCGCACATCGCACCGCGATGTCCCGCATCGGGCCCGCACGCGGATCCGCGGGGATCAGATCCGCCATCCGCAGCAGTTGATAAGCCACCTTGGCCATCGATCCGGGGCAGAACCAGTCCGAGTTGTGCGTGTAATTCAGACAGTACTCGCCCGTGGTCGTGAGGCGATACCCGCGGATGAACCCCGTCTCGCGATCGATGAACCCCTGCTCAAGCACATGGTCCAGGATGCGCACCGCGCTGCGCTGCCAGTCGGGTCGGTCCAGGAGCGTGCCCCACAGGTAGATCTCGGAGGCGCCGCCGACCGCATTGGCGGCCCAGCCGGGCCCCTCCAGATTCCCGAAATCGTGCCAGTGCATGATCCGGCCGTCGGGATCCACGAAACTGGAAATACTCACCAGATGCCCGCGGTCGTCTTCCCGCAGCGTCTTGGTGAGCGTGAACCGCAGCGAATCCAGGACCGAGTCCGCGATCGTGTAGTGCGGGTTCTCGGCCACATAGAACCGGCCGGGACCGGGATCTTCCGGCGTTGCCGCCGGCTCCGACCAGGCCGAGAGACTCAGCAGCCAGATCGTCGTGAGCATGGTCAGAGTGGCACTCCTGCAAGGGCTCCTGGACATCTCGCGGCGCAGCGCGCGTGCAACCTGCCTTTGAGTGTAAGCCGGGCCAGCACGATTTTCGAGAGAACAGGCACCGAATCAGGCCAGCGCCAAATCAGGCCAGCGGCAGGGTGCGCTGATATCTTCCCCGACATGCTCATGGTAAGGTGGGGGCGAAGTATCGTCCGGTGCATCCAGGGTCGGTCCGAGGAATTGCCGCCATGCTGCGCCCCGCTGTTCTCGTCATGCTGATCGGCTCCCTGCTCCCGATCCCTGGGGCAGCGCAAGAGTCGCCGCGACGACCCAACGTGCTGCTCGTCGTGACCGACGACCAACGCGCGGACACGATCGCGGCGCTGGGGAATCCGCACATCCATACGCCGCACCTCGATCAGTTGGCGCGCAGCGGATTCGTTTTCCGCAATGCCTACTGCCTGGGCTCGAACTCCCCGGCCGTCTGTCTGCCGAGCCGCAACATGCTGCTGAGCGGCCGTGCCTACCCGCGCTGGGAAGGGCGCGCCTGTGCCTCGGGCGACCAGCCGAATCTGCCGGTCGCGCTCAAACAGGCCGGCTACGAAACGTGGCACATCGGGAAGGCCGGCAACGTGGCGCGCGAGATCCACCAGCGATTCGACGCGACCCGGTACTTGGACGACAAAGCGTGCCGCACGTCCGGCGAGCACGGCAAAGTCGCTGTGGACGCCGCGATCGCCTTCCTGCATGCCCGCGCTGCGACGGCCTCTCCCTTCTTCATCTGTCTGGAGCTGGAAGGCCCGCACGATCCGCGCGTGGCGGCGCCGCAGTACATGAATCAGTACCAGGTAGCTGCGCTGCCGCTGCCGGCCAATTTCCTGCCGGTGCACCCGTTCGACAACGGGGAGCTGAGCGTGCGCGACGAATTGTTGGAAGTGACGCCGCGGACGCCCGCCGCCATCCGCCGGCATCTGCACGAGTACTATGCGTGCATTACCTGCATCGACGGGCACCTGGGACGCCTGTTTCAAGCGCTGCAGCAACTCGGGGAATATGAGCGCACCGTAATCGTCTTCACCTCCGACAATGGACTGGCCATCGGTTCCCACGGGCTGATGGGAAAACAGAGTCTCTACGAACACAGCATGAAGGTCCCGTTGATCGTCGCGGGGCCAGGCATTGCCCCAGGCAGCTCGGAGGCCCTGGTGTACCTGCTGGACGTTTTTCCGACCCTCTGTGAGCTGGCAGGCACGCCGCCACCTCCGGCCGTCGACGGACGCTCACTGGCCGGCATCATCGCCGGCCGAACGTCGCGCGTACGCGATGTGCTGGGTCTGGCCTACCGGGACGTGCAGCGGGCGGTGCGCGACGAGCGGTGGAAACTGATCGTCTATCCGCAGATCGACAAGCAACAGCTCTTTGACCTGCAGCACGATCCCGACGAACTTCACGATCTCTCGGGCGATCCGGCCCACCGGCAGCGCGTCGCGCAGCTGGCTGAAATGCTTCGCCACTGGCAGGCTGAATTCGGGCTGTGACCAGGGACGGGATCGGGAGTCCTCCCACTGAGGAAATTGTGCCACTGTGTGCGAAGGCGCATGGGCACATTCGACCGGGCGCCGCATCGGCACATCACGCGGTGGACACACCGCCGCGGACTGCACGTAGTGCTCGACGCCAGAACCAAGCGGTGCCGGTCCTCTGTAGCTCACCAGTCCAGCGAGCCGCCGACGCGGGGTCGGCGGGGTAGGAGCGTGCGGCGCCGGTCCTCTGTAGCTCACCAGTCCAGCGAGCCGCCGACGCGGGGTCGGCGGGGTAGGAGCGTGCGGCGCCGGTCATCTGTAGCTCACCAGTCCAGCGAGCCGCCGACGCGGGGTCGGCGGGGTAGGAGCGTGCGGCGCCGGTTATCTGTTACTGAGCGGCCGCAGCGGGCACCACCCACAGCCAGCGGCCAGCGCATGATGGGTTGATCTCCAGGACGAGCGCGTCGTCTTCCACCCGCGACACGACGGGCTGACCGCGGCTGCCGGGGGTGGGACCTTCGGCGAACACGGTCAGGTCACGCGGCAGCTCCGCCCACGGCACGCGCACGGCACCCTCCCCGTGCACGACCACCTGCAGCACGGCGCCCCCCTCCACGCGACGCTCGGCGGCGACCGGCGACCAGGCGACCAACGGCAGCTCGCGATCGGCAAACTCCCAGGAGCGGCCGTCGATCTGGATCCGGCGCGTGTGCGCACCGACAAATCCGATCAGCGTGCCCGCTGCGTCCGTACGGAACGCCATGGCCTGGCGTCCGGCATAGGAGACCGTGTGACCGTCGATGTGGAAGTCTTCCAGTCGCAGGGCATCATCCGGGAGCGGATGCCGTGCGAGGTACTTCCGATCTTCCTCGTCCTGCCGGGCGAAGCCGCCGGGCCAGCCCTCTTCGAACGTGCGGAAGTGTGGCGCGATAGCCACCGTCCCGTTGGGAAAGCGACACGCGAGGAAATCCGTGGTCCGCGAAATGTACTCCGTGTTGTCATTGACCTTGGAAAACTTCCCGGACGGTGGGTAAGCACCCAGCGCGTTCAGGATCTCGAACCAGCCGCGCGCTTCGTAACCCAGGCTCTGCGCCTGGTCGTCGCGCGGGCGAAATCCCAGGAACGCGAGTATCCCGCCACTGGGCAGACGCCGGCATGTTCCCACCAGCTGCCGGCCGAGCGTGGCTGACACCTCAGTGTCAGTACGCGGGGTGACGGGGTACACGCGATCGACCAGAAAGTCGGTTAACACCGTCTGGCTGGTCGCGCCAGCCAACGGGCCCAGGAACGTCACCTGCTTGCCGGCGGCCGCCCATCCTTCGTCCGGTCCGGCCGCATAGTCGACGCCGAACAACTCGCACCACCGTGGCAGCGCCGGGCTGCCGTCGAAGAACAAGACGGGGGGTGGGCCGGACCAGATCACCCGGCCACCCTGTTCGGCCAGCTGGCGCATCATGTCCAGCAGCTCACGTGTGGGAAACGGCTCGAACGTGCTCACCAGCGTAGAAAACCGTCGGCCGGCCAGCTCGATCGCGCCGTCGCGAACGGTACCGCGTTCCAGCAGCTTCGCGCGCGTCATGTAGTTGGCGTATCCGTACTGGCTCATCCAGCTGCCGAAGCGTTCGTCCACCGCGACCAGGTCGAGGGGATAGAGCATGAGCACATCGACGTCGCGATGCTGCGCGTCCTGCACAGCTGTCCAATAGGGATGCCCTGCCGCCCCGAAGGTGCTGACCAGACGGTTCCGCCGCTCGTGCACCTCGGAGGGCATGCCCCAGTGCGCCGCGTACGCGAGCGGCACTTCGTTGAGCATGCCGGTCGAGCACGCCAGAGCCAGGGCAAAGTAGTTGCGGTCCAGCCAGCCGCCTTCGGCGTGATCGTTGCCGTTTCCGGTCAGGAAGTCGCCCCACTTGAAATAGTCGTAACAGGCCGCAGCAGCCTGGTGCACGGTGCACGACCAGACGAAATTGGAGGTGTATTCGTACTGGCTGCGTGCCATCGGCAAACGGCCGGTTTCCCACCGATCGATCGTGGGGCTCTCGGCCCACGTGGCGTGCGCCCGCGCCTCCAACCGTCGGCCCGCGCGGGCTTCGGCGTGCCGTTTCGCCGCCACGAACAAATCCACTACGCCATCCTGCAAGAGTTGGTAGTACCGGGCGCGCAGCAGCGCCGCTTCGCGGATGGCCTGGGGTGAGTCACCCCACACGTGCATCACACCCTGCTTGGCCGTCAAGTCGTGTGCAAAGTCTTCCTGACCGCGCGTGAAGTAGATCAAGTACCTGGCAAAGTCCCGGTACTGGTCACCGTACCGATCGGCAAACGCGTTGGCCAGCCCGTCACTTACGTAGCGCGCGGCGAACTCGCCATGGTCGTGATGCCCGAAGTAACTCCAGTCCTGTTGAATGTGCATCTCGTCCGAGTACAGTCCATGCAGTCGGACCCCCGCGTCGGCATACTGGTCCACCAGTTGCTTCAGGTAGGGCAGCGCCTGGGGACTGAAGTAGTCCATTTCGGGCGTGCGGTACATCTGCACGACCAGGACGCGTGTCAGGGGCCCCACATCAGTCCGCCCTTGGCCGAAGATGCGCACGCGCTGGGCGAGGGGGGTGGTCGTGTGTTCCCAGACCTCGACCTGGGCCACGTCCGTAATTTCCTGGATCGACTCCGGCGGTACTACGCGGTACGGCGTACCGGGAAGAGCTCGTTCCTGGAACGCAAAGACACGCACTCCGGCATCCTGCACGTCGATGGGACCCTTGTTGTTCGTCCAGCGGCGTTGCCGCCACAACTGCACGCTGAACTGGCCGGTGGCCGGATCGCGCAACCCCTTGCGGTAGTGCAGCCAACGGCCGGACTCGCCAGTGACCCGCGTATAGGCCGGTCCGATCTCCAGGGGACTCAGCAGCGACAGTTCCAAGCCGAGGCCGTATCCTTGTGCGAACCGGCTGATCTTGGCGATCAAGGCCACGTACTCGGGCATGTCGGGAGTCAGTCGCCGCGGTTCGTCCTGTCCCGGCCGATACTGACGAAAGAAATGATCGAACGCCACGATCAGGGTTCGTTGACCGGCCCGCTGCGCGCGTTCGCAGATTTGTCGCAGACTTTCGGAATGCGGCGTCAGGGTCAGGGCCAGATTAACCACTGCATCCGGATCATTGGCGATGGTCTCCAGCTCCTGGTCGCTCACCAGGATGATGTGCGGTTTACCCAGCTGAAACGCCCACGGCCCGGGAAACGACACCAGCTCGCCGCGGTACACGTCTTCAGCCACGGCCGATGCAGCTTCGCCCGACTCCTGTGCGCTCAGCCCACGGGCGCCCCACAGCGCGACCCCCGTGAACACAACAGCCAGCCAGTGCGACGCGGGTCGCCGAACGAGGCTTCTTTGAGGCACGATCGGGTCACGGCCGTTCCAGCGAGATGTCCAGGGCATAGTATCAGCTCTCGATTCACAGTAAATGGCTTCGACGGCCCACGCGAGCGCGCACCGGTTCGCGCAAGCAGTTCCCCATGCGTTGCGCCGTGCGGTGGTTCGTAACCGTTCACGGGCCGCCAAAGTCGCCTTTCGCTCCGCGAAAGTAGCGCCACTTTCGCGGAGAAACTATGTAGGGGCTTGAGTCAAGGAGGGCTTGAGTCAAGGAAAAAGTTCGGCACACTCGTTGGGAATAGGTTCACGATTCTTTCATTCACCAACGAGGGCCGAACAATGTCCCAGGTTACCATGGTGGGCTGTGATTTGCACGACCGTTCGATGTTAATCCGTTTTGCCGTAGGGCAGGGAGAGCCGCAGCAGGCGTCGTTTTCCAACGATGCCCTGGGACGTCGCCTGCTGCTCGAGCAATTGAAGGAAGTGGCGGCGAAGCAGCAGTCCGAGAGGATTGTCTTGGTGTACGAAGCGTCCGGGCAAGGCTACGGACTGAGCGACTTTTTGCACGATCACGGCATCGAGTGCTACGTACTCAGCCCGACCCATCTGCCCAAGACGCCGAAGAGCGCCAAGCAGAAGACCGATGTCAGGGACGCCCAGATGCTGTTGGAACAGGTACGTGGGTTCGTACTGGCCGGCAATCCGTTGCCGGTGGTCTGGACACCTCCGCAGCGGTTACGTGACGATCGGGAACTGGTGCGGGCCAGGATTGACGCCTCGGACGATACCACGCGCATCAAGCTCCAGGTCCTGTCGATGCTGAAGCGATACGGGATTCGCAAGCCGAGTTGGTACACGACGTGGACCAAGCGGTTTGTGAAGTGGCTGCGTGAGACGGCCATGACGCTGGATGCCATGGTCGCGCCGGTGCTCGAGAGTTTGATCGACCGCTACGAGCTGTATCACGCCGAGCAAAATAAGCTCGATCGAGCCATCCAGAAGTTGTCGCGTGCCGACCGTTACCGGACGGCCTGCGACGAGTTGCGGAAGTTGCCCGGGGTGGGGCTGCTCACGGCGATGACGTTCCTGACCGAGATGGGCGACCTGGAGCGGTTCCACAATCGTCGCGAAGTCGCGGCGTACCTGGGGCTCTGTCCGGCCAGCTTCGAGTCGGGCGAGGCACATGATCGCAAAGGCCGCATTACGCGACAAGGCCCGGCGCGAGTCCGCAAAATGCTGTGCCAAGCGGCGTGGGTGTCGTTAAGTCGTTGCGAGGAGACGAGCGCCGCCTACCACCGCATCAAGGGCGGCAAGAATAACCGCACGAAGAAGGCGATCGTGGCGGTGATGAGACGCTTAGCCATCCAGATGTGGCACCGCGCGGTGTCGTGTGGTACGGCGGACGAGTTGCGAGGACGCGGCGGACCCCACGAGCGCATTCTCCCGCCGGCACCGTGGCAGGCCGTGGCCTGATCGGCGACCCCGGCAGTAGGTTTCTTGAGGCCTGGGAGACAAAAAGAATGGCGGGCAAAATCAGGTGGGCAAGGCGGTGGGAAAAAAGTGGGCCCCCTCCGGAACGACAGGGCCGGCGGTCCTGCTTCCCGCCCCGCCTGGCTATCCCTTGTCGGGTTGCGCCTCCGCAGAGCCCAACTCCGTTTCACCAAGTCCAGAGAATATAACAGATTGAAGTCGTTCACGCTTCCCAGACGAGGCGCGGGAAACAAGGTCAGAATTCGGACACCGGGAATTCCAAGTCGTCCCATGAAGTTCACACGAGCATCGCGATCGCCCTTTCGCTGGACACCGTCCGTCGCGGAGACTGATCCGATTCTCACCATTTCTACCGCTTTGCGAAGCGAACTTGTTGTATGGTCTGGCGGCATCCGCCACGACCGAATAGGAGCTTGTGACGCAAACCGGAATCCCAACGACCCCGAAATCACCCCTTGACGCAAACGCCCACATAGGAGCGAAAGGCGACTTTGGCGGCCCGTGAACGGTTACTGCCTGCGCGTCGGCGAGTGTGCCCGTCGCAAGCGGGCACCGCGTGCCGCAAGCGGCGGAGTCTTCCCCATGTTTCTTATCGCTGCGGCACCAACTCGACTGGTTGAGCGCGTCTGCGCACGAAGTGGCACCACCTCGGCGGGCAGGATTGCGTGCTTCCCCTTGCGTCTCGCCGGGCAGTATAATCGCGGTCAATCCTCGGACATTCTGACTCTGCGATGTAAATTGACGACTGACAACAGGAGAACCACCATGCAGACATCGTTCTGGCGAGACCACGTGATCCGGATCTGCACCCGAGGTGTGATCATCTGCTTCGTGGCATCAGCGGTGTCGTTCACTCTGCCAGCTGCAGCGGCCGAACCGCTCCAGGGCGATCAGATCAAGACGCTGCTGCTGACCGGCGGTCCCGTGCATGATGCCAAAGCCATTGGCGACATCGTGCAGGGCGCCCTGGAACAGTCCGGAAGATTCCAGGTCACGCGCGTGCACGAAGATCTGGACGCCTTGCTGCCGGAGCGGATTGCGCCGTTCAAGCTGATCGTGTTCTACTGGACCCTGGGTGAAATCAACGACCAACAGAAACGGGGACTTCTGAATCACATCGCACAAGGCAACGGATACGTGACGTTTCACTCGGGAGCAGACTCGTTTCGGGGCGATCCCGAATACCGCGCCCTGGTCGGCGGCTACTTCGTCACGCATCCGCACTACCGTGAGTATCAGGTAAGCGTCACGCAACAAGAAAGCCCGATCACGCGCGACATCAGCGAGTTCATGATCACGGACGAGCAGTACATTCTCGATTACGACCCGCGCGTCACGGTGCTGGCCAACGCCCTGTATCAGGGCCGACCGATGCCCGTGCTGTGGACCAAGGACTGGGGCCAGGGACGCGTGTTCTACAGCGCGCTCGGTCACGATCCCAAGGCATGCCAGCAGGAGATGTTCCAGCAACTCCTCATCCGCGGAGCCCTGTGGGCCGCCGGCAGCCAGTAGCGGTCCGGCGGTCGCCGAACATCGAACATCGAACATCGAACATTGAACATTGAATCGATGGGAGGGCGAGGCACGCATGGGAGGGCGAGGCTCCTGCCGAGCCGCGCACGGGAGGGCGAGGCTCCTGCCGAGCCGGGGAGGGCGAGGCTCCTGCCGAGCCGGAGGACGTACGCCGGAGTTCGGAGGGCGGAAGGAAACGACGAACAGGCAACAAGAAATTCCGAGTCGCGAAGGGGGCCCTGCGTTGCTCCTTCATGGCTTGGCCGTCTCGCCTGCGATGCGCGGCACGTTGACCTGCGCGTGACTCGGTCATTCCTCAGACGTGATCTCAGGACGGTGAGGTATGCAACGTCGGGAATTCTTGAAGCTGAGTACCGGCAGTGCCATGTTCGGCACCGCGACCGTTGGCGGTCGCTTTGCCGCGGCAGCCGAGGTTGCATCCGGCCCGCCGTCCGCAGGAGCGCCGCCCGTGCTCGGCGCGTACTCGGCGGCCGATCACCGCCAGCGGCTGCAGAACATCCGGTACTTCGCGTCGTCGGTTCGCCGTTGCCTGCGCAACGAGCTCATCACGAATTACCTCCCGGGCCAGGCCTGCTACAACCTGGGCGAGTACCCGAGCACAACGGCGTGGACGGTGGGCGAGTATGACGAACAGGAACTGGATCGGCTCCGAGAACACGGCATCCGACTTATCCAGGTGTTCGATGACTGGAATGATGCCCTGCGGCTGTTCGGGGGTGACAAGTACTGTGCGGTCAACCCGTCCGGGTATCGCTCGTTCATCGAGATGGCACATCGCCGCGGCATGCAGGTGCTCACCTATGTGTCGACGGGTTTTCTCGAGCGCGCTCACCCGGACTTCCAGTCGTCCTGGAGCCGACCCGGGGACTACCTGGTCGTGGGTTATTGGGACATGGCCCGCTGTGCACCCGCCAGTCCGCAGTGGCGGGCGTTCCTGCTGCCCCGACTGGTGCGCGTCATGGACGAGTATGGTGCCGACGGGCTGTACGTCGACGGCGGCTATCTGGCCAACCGGCATGCGGCCAAACAGCAGATGGCACTGGCGACGGATGAGATCGCTGCCTTTCGCGAAACACCAGACTGCGACGGAGCCTTCGGCGATCTGTTGGCATTGCTCTACGCCGAAGTCAAACGACGCGGCGGGATCCTGAAGCTGCACGTCAATGCGGCGGAACAACCGCTAACGAACGGCTTGCGGGTCTACGATTACTTGTGGGTGGGGGAAGGGGTGGCGGAAGCAGATGTGCTGCGGGAGACGGTCAAGAATTACCCGCCGTATGTCGTTCCGTGTCTGGATATGAGCTTCACTTCGATCGAGTCGGAGGACGATCCGTATCTGCACTCGATTCCCTACCTGCAGTTTCCCGTGTTGATGGGCGGCCGCGTGTTTACTGGCCAGCGCGGCACGGTGCCGGGCGTGACGTATCAGGACGATTTCTGGACGCGACGTTGCCGTGAAGCGTGGGCCCTGTACCAGCAGGATCCCTCGCTGCTGCACACTTACAGCTCGTGGGATGCCGTGCCGGGCAGTCCCGACACGCGTGCCACTCACAGGCGATGGCTGCAGCGCTATCTGCCGCTGGTGGCGGATGGAAGCTGGGCGTGGCTCGAGATCCACGACTCCGATTTGTTCCTCACGCCACTGCCCGAGGGTGTCGTCGCTTCGGCCTTCGCCAACACCGGGGCATACCTGGTCCTGGCCAACTACACGCGCCAGCCGGTGACTGTCGTCACGCGTGACACGTTCGTGTCGGTCGACCAACCGGATCTGCCGGCGAACGCCCACTGGCCGTTGGCCGGCCGAACACTCCACATCCTGCGTCGCCCGCAGTGACCTCACGCTACGGGATCAACAGCGCGGACAGCACCTGCGCGTAAATGCGGTGTCCGAAGTCGCTCGGGTGATTCACGCCGTTGCCGGTCAGGTCCCAATCCTGCTTCCGGCGCAGCAGCTCGTCCCAGATCGTCGTCAGGTCCGCCAGCGCCACGCCGTCCCCGCAGAGACTGGCCGCCGCGTCGCGGTACTGCGGAAACAGGTCATGATGCAGGAGCGTCCAGTCGCGATTGCCCAGCATCGTGGCCACCAGAATGAACTCGCTTTCGGGGTGCCGCTCCCGCACCGCCTCGATCATGCTGCGGATATGAGCCTGGTATTCCTGCGGCGAGCGACCTGCCGCGTCGTTCATGCCAAACGCCAGGATGACCAGGTCCGGGTGGGCATCGATCACCTTGCTGATGTTGGCCAGGCCCCACGCCGTATCCGTGCCACCGACGGCGAAGTTGTCTAGGCTCACTTGCCCGCCGTATGTGGCGGAAAGCTGTGTGACCAGCAGGTCCTGGTACGGTGGCTGAAACGGCGCCGTCTGTGCCCAGCCCGACGCGTTGCAGCCGGTCGAAATGCTGTCGCCCAGCAAGGCAATCTTCAGCGGCTTGCGCTTTTCGCGGAGCAGCCTGAGCGTTCGAGGCAGAGTATCTTCGGCCAGCGACGGCAGCGATGTCGGCCAAGTGCCCTCGTGCGTGTAGGTCACGACGGTCTGCATGTCATGGTACTCATGACCGCCGCCGAACAGAATCTCTCCTTGGCCGTCGCGATGAGTCAACGCGTACGGCTGAGAACCCGGCGGGCGGCGCAGATCCTGACTCGTCTTCCACACGATGCGCGAGCCGGCGGGCAATTGCAGTTCGCGGCTGCCCGCGCGCCAGCGGTAGTCCCGACCTTCCTCGTACGTCACGGTCCGGGCCGCGTTCGTCACGGACAGAATCCGCGTCGGCTCAAAGACGAGCGACGCGTGGGCCAGCGGCTGGTTGTCGTCCTGGATGAACAGCACGCTCTCCGCGTGCATGGTCTTCGAGCGCCAGAACGGCCGCAGTTCGTCGGCCGAGAATTGCCAGGCGGCCGGCGCCGGCTCGGCAGGAGCCTCGCCCTCCCGTTGCGCCTCGCCCTCCCGTTGCGCCTCGCCCTCCCGTTGCGCCTCGCCCTCCCGTTGCGCCTCGCCCTCCCGTTGCGCCTCGCCC
>JALOQX010000177.1 GCA_025459265.1 Pirellulaceae bacterium | reverse complement strand
GTTGGTTGCGCGTGTCCGAACGAATCGTCGCGGGAGGTCGGCCGCGCAGACCAAGCCCGCCGTCGACGCGCGGGAGACGCGGTGGCCCGCGGTCATCTCGTCCTCCGCGTCACGTGCTGGGGACGAGGCGCAGAGCCGTGGATGCGACACGACATGGCCGTCCTCGCCTACGACTGCGGGCCAGGACCCTCCTCGCCTGCGGCTGCGGGTTAAACGAGGCGTGCCCGTGCCGCTCCGGAGTGCGCCGCCGCCGCCATGTCGCAGAGAACCTGATGTACCCCCTGCCAAGCCAGGGGGATGGCAGGAGCGGGCGGGGAGCACGCGGTCGCACGCGGGGGTGGCGGAGGCTCTGGGAGTCGGCCGCCGTGGAGTGTGTCGCATCGCGCACGGATGCCTACCACAAAGTAAGACCGACGTACGTTGAGCTGACGTGCGAGGTTCTCTATACTCCCACCACACGAACCTGTCGCGAGTCAGCCCCCTCAAGCGGGTGGAGTTGCTGCGTAAGCGGTTGTCTTGTTTACGTTTAGGGTTACCAGGCGATCGCCTCGCATATGCCTCGGGGTTACGCTGCTGCGCCGGAACTGTCGCCGCCATGACCAGTTACAGCCTGACGCACCTGAAACAGCTGGAAGCCGAAAGCATCCATATCATCCGGGAAGTGGCGGCCGAGTTCCACAATCCGGTCATGCTCTACTCGATCGGCAAGGACTCGTCCGTCATGGTGCAACTGGCGCTCAAGGCCTTTTACCCCGCGCTGCCTCCTTTTCCCTTGCTGCACGTGGACACGACGTGGAAGTTTCGCGAGATGATCGAGTTTCGCGAGCGGTATGTGCGGCATGAGCTCGGCCTGGAACTGCTGGTCTACATCAACCAAGAAGGACGTAAGCTCGGCATCCACCCGCTGGACGACAGCGAGAAGCACACCGAGATCATGAAGACCGATGCGCTCAAACAGGCGCTGGACAAATACCAGTTCGATGCGGCGTTCGGGGGGGCGCGGCGCGACGAGGAGAAGTCGCGGGCCAAGGAACGCGTCTATTCCTTCCGCGACCGCCACCATACGTGGGACCCGAAGAACCAGCGGCCCGAGCTGTGGAACCTGTACAACTGCAAGGTCAACAAGGGGGAGAGCATCCGGGTCTTTCCTCTTTCCAACTGGACCGAACTGGACGTCTGGCAGTACATCCATCTGGAGCGAATTCCGATCGTTCCGTTGTACTTCGCCGCGCCGCGGCCGGTGGTCCAGCGCAACGGCGTGTGGATCATGGTGGATGACGAGCGGTTACCGCTGCGGCCGGGCGAACAGCCGCAGATCAAGCGGGTGCGGTTCCGAACGCTCGGGTGCTACCCCTTGAGCGGTGCGGTCGAATCCGACGCCACCACCCTGCCCGGCATCATCCAGGAAATGCTGCTGGCCAAGACCTCCGAGCGTCAGGGGCGCGTCATCGACCTGGATGAAGGCGGCGCGGGCATGGAGGAGAAGAAGAAGCGGGGGTACTTTTAACATCCATGTCGCATCAATCCGAACTCATCGCCACCGACATTGAGGCGTACCTCCGGCAGCACGAAAACAAGGAACTGCTCCGGTTCCTCACCTGCGGGAGCGTCGACGACGGCAAGAGCACGCTCATCGGACGGCTGCTGTACGATTCCAAGATGATCTACGAGGATCAGCTGGCGGCCCTTGAGCGGGATTCGAAGATCCACGGCACGACGGGCGGCGGCTTCGACCCGGCCCTGCTGACCGACGGGCTGCGCGCCGAGCGTGAGCAGGGGATCACCATCGACGTCGCCTATCGGTACTTCTCGACGGCACGCCGCAAGTTCATCATCGCCGACACGCCGGGGCACGAACAATACACGCGGAACATGGCGACCGGCGCCTCGACCGCCGACTTGGCCATCATCCTGGTCGACGCCCGGCAGGGGATCCTGACCCAGACCAAGCGCCATTCGTTCATCACGTCGCTGCTGGGCATCAAACACATCCTGGTGGCGGTGAACAAGATGGACCTGGTGGACTTCTCGCAGGAAGTCTTCGAGCGGATCCGGGATGACTACCGGGACTTCGCCATGCGGCTTGATATGCCCGACGTGCACTTCATTCCCATCTCCGCCCTGCAGGGCGACAACGTCGTGGAGCCCAGCGTGCGGATGCCGTGGTACCAGGGGAGCACGCTCATGGGGTTCCTCGAGACGGTCTACATCGCCTCCGACCGCAACCTGGAGGACTTCCGGTTTCCGGTCCAGTGGGTGAACCGACCGCATCTGGATTTCCGCGGCTACTGCGGCACCGTGGCTTCGGGCATCGTCCGCCAGGGCGACGAGGTCATGGCGCTGCCGTCGCGCAAGACGAGCCGCGTGAAGTCGATCGTCACGTTCGATGGAGAGCTGGCCGAAGCGTTCGCGCCTCAGGCGATCACACTCACGTTGACCGACGAGATCGACGTCAGCCGAGGGGATATGCTGGTGCGGCCCGACAACGCGCCGCGGCTCGAACCGCGCCTCGACGCCATGCTCGTCTGGATGGCGGAACAGCCACTGGTGGTCGGGAAACCGTACTTGTTCAAACACACGTCGCGGCTGGTCACCGGCGCCGTCACCACGCTCCGCTACCGCGTCGACGTCAATACGCTGCACCGCCAGGATGCCGACAACCTGCAGCTCAATGAAATCGGGCGGTGTGTCGTGACGCTCAGCCAGTCGATCCCGTTCGACAGCTATCGGCGCAACCGGGCCACCGGGGCGCTGATCGTCATCGACCGGATCACCAACGGCACGGTCGGGGCCGGCATGATCCTGGATCGCACCACGCGCAGCGATCGCGTGGATCACTGGGACGCCGAGCCGGTGGACCTGATCACAGACCGGAGCATCAGCTACGTGTCGGGACAGGAACGGGCCGTGCGGTACGGTCAACGCCCGGTGACGGTGCTCCTGACCGGCCTGACCGCGTCCGGCAAGACGTCGCTGGCCTACCGGCTGGAACGCCGCCTGTTCGATGCCGGCCGCGCCTGCGCCGTGCTGGACGGCCGCGCGATGCGGCGCGGCATCAGCCGCGACTTGGGATTCACCGCCGAGGAGCGCTCGGAGAACCTGCGGCGGAGCGTCGAAGTCGCGCGGTTGATGAACGACGCGGGGCTGATCTGCATCGCCGCGTTCGTCGCCCCCAGCGAAGAGGTGCGGCAGCGAGCCCGCGACGTCGTCGGCGCGGATCGCTTCCTGGTCGTGCACGTGGCGACGCCGGTGGAAGCTTGCCGACAGCGCGATCAGGAAGGGGCCTACGCCAAGGCCGATGCGGGCACGATTGCGAATTTCCCCGGCGTGTCCGCCCCTTACGAACCGCCCTCCGCGCCCGATCTCGTCGTGCGGCCCGACCTGGTGTCCACCGACGAGTGCGTCGATCAGCTGCTGCTGCTGCTGGCCTCCCGCGGCATCCTGGATTAAATGAAGTACATCGGCTCGGCTGCCTGGGTGCGCTCGAGCAGGTCCGCGAACGTGATGGCCTCGAGCTGCTCCCGCTCGGTGCGCAGCACGTCGTTCCATGCGGCCAGCAACGCCCGCGACATCGGCGTGTCGCGCAGCGCACCCGGCGTCAACTCCGCCGCCGGACGTTCCACGACTGACATGATGTCGGCCAGTGTCAGCCGCGCGGGATCCTGCCGCAGGTGATAGCCGCCGGCGGTCCCGCGCGTGCTTGCCACGTACCCGGCTGCCTTGAGCTGTAGCAGGATCTGGACCAGAAACCGCGCGGGAATGCCGTGCCGGTCGGCAATCACCCCCACCTGAACCGGCTCGGCGGACCCAAAATGCGCCGCCAGTTCCAGCACTGCCAGGCAGGCGTACTGCGCCTTGGCTGAAATGTTCACGTGCCTAGCCTCCCGGCAGACGACTCGATTTGATAGCAGCCATGCGCCGCCCAGCTGATGCGAGTAATTCGCGACGGGCGAGGACGCCGGTCCGACCATGACGGGCGAGGACGCCCGTCCTACGAACGCGGGCTACTCTCAGTCCCGGAGCGTGTGCAGCCCGCACTCGGTCTTCGCAAATCCGCTCCACCGCCCCGCCCGCTCGTCCTCGCCCATTAACACGCAGCGCGTGCACGGCTGACAACCAATGCTCGGGTACCCCTGATCGTGCAACGGATTGTACGGAATGTCGTGCCGCAGAATCAGGTCCCACACGTCCTTCTTGGTCCAATTGGCCAGCGGGCTCACCTTGACCAGAGAAAACTTGCGGTCCCACCCGACAATTGCCGCCTGCGCCCGGTCCGGACTCTGGTCGCGACGGATCGCACTGGCCCAGGCGTGCATCCCACGCACGGCGCCCTCGAGCACGCGGATCTTCCGATCCAGACAACATTGGTCCGGGTTCGTCCGGTGGAGCGGACCCCCGTGCAGCGCTTCGTACTCCGCGACCGACAATTCCGGCCGTTTCATCTCCACGTGGATGCCATAGCGGCGCACGACCCGCTCACGTAATTCCAGCGTCTCCGGGAACTGGTAGCCCGTGTCCAGATTGAAGATCGGTGTGTCCGGTGCCAGCTCCGCCAGCATGTGGATCAGCACCATCCCCTCAGGGCCAAAGGCCGTCGCCATCGTGAACCGAGGCCGAAATCGCTCGACCGCCCACCGCAGGATCTCCTGCGGCGTCGCGGACTCCAGCCGGTCGCTGGCGCGCGACAACTCGTCCAGCAGCTCAGGGGTTGGCTTCAGCATCCAGGACGCGTCCCCGGGCCCCACCGCCTCACCACCCCGATCGTCCCGATCCGCAGTGGCCTGCGATCGCCCTGGGACGACTGTGGCGACGTGGGGCACACTCGACATTCCGGCGGCCTCGCAGGTTGCTGCGGTCATGATCTCTGTCATCCTCCGGCCGGCGCTCAACGAGAGAGCCCATGCCCGGCTGAATACCGTTATAAGATTAGTATCTTGAGCAAGTAAGTCAAGTATGGAATTGCTCCAGCAGGAAATATCGGCATTTTCCCGAGCCAACTCAAGTTGGTTCACGGTCGCGGCGCACCACTCGGCTGGTGAGCTCGGTTACAATGTCCCTTTCGCCAAGTCGCAGTTGCGCATGGGGAGGGCTCAGCGATGTGTGCCGCGGTGGATCGACGGGATTTCCTGCGATGGGGGGCGGGAGCGGGGCTGGGACTGATGTCGGCCGTGCATGCGACGGCGCAGGAAGCTGGCGGCGGTGTTGACCGCATCCGTGTGGGGGTGATGGGGGTGAACGGTCGCGGGGCGGGGCTGGCCGAGGGGTTTGCCCGTCAGGAGAGCGTGCAGATCGCGTACGTATGCGATGTCGATTCACGCGTGACGGCGCCGGTGGTGGAGGCGTTGGGGAAGATCCAGGGGGTGGTGCCGCAGGTGGTCGGTGACATGCGGCGGATACTGGACGATCCGGCGGTCGATGTGTTGGTCGTAGCGGCACCCAACCACTGGCACGCTCCGGCGACGATCCTGGCCTGTGCGGCGGGGAAGCACGTGTATGTCGAGAAGCCGTGCAGTCACACGCCGGAGGAGGGCGAATGGGCGGTGGCGGCGGCGCGCGAGCACCGGCGAGTCGTGACCACGGGCACGCAGCGTCGCAGCTGGGTGCCGATCATGGCGGCGATGGATCAGCTGCATCGAGGGGCGATTGGTTCCGTGCTGTTTGCCCGCACCTGGTATCGCAGCCTGCGACCGAGCATTGGGCGCGGGCAGATTGGCGATCCGCCCAGCGGGCTGGACTACGAGCTCTGGCAGGGTCCGGCTCCGCGTCGCCCGTACAAGAACAACCTGATCCACTACAACTGGCACTGGCACTGGCACTGGGGCAACGGCGAACTGGGGAACAACGGCGTGCATGCGCTGGATCTGGCCCGCTGGGGCATGCAGGTCGAATTCCCCACTCGCGTCCTATCCTCGGGCGGTCGTTATCGGTACGAGGACGATCAGGAGACACCCGACACGCACCTGGTCACGTATGAATTCGGTTCGCGTGCCATTACGTGGGAAGGCCTGAGCTGGTCACCGCGCGGGCCGGCGGGGTCTGCGTTTGGGGTCACCTTCCACGGCGAGGAAGGCACGTTGGAGCTGTTCGACAAAGGGTACCGCATTTACGACATGCAGAACAAGCTGGTGGCCGAACAGGAAGGCCAGGGAGGGGACGACGAGCACATCGTCGACTTCCTGCGGTGTGTTCGCCACGGGGGGCTCCCCACGGCGGACATTGAGATCGGTCATCGCAGCGCGCTGCTGTGTCATCTGGGCAACATCAGCCATCGCCTGCAGCGTGCGCTGGCGACGGATCCCGCGAGTGGGCGCCCGCGCGATGATCCGGCGGCACTCGAGCTGTGGTCGCGCGAGTATGCGCCGGGTTGGCGACCACAGGTGTGAGGTCATCAGCGTGTGGATGGGCGGGTGTGGTGCGGAAGCGTGGTGAGTTGAGTCGGACGTGTGGTGGGGGGTTTCAACGCGAGGGCGTGAACATGCGGCGGCGGATTGAGATGGGTCTGGTGGGCTTGTTGGTCGGGGCGATCTGTACGGCGGGTCGTGCGCAGCTGCCGGAGGGCACGTCCGTGCTGCGTGTGGGGATCATCGGGTTGGACACGAGCCACGCGGAGGCGTTCGCCAAAGAGATCAACGCGCCGGCCGCGCCGGCCGCGCTGGCGGGGCTGCGCGTGACGGCGGCCTATCCGCCGGGGAGCCGGGACATCGCGTCGAGTGTCAGCCGCGTGCCGGGGTACACTGAAGCCCTGCGCGCGATGGGGATCGCGATTGTGCCGACCCTTGACGACCTGGTCGCGCAGGTGGACGCGGTGCTGCTGGAAACCAACGACGGACGTCCGCACCTGGAGCAGGCGCTGGTGGTGTTGCGCGCCCGCAAGCCCCTGTTCATCGACAAGCCGCTGGCCGGATCGCTTACCGATGCGGTGGCGATCTTCCTGGCGGCCGAGCATTTCCAGTCGCCGGTCTTCACGTCGTCGGCGCTGCGGTTCGTACCGGCCGCGCAGCAGGCCCGCCAGGGCGCCGCCGGGGACGTGCTCGGGTGCGACACCTACAGCCCCTGCACGCTCGAGCCGACGCACCCCGATCTGTACTGGTACGGCATTCACGGGGTGGAGTTGCTCTTCGCGGTCATGGGGACCGGTTGCCAGCAGGTCCAACGCGTGAGTACGCCCAGTACGGACCTGGTGGTCGGTCTGTGGGAAGGCGGCCGCGTAGGGACGTTTCGGGGTACCCGCCCGCCCGTGCAGGGCGGCTACGGAGGCACGGTCTTCGGTTCCTCCCAGACGCTCGACTTGGGCAGTTTCACCGGGTACCAGCCGCTGGTGCTGGCGATCGGCGAGTTCTTTCGCTCAGGACGCGTGCCCGTCGCGCCCCAGGAGACGCTGGAGCTCTTCGCGTTCATGACGGCGGCGGATCAGAGCAAGCAGCAAGGCGGTGTCGTGGTGCAGCTGGAACCGTTGTTGCGCGAGGCCCGCGTCGCGGCCGTCCAGCGGCTCCGCGAGCTGGGCGTGACCGTGGGCGAATAACCAAGCTTCCAGGAGCTCGGTCATTCCCCGCGGGGGCCTTGGGCGGGGTTCTCGATCCAGGTCGCGAAGCAGCGGTTGCACAGATGGATCACGGTGCGCCGGTGCACCTGATCCATCAGTTCCTGTTCGGAGTAGCGCTCCAGCTGGGCCAGCAGGCGCGCGATCTCGCGGCGGACGTCGTGTTGCAGATCGGCCTCGGTGAACTCGGGTGGTGTCGGGTCGGCGACGGCGTCGATGACCACCACGAAGTAGTCACCGCGTCCGGCGGCGAGCCGTTTCACGCAGCGGGCACAGAACAGCGGCGTGTCGGCATCGGTCATGTTGCCCTCGCCTGCACCGGGTCCACCGCCTGGGCCGTCCGCTCGACCTGGACGCCCACATCGCCTTCTTGTCGGACCGTTCGTCGCATCGCGCCTCAGCGCAGGTCCTCGGTCCACTCGCCAAACGTCACGCGGAGGCTCACGATGCGGCTGTTGCGGAGGACGCCAAAGGTCAGCTCGGACTCGGCGGCGAGGGCCGTGAATTGTCCCTGGAGCTGGTCGGCCGTGCTGGCCGGTTCCCCGTTGAGTTCGACGATCACGTCATCGACCCGCACGCCTGACTTGGCCGCTGCGCCGTCGGACGCGAGCTTTCTGACGCGACACCCAAACGGCGTGGCTTCGCCTTCCAGCCCCAGGGGCAGGTTGCCGCGGCGCTCCAGCGCGCACACCACGGGGGCCCCGCCGCGCACGACCTGGATCAGGACGGAATCCCCCACCTTGTTGCGGCTGATGAGCCGCCGCAGGTCGTCAAACGTCGCGACGGGTTCTCCTGCGTAGCGTACGATGATGTCGCGCGCTTCGATGCCGCCGCGCATCGCAGCGCTGTCGTTCACCACCTGGCTGACCTGGCACGGCAGCGGCGCGGGCTGGCACTGGACACCCAGGAACGCGCCCATCTTGAACTCCACCTGAACCTGGGCTGCGGCTGCGGCAAAGGCGTCGTACCCCGGCCGGGTCACGTTGGTGCCGTAGAGCCGCACGTCGCGCAGCGACGGCATTGCTTTGAGGTATTCGAGCGCATCATCGTTGACGGGCGTGTAGAGCAGATACACACTCGTCAATTGCTTCAGCTTGCTGAGCGTCCGGACGGCCCCGTTGGTAATCGCGGCGTTCTTGACCGTGACCCGCTCGACGCCGGCCAGGTATTCGACCGCCTGAATCCACTCGTCGGTCACGCGCGGCCCGACGAAGGCAACTTCCTGGACATCCGGCAGCCAACGAAACCGCTGGAGGTCGGAGACTCCACCTTGCCACTGCGGCCCGATGGTCACGCTCAGTCCCCCATGCGGCATCAGCGCCAGGAACTGATCGGTCATGTCAATCTCGGCACCCAGGTCTTCCAGTTCCTGGATGGCCTGCTGCTGCCACACTTCGCTCAATGCGGCCATCGCGGCCGTCGCCTGGCGCGCGGCGGACCGCGAGGGGGAACCGACCAGCTGCCGCAGGGCGGCGACGGCCGCTTCCCGCGTGGCCAGGTCCGTGCTCGCCGCCAGCGCCTGCAGGACGTGGACGCCGCGGGTCGCCACCTCCAGGTTGCCGCTGCCGATGCCGGCCAGCACGGGGTCAATGGCACGCTGCCCGGCGAGAATCAACTGCTCCGTGGCGCGGCGCCGGATCACGAACTGATCGTCATCCAGCTCGCGGACCCACCCGGCAATCTGCTTCGCGGTCGGCGCCGCGACGGCCTCGTCGCCGCCTGGCGAAGGGGGTCCCAGCGGTGGGCCCGCGCCCAGGAGCACGGTCGCGCCCAGGCAGGTCAGGGCCAGGCGCGCGAGCCCAACGGGGCGCCGCGTCGATGCCCGACGCCGCGGCGTGCCGCAACCAGGCCGCAGGTGAGTGCCTGTCATAGGGACGTTCATTCCCGGGACCAGCCGGACAGATGCGGCGCGCCGCGCGCGCCTGACATAGTGTTGTGCTCGGAGTGCGGATTGTCAAATCACGCCGCCGCCGATCGCCGCGCAGCGTACAGGTACGGGTTGAGCGCCGGATCGTTGTACATTTTCAGGTGCAGGTAGACGCGGTGCCTGGTCCGACCGCCCGCGATGTCCGCCAGCAGCTCGCGGAGCGCTCGTCGCAGATCCCGGTGCTGCGCCCGGCAGATGGACAGTTTGTGATGCACCGACCGGTAATGGTCCGCATCCGTGTCGGTTCGACCGAGCTGTTCCTCCAGGTGGTAAATGCGCAGCGCCAGGATCGCCAGGCGATCGACGGCACTCCCAGGCGTCTCGGTGGTGTGCCGCGCATCGGCTCCCGCGCGTACGCGGTGGCGATTGAGCCACGCCGCCACATACCTGTCCAACCGCTCGATCCAGTCGTTTCGCTCCTGGTTCAGGCGGTCAATCGACCTTTTCACGCGCGCGATCTGCGCGTCGCTCGCCTGCCGGCAGCGGGCCCGATCCTCCTCGTGCCACAAGCGATAGTTGAGCGAACACTGATGGCAGGCCAGCGCCAGGAATCCGCGATACGGATTGTCAATGCCGCGTTGGTGCCACCGGGCCACGGCGGCGTGCTGCATGCCCACGACCCGTTGGACGTTCACGATGGTTGAGTTGATCACCGGCTGGCTCCCGACCCGCGTGCCAGGATGGACGAGGGGGACGTCCGCTCGTGGCGGCGCAGGGTGGCGAATTGTAGGGCTGACCGTGTGTCGAGCTCAAGTCAAGCTGGGGGGTTCGGCCCCCGCCTCGTTCGCCGTGGCACAACCTCCCGCCAGCGGCTAGGATGGGAGTGGAGCAGCGGCCCTGCAGGTCAGCCGCGGCGTACGGTCGGGAGCCTATCCGCATGAGTGTTGCGCAGTCGAAATCGCCCCGTCTTAGGACCCCCTCCGAGGCGTCCTCTGTCGCCCCCACGCGACAGCCGGTGCCTCTCAAATGGGCCGCTCGGCGGCCGCGATGGGTGCTGCCGGTGGTGGTGGTCGCCAGTCTCGGTCTCCTGGGGATCGGCATCCGCGAGGTCCTGCGCGACTCGACGCGGGCCGATGAGGCGTTGGTCTACTACACCGTGCGGCGCGGGACCTTGCCGATTGTCGTCACGGAGCGTGGCAATCTGGAGAGTCAGCAAACGGTTCAGATCACCTGTGAGGTGGAGAATTTTGGCGGGGATCGTTCCGGAGTCACGGGCACGCAGATTCTGTTCATCGTTCCCAATGGCAGTTCGGTCAAGAAAGGGGATCTGCTGGTCGAGCTGGACTCGGCGCCGCTGAAGGAACGGCTGGATTCACAGTTCCTGGCATTGCAGCGGGCCGAAGCGGAGAAGATCCAGGCGAACGCCAAGTACGAGAACCAGCAGACCCAGAACGAAACGAATCTGGCCGAGGCGAAGCTGCGCGAGGAGCTGGCCGATTTGGAGATGCAGTCGTACGAAGATGAGTCGGGAGGCACATTCCAGATCGAACTGCAGAACATCGAGATGGACATTCAGAAAGCCCGCGCCGAACAAGTCATTCGCCAGACGGACTTCGATGCGGTCAAGACGCTCTACGAACTCGGCTACAAGAGCAAGGGGAATCTGGAGGCCGCCCGGCTGGACTTGTTGAAGGCCGAGGCGGCGCTGGCCAGCAGCGTGGCGGCGGCACGCCAGCTCCAGAAGTACACCTACGAAATGGAAAAGAAGGATCGCAAGGGCAAGTACGATACGGCCCGCAACAACCGCTTGCAGGTCGAACGCAACAACGAATCGGACCTGGCGCAGGCACTGGCGGCCAAGGAAAGTGCTGACCGCGCGTACGACAAGGAAAAGGAACGCCACGATCGGTACGTGGCCCAACTCGAAAAATGCCGCATCATCGCGCCGCAAGACGGGATGGTGGCCTACGCCACCGAGGAGGGCGGCCGGTGGAACCGCGGTTCGAGCATCACCATCGGCGCCTTTGTGCGCGAGCGGCAGGATATTCTGTCCATCCCCAATCTGACCCGCATGCAGGTCAATACCGCCGTCCACGAGTCGGTGCTGGATCAGGTCAAGCCCGGGCTGAAGACGGTCGTCCGCGTCGATGCCTTCCCA
>JALOQX010000176.1 GCA_025459265.1 Pirellulaceae bacterium | reverse complement strand
GGTTGGGGGCGATCGCAACCAGCGCGCTCCGGCGTAGCCGATGATCTCCCGCGCCAACCGGACAAGCCGGTTGGGGGCGATCGCAACCAGCGCGCTCCGCCGTAGCCGATGATCTCCCGCGCCAACCGGACAAGCCGGTTGGGATGAAAGCGTTCAGCCGGGTGCGGGGGACGGGTCGATGCGGACGCGGCGGCCGTCGACGTGAACGCGTCCTTCGGCGATCCACTGGAGCGCCTGCGGATACACCTCGCACTCGACGGCAAACACTCGATCAGCCAGCGTGTGGGGCGTATCATCGTCCAGCACCGGCACGACTCGCTGCAGGATGATCGGCCCGTGATCGTACTGATTGTCGACGAAGTGGACCGTGCAGCCGCTGACCTTCACGCCGTAGTCCAGCGCGCTCTGGTGCACGTGCAGCCCGTAGAAGCCTTGGCCGCAGAACGCCGGGATCAGGCCGGGATGGATGTTCGTCACGCGGTTTTCGAAGTCCGGCGGAACGAGCACATGTTTGAGGAAGCCGGCCATGGCGACCAGTCGGGCTCCGCTGTCTCGCACCGCGCGAAAGACTGCCTCGCTATACGCCTCCGTTGTGGGAAACGCGCCGCGGCGCAGCACCTGGGCGGGCACATGCGCGTCAGCCGCAAACTGCAATCCGGCCGCCTGCGACGAGCTGGAGATGACCCGGCGAATGTCCACTGCCAGTTGTCCGGCCCGGATCCGCTCGAGGAAGTTTTTCAGCGTCCGGCCACCGCCGGAGATCAGGACCGCGACCGGCAGGGGGTTGGTCATGATCGCCTGGGCTCCCCGTCGATTTCGACATACAGCTGGACTGGCGCTTCCGCCAACTCGCACGCCAGCGGGGTCACGCCCGGCAGCGCATCTCGCACCAGGTGCGTCGCGAGCGTCTCCTGCAGCAGATAAGCGCGGTTTTCCTCGATCGCCGTCCACAGATCGTCGCTGTCCGTGACCACCCCGACGCGGATCCGGTCGGTGTACTGGCAGCCGAGCGACTTGCGCCGGTCCTGAATCTGGCGCTTCAGGTCCTGCGCGAAACCCTCGCGCACCAGGGCCGGCGTCAGCTCCGTGGCCAGCACGACGACGACATGGCTCCCCTGGGCCGCGGTCCAGCCTTCCTTGGCTTGCAGGCGGACTTCGATGTCATCGGCATCGAGGGTGACCGTCTCCCGGTCCACCGGGATCTCGACGCGCCCGTGGCGGCGCAGCTGTGCCAGCAGCACCGCGCCGGAGGCGGTGGTCAAGGCTTGCTTGAGGGCCGGCATGAGTCGACCGACGCGCGGTCCGAGTCGTTTGAAGTTGGGTTGGACCAGATAGGTAATATACTCGTCGCCTTCCGTCGTGCAGGCGACTTCCTTGACGTTCAGTTCTTCGCGCACCAAGGCATGGTGCTCCTCGAGCCACGGCTGATGGGTCGCGTCGGCCAGCACGACTTCGACACGGGAGAGCGGCTGGCGCACTTTGAGTTTCGCCTGCATGCGGGCGGCGCGCCCCAGTGACGCGATCTCGCGCAACAGCTCCATGCGCTGCGACAGCGTCTGGTCGACCAGCGCGGCGTCGCACGTCGGATACCGGCACAGGTGCACGCTCTCCACCACGCGTGAGCCGAACACGCCGGCCAGGTTCTGCCAGATCGATTCCGCCAGGAACGGCACGAAGGGGGCGATCACCTTGCTGACCGTGAGCAGACACTCGTACAGGGTCCAGTGCGCATCGAGCTTGTCAGCCGACTGTCCGGCGCCGCTCCAGAACCGGTCACGATTGCGTCGCACGTACCAATTGCTCAAGGCGTCGACATACTCGTTGATCCGCGCGCAGGCCCCATAGCTGTCGTACTGGTCCATCCGCTCGACCACGGTACCCACCATGGCGTGCAGTTCGCTGAGGACCCAGCGATCGATTTCCGCGCGGTCGGCGACCGGGCGGTAACTGGCCACGCGCGTCAGCCTGGCAGGGTCCAGTTCGCCGACCTGATCTTCCACCGCCTGACTCGGATCGAAGCCGTCAATGTTGGCGTAGATCACGAAGAAACTGTAGACGTTCCACAGCCGCAGCTGGAATTCCGGGATGCTCTCCTTGATGGCCCGTTCGCTGTAGATGATCGAGTTCCACGGGGCCTGGTTCGCGAAGAAGTACCACCGCAGCGCGTCGGCGCCGTGCACGTCGAAGATCTCTTGCGGGCTGCGGTAGTTCCGCAGCGACTTCGACATCTTGCCGATGCGCTGCGTGTACTTCGTGCCGCACTGGGACCGGGCCTCCCCTTCGCTCAGGAAGCGTTCCTTGCCATCCGTGCTTTCCCACCACTCGGCGAGCATCAGGCCCAGCACGATGCAGGTGCGGTAGGGATGGGGGAACGCATGGGACGGTGCCACCGCCGCGGATGACTCCTCGTCGCCGAACAACAGGGTGCTGATGGCCAGCAGGCTGTAGAACCAGCCGCGGGTCTGGTCCAGCGCCTCGCTGATGAAATCGGCCGGAAACTGTGCGGCAAACCGCTCGCGCTGCTGGTGCGGATAACCCCACTGGGCAAACGGCATCGCGCCGGAGTCGTACCAGCAGTCGATGACTTCGGGCACGCGTCGCATGCGGCCGCCGACGACGAAGGGCGAGTCGTAGGTGATCGCGTCGACGTACGGCTTGTGGACGCGCAAATCGTCCGGCAGTTCCGGGCGGCGACGCTTCGCCTGCTCCCACACCTCGAACCCGCTCGCACCCGGCTTGGCCTGCAACTCCTGGTAGCTGGCCACCGCCTCGGCGCGTCCCGAACGGTCGCACACCCAGATCGGCAGGGGCGTCCCCCAGTAACGTTCGCGAGAGAGAGCCCAGTCGACGTTCGTTTCCAGGAAGTTCCCGAACCGACCGTCGCGGATGTGGTCCGGCAGCCAGTTGATCTGCCGGTTGTTCTCCAGCATGCGCTGCTTGATCGCCGTCGTGCGGATGAACCAGCTCTTCCGCGGGTACTGGATGAGCGGGTCCTCTTCCGAGCGCCAGCAAAAGGGGTATTCGTGGAGATACTGCTCGCGCATCAGGAGACATCCTGCGCGGCGCAGGTGCAGGATCAGGTCACCGTCGGCCTCCTTGACCCAACGGCCCGCGTAGTCCGGCACTTCGTCCGTGAAGCGTCCGTCCGGCCCGACGCCGCAGATCAGCGGCGGGCCTTGGCCGTCGACAAACCGCGCCTGTTCGGCCAGGAGCACCTCGTAGTCCACTTCGCCGAACGCCGGCGCCTGGTGCACGACGCCCGTCCCACTGTCGACGGTGACGAAGTCCGCCGCGACGACGCGCCAGGCGATCGGCTCGCTGCCGCCGGCGCGAAGTCGTCCCGCGTGCTGGCCGTCCCGCGCATAGTAGTAATCGAACGGCGGGCGATAGCGTCTGCCGACCAGATCCTGACCGCGCCACGTCGCTTCCACGCGGAACTGGCGCTTCGCCTTCTCGGCGATCGTCTCGCGCAGCGCCGCCGCCATGATCAGGCGTTGGCCCGATTGTTCGTCGCACACGGTCACGTAGTCCAGGTCGGGGTGCACGGCAACGAACTGGTTATTGGGCAGGGTCCAGGGCGTGGTGGTCCACACCAGCAGCGACGTGTCGGGCTCATCCAGCAGCGGGAAACAGACGTAGACGCTCGGGTCGGCGACTTCCCGATATCCCTGGCCGACCTCGCCGGAACTCAACGCCGTCCCTCCCTGGGCCCACCACCAGACGATCTTGTGGCCCTGGTACAACAGGCCGCGCTCGAACAGCCGCTGCAGCGACCACCAGACGCTTTCCACGTAGCTTTGGTGGTAGGTCACGTAGGCATCGTCCAGGTGGATCCAGAATCCCAACCGCTCGGTCAGCTGTTCCCACTGGCGCATGTAGCGCCAGACGCTCTCCTGGCAGCGGTGGATGAACGGTTCCACGCCGTACTGCTCGATCTCCTCCTTGGAGTGGATGCCCAGTTCCTTGCAGACTTCCACTTCGACGGGCAGACCGTGGGTATCCCACCCCGCCTTGCGCTCGCACAGGTAACCGCGCATCGTGCGGTAGCGGGGAAACAGATCCTTGATGGCGCGTGTCAGGCAGTGGCCGGGGTGGGGCAGGCCATTGGCGGTGGGGGGACCTTCATAGAAGACAAACCGCGGCGCGCCGGCACGCTGGGCCAGCGACTGCTCGTAAATCCGCCGCGACTGCCAGAACCTCAGGATCTCCTCTTCCAGCTCCGGAAACTTGACGTGCGTGGGTACCTGCTTGAACATGTCCACCCGCTCGGGCTATTCCGCCTCAAACTCCGTGTCCTCGTCAACCTCGGGCAGCTCATCCGTCACCACGTCGTCGTCTTCGTCGAAGTCATCCGCCAGCTCATTCTCATCCAGCGATTCGTCGTCCTCAAATTCCACGTCGCCCAGATCGTCGTCGTCGTCGAGCTGGAAATCCTCGTCCTCCAACTCCTCCTCGAAGTCATCGTCAAAATCGTCGTCAAAATCGTTCTCGTCGAAATCGTCGAACTCGTCCTGGGCGTCGCCGGATTGATTCATCGCTTACCCCGTCGCTGCGGCCTCGCGCAGTGCACCACACTGCGGCCATGGTGAAACCGAGTTTAAGTAGTCCACCGTGGCAGTTTTGTCAAGCAGCGGCAAGAACGCAAAAAGGGCAGGGCGATCGCTGCGCGAATCACCCTGCCCAAACACGGGGGTGAGAAAGCCTGTCGGACTGAGCCGTGCTTGGGAGGTGCGTTGCACGGCTCTACGTCAACGATACTGTGCAGGGCCAGGGAGACCAACTGAAATCCTTAGTCAAACCATTGAGATTCCCGTGTTTTCCCGGCGGCCGTTCGGGTTGGCGCGATTTCGCGGTTCCGGCAACGAGTCATGTGTGATAGTCCGCGTTGATCCGGATGTATTCCGCCGTGAGATCGCTCGTCCAGAACCGGATTCCCGCCTGACCTTCGGTGAAGGCGAGTTCGATGCGGGTCTCCGGCTCGGCCCGCATCGACGCCGACACGGCGGCCGCGTCGAATGCGACCGGCTCGCCGCGGGCGTACAGCAAATGGCCGTTGACACGCAGCGTGACACCCGCCGGGTCGAACGGGACCTGGGCGTAACCGGCGGCGGAAACGATGCGGCCCCAGTTCGGGTCGGCGCCGGCCACGGCGGTCTTGACCAGAGCGCTGTTGGCCACGGTCTGGGCAATCTGCCGGGCGGCGGCGGGGGTGGCGCAGCCGTTGGCGTGAATCGTGATCAGGTGCGTGGCTCCCTCACCGTCGGCGGGAATGAGCGGCGCGAGCTCCTCGCACAGGCCGAGCAGAGCCTTCTGGAACTGCGCGAGTTCTACTCCGGCCAGCGGTTCTCCACCCGCTTGACCGCTGGCCAGCAGAAGAAGGGTATCGTTCGTACTGGTATGTCCCTCGACGCTGATGCAGTTGAAGCTCGCATCCGCGACCTGCTGCAGCACGTTTTGGGCGGACCCGGCCGACAGCGGCGCATCGGTCAGGAGCACGCCCAGAAGGGTGGCCATGCGGGGGCCGATCATGCCGGCGCCCTTGGCCATCCCGACGATGCGGATCGGGCGGTCGCCGATGTGAACCGTGCGGTCCGCCACCTTGTGCTGGCGGTCGGTCGTCAGGATCCCACGGGCCGCCTGGACGAAGGCGGACTCGTCACCGTCCAGGTTTTGCGCCGCGAGCGTGATTCCGCGTGCGATTTTTTCCATCGGCAGGTACTCGCCGATGATGCCCGTCGACAGCACCAGGGCCTGGTCCTCCGCGGCCTGGCAGACAGCCGCGCCCTGCCGTGCCATGTCCAGCGCGTCGCGCAGGCCGCGGTGGCCGGTACAGGCATTGGCGTTCCCCGAGTTGGCCACGATCGCGCGGATTCGGGCGGACGGAGTCCGGGCGCGATCGACCGCCACGGGCGCGGCGAAGATCAGGTTCTGCGTATAGACGCCGGCCGCCACACAGGGCTGGTCGGTCACAATCAGCGTGAGATCGTTCTTGGACGGATTGCTCTTGATGCCGCAATTCACACCCGCCACACGAAATCCCGCCGGGACGAACCGCGTCATGCTCAATTCCTCCCCTGCCAGTACCCGCATCGGGACGCCGCGGCGACCGGCAAGCGGCAGCCCGTCCCGGCCCAGCGCGACCACGGCCCAGGCAGGTCAAAAAGCCATGGTTTCCGGGAAGCCATACATCAAGTTGAAGTTCTGGACGGCGGCGCCCGAGGCTCCCTTGACCAGATTGTCGATGCAGCAGAATACGACGACACGCCCGCGCACGAGCCGCACCGTGATGTCGCAGAAGTTCGAGCCGTACACGTCCTTCGTGGCCGGCAGGTGCTCGACCACCCGCACGAAGGGCTTGCCGGCATAGAACTCCCGCAAGGTGGCCAGCAGCGTGTCTTCACGCACCTCGCGCAGCGGCTGCGCATACACCGTGCTCAGAATCCCGCGGTCCATCGGGATCAAGTGCGGCGTAAAGAGCACCTGGACAGCCTGGCGGGCGACGGTGGAGAGCACCTGGTCGATTTCGGGCGTGTGGCGATGCCGCCCGACGTTGTACGCCACCACGCTCTCGTTGCACTCCGGATAATGGGTCATCAACTTGGGCGTTCGGCCGGCGCCGCTGACACCGCTCTTGGCATCCACGACGATGCTGCCCGGATCGATCCAGTCGCCGTGCAGGAACGGGGCCAGGGCGAGGATCGCGGAGGTCGGGTAGCAGCCGGGGTTGGCGATCAGCCGTGTCTCCGGGATACGTTCCCCGAAGAGCTCGGGCAGTCCGTACACCGCTTCGGGCAAGTGCTGCGGATCGGCGTGTTTCTGTCCGTACCATTCGGCATAGACGTCCGGGTCCGACAAACGGTAATCCGCGCTGAAGTCAATCACGCGGCGGTGGGCTTCGAGCAGGGGCGCAACGGCGGTGGCGGAAGCCCCGTGAGGCAGACAACTGAAGACGCAGTCGCAGCGGGCCGCCACCTGCGGCGGGGTGAGGTCCTCCAGCTGCATGTTCAGCCGCCCGGCCAGCTGCGGATGGACCGCCGCCACGTGCGGATTGCCTTCCTGGCGGCTGGTCAAGACGGCCAGTTCCACCTCGGGATGACGAAGCAGAATCTTGATCAGTTCCAGGGCCGTGTAGCCAGTGGCTCCCAGAATCCCGACGCGAATCATAGGCGTCCCTCTGTGCGGTCAACAGCTCCGTGATGCATCCGAATATCCCCCGGCGCACGCGTCACGCCCTGCGGCGCAGCCTGCCCGGCGGGGATCCGGACCGTCAGTATATCGCACCGCGGCATTTGTCCAAGCGCCGGTGCAGTGCCTCGTGCTTGGTCCAGGCTTGACTTTGACGCTGCAGCAGGCCTCGCAATCCCGCTGGCATCGCGCAGCACGTGTCAGAACCGCGCCGCCTCCGCGGTCACCTCGGCCAGCTCGGCCAGCATCATGCCGGTCGCACCCCAGATACGATCGTCTCCGTACTCCAAGGTTCGCGCCCGGACGCGCAGTCCGCGACGTGCGATCTCGCGGTCCACGTAATGCCGGGCGTCCCAGGTCCACGCCAGGGGCAGGTCCAGTACGCGCGCCACTTCTCCCTCGTGCGGGACGAACGTCGGGCGAGCGCCAGTCACCGCCACGCACGGGACGACCCAGAAATTGCTCGCAAACACATACAGCGGCGACAGGCGCCCGAGCAATTCCACCTCGCGGCCGCTCGTGCCCAGCTCCTCCTCGTACTCGCGCACCGCACACTGCTCGGGCTCCTCACCCGGCTCGCGCATCCCCCCGGGGAAACTGATCTGCCCGGCATGATCGACCATGTGGTGGGGCCGCTGGATCAACGGCACGTACCACTGACCGTCCCGCGGAAAGAGCAGGATCAGCACCGCGGCAGGCCGCACGTCCACCGACGGCGGCCCGAAATGGCGGCCATAGGACAGTTCGGACCGCATCTTCCGGTGTGCGCGACGACCCGGCAGGGGCAAACGCAGTTGGCGCCCCAGGCGCGCCGGCAGTTGGTCCCCCAGCGGATCGATCATGCGTACACGTCATTCGCTCGGCACAGGCAGGCCCGGGACGCGCAGCACACCCTCGTCCGCGGCTTCCGCGCTTGCCCGGTACAGTTCGAACCATCCCGTATCCCGCGGCGATGGGGGATAAACGCGTGTGAGTCCCAGTCGTCGCCGCGTGTAGGCCCGGTCCACCAGGATATAGTCGACCTGCTGCTCCTGGGCAATCGCCTGCAGTTGCTCGTCGGTCCAATGCCCCAACCCGCCGCTGACCACACTCAGCGGATAGATCTCCTGCAGCAGCGACCACCATTGGACAATGCTCGCGGGATCCTGCGGGATGTCCTTCCAGCCGACCACCTCCGCCCGCTCGGCATACCACCGAAACGTCTGTTGAGCTCGGGGCGTCAGGAACCGATCGTCCGGTCGCGTTTGCGTTCGAATCCACGCACACACATCCCGCCAGGCCGCATAGCGTGCCGCGGCGCGTGCGCGTCGGCCGGGCAGCAGCGGCTGGGATTGCGCCACGGCTCCCGGCCGGAAATCTTGCTGCCGTGCCGCATACACGCGGCCCAAAGCCAGGACCGGCACCAGCACCGCCGTACACCACAGGCCCAGCGTCACCCACCGGTAGCGCGCAGCGGGAAGGGCGGCCAGTGCCAACGGCAGCCCCAGCGCCACCACGAGCGGCACGGCCACATCCGCCAATCGGTACCAGTAGAATCGCAGCCACCACGCGGCAACGGACGGTTCGTCGCGCAATCGATAGTCCAGCACGACCCCTACGGCGGAAATCAGCATCGCCCCGAGCGCAAACCGGTGAATGATCCGCCACCCGTCCGCACGACGAGCAAACCAACCCACACTCACCCACAGCACCACGGCCAGTCCGAACATGACGAGTCGCTGCGAGGCAAACGTGTGCCACAGCAGATGGTGTGATAGTCGACCATAGACGTAGATCATGTTGGCCCGCGTGACGATCCCTTGGTCCACACCGGCGGTGAGCCACAGCGCCGGCAGCAGGCCGATCAGCGCCAACGCCGTGCCACCGCACAGCCCAGGCAGCATCGCGCGCCCCTCGGTCCGGTCCGGTCCGGACAGGACCCAGGCCATGGCGGCTGCCAGCAGACTCCATCCACCCACCAACACGTGGAAGGCACACGCCGCCCCCAGCCACAACCACATGGCACCCCAGCGCCGCCGGACCATCGCGGCCAACCCGCCGAGAACCAGGGCATACGCGACGCTCTTTGCCTCCAGTCCGCCGACCGCCCATTCGCCCGCCAGATGGCAGTAGTGGCCGAGTGTCAAGAACCACGCCGCGGTCAGCACACTCAGGTGCCGCCGCGGCACGACGGCCCAGCTCAACCGCTGCCAGGCCCACGCAACCAGCGCCCACACGGTCAGCCGCCCGAGCCACGCGGTCGCGGCGAGCGACACCCAGCGGGTCGGCCAGCCGAAGACCACGTAAAAGACCGGGTGTGCGTCGGCCGAGTCCAGGAACGCATCGGTCTGGCACCACTGGGGATTCCAGAACCGCTTGGCTTTCGTCAGGTAGTGCGCTTCGTTCACGTCCGGGGGCGAGGTGCCGGCGTACGCGAAAATCAGGGCCAGGATCAGTACGACTTCCCTGGCCGCCGGGCGTCGGATCAGCCCGCGGCCGATCCCGGGGAGTCGTTGCGCCGTGCTGCGGGGTCCGGAGTCCATGTGAACCATCGAGGGCTCAATCCAGTAGTGTCAGGAAGGGTACACACACCGCGGACGCGTCCTGCCTGGACCATGATAACCGACGCCGGAGGCCGGCTTCAGCAACGCATCGCCGCATGCGACAATGTGCGGTTTCACATTTCGGAGAATACGGCATGTGGTCTTACCGTGCGCGATCGGGTCTTCGTCATGGGATCACTGCGGTCACCCTGGCCATTTTGAGCTGGAGTGCGGGCGGCTGCCAGCGACCCGATCAGCCGCCCCCGGACGAGGCGGCAGCGAAGGCCAAAGCCAAACCGTATCCCATGCGCGTCATCGTCGCCGACGACCCGGCACTGGCCGCCGCGATCGAGCGCCTGTGGAAGGCGCGGATCGACAACGAGTTGCAGCTGCAGCAGATGACCGTCGCGGAACTCGAGGCGGCCCGACCGCTCCCGGCCGATATCGTCATCTACCCGTCTGCTTGTCTCGGAACGCTCGTGGAACACGACCTGCTGGCGGTACCCTCGTCTGAGGCGCTGGAGGACCCCCAGTATGAAGCCCGCGACGTGTTCGAGCTACAGCGGCGCATCGAAGGGCGATGGGGAACCGAGATCTATGGTTTCTCCATGGGCTCACCCCTCCTGGTCCTCATGTATCGGGCTGATCTGTTCGAGGCGTTGAAGCTGACGCCGCCGCGGACCTGGGCCGAGTACCAGGAGCTGGTGCCCCGGTTGGGACGCGACGCCTTGGGGGCTGCGGCCCCGCCGGCGGACCGGCCGTGGCACGCGACGATCGAGCCGCGCGCCGCGGGCTGGGGTGGACGGCTGCTGCTGGCGCGTGCCGCCGCCTATGCGGCGCATCCGAGCCAGTTCTCGACCTTTTTTGACTACGACTCGATGCGGCCGCTCATCGCCGGTCCGCCGTTTGAGCGGGCCCTGGCCGAATTGGTCGCGGTCAACGCCGGGAGCCCGCACACTCAGCTGCATTCCCCAGACTCCGCGCGAGCAGCGATGCTGCGGGGTGAAGCGGCCATGGCCCTGACCTGGCCCCACCGCGCGGGGTCCGAGGCGCCCGTCTCGCTCGCCCCGGACGTGCGCATTGGCTTTGCCGAGCTGCCTGGGGCGACCGAGGTGTACAACTTCGTGGAACGCACCTGGACGCGACGCGATGCAGAAAGGGCCGAGGACCAGGTGCCGCTGCTGGCCACGGCCGGCCGGCTGGCTTCGGTCACCAAGCACGCGCGCCGCCCACGCGAGACTGCCCGCATCCTGGCGTTGTTGACCGGCCGCGAGTGGAGCCGCGAGATTTCTCCGACGAGTCCGGCCGCGACGCTCTTCCGCCAGTCCCATGTGCAGGACCCGCAGCGCTGGACCGACGAAGGACTGCCGCGCGAAGCTGCCGCGCAATACGCCGAGGTGGTGCGTGATGCCCTCTCGCGCCCCACCGGCATGGTCTGCCTGCGCATCCCCGGCTACCAGCGGTACCTGGCCGCTCTGGATCAGGCGGTCCAGGACGCCTGTGCAGGTACCCAGACTCCGCCAGCGGCCTTGGCGTCGGCCGCAGAAGCGTGGATCGCCATCACCACCGAGCTCGGGATGGACTCACAGCGCACTGCCTACATGCGCAGCCTGGGACTCGAGCCCTGACGCGCGGCGCAGTTGCAGGGTCGCCGCTCGCACGGTAGAATTCCCGTCTTCGCGGCAAACCCGATTTCCGGGGCGGTAGCTCAGCTGGGAGAGCGCGGCGTTCGCAATGCCGAGGTCGAGGGTTCGATCCCCTTCCGCTCCATTGCCGCTTCGCGGCAATAGAGCAGGAGAGTGGAGAAAGGAGAGAGGAGAGCCAGAGAAGACTCGCTCCGCCTTTCTCCACTCTCCTGCGGTCT
>JALOQX010000460.1 GCA_025459265.1 Pirellulaceae bacterium | reverse complement strand
TTCCCGGGCGACTGGGATGTGGTCCATCTGAATCGCATCCTGCCGCCGCGGGCCAACGACATCGATTTGTACGAGTTCCAGCTGCCGGCCGACGGCACCTTCAGCGCGGAGGTTGTGGCCCAGCGTTCCGGAAGCCGTCTGGATGCAGTCCTGACCCTGTTCGATGCCGACGGGAACATGGTCGCTCGCAACGACGCGTACTACAGCAAGGATCCGTTCGTCCAAGTGCCGTTGGCTGCGGGAACCTACTTCGTGGGTGTCACCAGCATTGGCAACGATCACTACGACCCGAACATCCCCGACTCGGGGTTCGGCGGCAGGACCGACGGCGCTTACCAGTTGAAGTTGGAATTCGCCGAAGCCCCTGTTTCATCGCTGGTGGATACTAGCGGGACGCCCCTGGACGGTGATTTGAACGGCGTGGCCGGCGGCGTCTTCCAGTTCTGGTTCGAGAGCAGCGCGCGGACGATTTTCATCGACAAGGCGAATGACACGACGGCGGGAGTGGTCGATGGCGATGGCAGCTTGGCGAATCCCTACGACAGTCTGCCGAAGGCGTTGCAGGACGCGGCTCGACGGATTGTGGTGCCGGATCGCGTCAATCCGGCCGGTTTGGAAGGTCAGACGTTCCGGATCAACGACGGCATCAATCCTGCGGTGACGTTCGAGTTCGACACCAACGGCAGCGTGCCGTTGGGCCGTCGGGCGGTGAACGTTGCCTCGGCTGCCAATGCCGGAGACGTGGCCTTGGCGATCCGCAACGCGATCGACGCGGCAGTGACGGCCGGTGTGTTGAGCAATGTGACGCGAGTGTTGCAGGGCAATATCGTTCAGTTGGACGGCGGGGCCGGTCTGCGGCTGGACGTCGCCGGCTCGGCAGCGTTGTTGTCGGGCGCCAACATCGTCCGCGTCGTCGGAAACGGCGGCCTGGACGCGAACCTGGGCACGTTGAGTGACAACCGCCCGTATCTGGTCGGCATCGACCAGCAGAACCAGCCGCTGCCCGATGGCAATGGCGTCGCGGTTCCGCAGGGTACGACGCTGATGGTCGATGAGGGGGTGCTGTTCAAGTCCCGCCAGGCCAACATCGATGTCGGCACGACGGCGGTGAATATCGACCGGCGCGGCGCGGCTCTGCAGGTGTTGGGTACACTGCAGAACCCGGTACGGTTCCGCTCGTATCGGGACGACAGCGTGGGCGGCAATCAGGATCCCACCGATCCCGATGCCAAGGCCGGGGACTGGGGTGGGCTCGTCTTCCGCAACGATTCGGATCAGGAGGGCCAGGGGATTTTCGTCAGCTGGGTCGCTCAGTCCGAGTTCCAGCATGGCGGCGGCGGTGTCCGCGTCGGCGCGGTCACCAAGACCTTCGCGCCGATCCATCTCGAAACGGCTCGGCCGTCGATCCTCTTCAATACCTTCCAATTCAGCGCCGATGCGGCGATTTCGGCCAATCCGAACAGCTTCGACGATTCGCTCGACCGGATCGGCCCGCTCGTGCGCGGCAACAAGCTCACGCAGAACTCGGTCAACGGTCTGTTCATCCGCATCGAGACCGCGGACGGGGTGCCGCTGGATACCCTAGACGTGCATGCCCGCTTCGACGACACGGACATTGTCCACGTGATCGCGGAGAATCTGGTGATCACGGGCAACGCCGGCGGACCGGTCAATGCCAACCCGGACTTCAGCGGACGTCTGCGGATCGATCCGGGGCTGGTCGTCAAGTTGAAGGACGCCCGCATCGAAGCTCGGCGCGGGGTAGCGAACCTGATCGCCGAGGGCCTGCCGGGATATCCGATCATTTTCACGTCGGTGGCGGACGACCGTTATGGGATGGGCGGCACGTTCGACAGCAATAACGATGGGGTTGGTGCGGCGGCCATCAGTGTCCCGCGCCCGGGCGACTGGGGTGGGTTGATGTTCAACCACGTATCGCGGGGCAGCGTCGACCATGTGCTGTTGACCTACGGTGGTGGCGAGACGCCGATCGAGGGCGGCTTTGCCCACTTCAACGCCGTGGAAATCCACCAAGCTGACGTCCGCATCGCCAATTCGACTTTCGAAAACAACGCCAATGGCCGGACGACGCCGGGCGGCACTGGCGGCGGAGAAGGCGAGGGATTTGGGGACAGCGGATCGGGTACGTCGGGCGGCTCGGGAACAGGCGGCGCAGCATCCGGGGCAGGCGGTTGGCAATACGACCAGCCGCCCACGGGGGCCGGTTGGACCGCTCGCAACGGCCGCGGCGACAACACCGCCACGACGATCTACGTGCTGGGGGCTCAGCCGACCATTGTCGACAACGTGTTCCAAAACAATGCGGGGAGCGTGCTGTGGATGAACGCCAACTCGTTGAACCACGTGGTCCAGCCGGACCGCGGCCGAGCGACGGGGTTCGCCGATGCCTATACTCAGTTCGCTGACAACCGCGGACCGCTGGTGCGGTTGAACCGGATGAGCGACAACGCGGTAAATGGTCTGGAGGTGGGTCCCGAAGTTCTGACCACGATGGGCATCTGGGACGATACCGACATCGTGCACGTAGTTCGTGGCGAGATCGCCCTGAGCGACAACTACCATACCTACGGCGGCCTGCGGCTGCAGAGCAGTGAGAACGAGAGCCTGGTGATCAAACTGCTGGGCGCCAACGCCGGCTTCACGGTCAACGGCAAGCCGCTGGACATCGTCGACCGCATGGGAAATTCGCTGCACATCCTGGGCAGCGTCGGGCACCCGGTCGTGTTTACCTCGTTGTACGACAGCACCGTCGGCGCCGGATTGACGCCGGACGGTCAACCGCAATACAGGACCGTGCCGGGCGCTACGGGGCCGAGTGCGGGCAATTGGCGCAGCATCCGCTTGGACCGTTACAGCAACGACCGGAACGTGGCGACCATCAACGAGATCGAGCCGGCGTTCAGCCAGGGCCGCGACCTGAACAACACGCCGATCAAGGCCCAGTTGCTGGGCACGCTGTCGCCGGATGAGAAGGGTGGTGATGAAGCGCGCCGGCTGGGCTTCGAGGTGCACGGGTACATTAGCTTGGACAATACCCGCGACCAGGACATCTACGCGTTCAATGCCACGCCGGGGACCGAAGTCTGGTTGGATCTGGACCGCACCGGCAGTGCGTTGGACGCCGTGCTGGAATTGATCGACGAAGACGGGAACGTACTGGGCCAGTCGATTCGCAACGACCAGCTGTCGGGCATCGCCCAATCCTTGAATCCCAATCCACTGCTGGTGGGTGAGTTCTTCACGCACAACTTCCGCGATCCTGGCATGCGCGTGATCCTGCCCGAGATTGGCGCCAGCGTCGGAACGTATTTCGTGCGGGTGCGCAGCAACGGCGCCGAACTGGTCGCCGGTGGCGCCAACCTTCAGTTCAACAACAACGGC
>JALOQX010000018.1 GCA_025459265.1 Pirellulaceae bacterium | reverse complement strand
ATTCTGTTCTGACACGAACCGGAATCAAAGCAGGAGGCCGTTTTTGTGTCTATATCATTTTGCACCAAGTAGTTGCGCCCTATCCTGATGCCATTAGACGCAGGGTCGGCGGGGAGAAGAGTTTTCGCGTGCAGCTCCCTCGTAGCTCACCAGTCCAATGAACCGCCGACGCAGGGTCGGCGGGGAACGTTTCCGCATCTCCCGCTTTCCTGTAGCTCACCAGTCCAATGGACCGCCGACACAGGGTCGGCGGCGTGTGAGGAGATAGCAACGAGCTGGCCGGCTACGCGAACCGCGACCGTCATTTTGACGTACAGTCTTCCAGCCACGTCGGTGGTGCCGGGGAAAATCAGATCGGTGGGGGACTTGGTCAGGGTTGACGATGAACTGCGCAGACGCGAGAGACTGCACAGATGACGCGCCGCGCGTAGCGCGCGAGCGTCAGACGGTTACAGCGATGTTGCGCATGTATTGTCGCCACCACCACGGCGGCGGATCGGCGCTCTGCGCCGCGTGCAGGGAGCTCCACGCGTATGCCATGTGTCGACTGGATCGTTGTCCCTTCGGCGCGGACAAGCCGACGTGCGCCCATTGTCCGGTGCACTGTTACCGGACGGACCGCCGCGAGCAGATTCGCGCGGTGATGCGATACGCCGGGCCGCGTATGCTCTGGCGCCATCCGTACCTGGCGATTCGGCACCTGCTGGACGGCCGCCGACCCGCGCCGACGCTGCGCCGCAGACTGACAAGTGAGATTCCCGCGTCTGGTTCAAACGCCGAGCCGCCGCCGGCCCACGAGTAGCCCGCCGGTGCCTTGAAAGCCGTGCGCTCATCCGCCCACGATGTTCACGCCGCGGTCGCGGAGGAACTGCTGCCAGGAGCGCACAGTCGGTGCGTCCGGTGCGCGGACGGAGTCGCTCAGCCGGGCCGTGAGCCCGAATCGCGGCAGCTTGGCGCGCCAATAGTCGTAATAGGGTAGCAGCTCGACCCCCGTCAGGTTCGGCAGCCGGCGGCTGAGTGCCACGATGCCCTCCAGGTGTTCGGTCCGCGCGTTGTGCTGCGGGATCATCGGGCAGCGCAGCCGGATCGTGGCCCCTGCCGCGTGCAGCCGTTCGAGGTTCTCCACGATCAACCGATTGGGCTTGCCGGTGAACGCTTCGTGCTTGACGGAGTCGGTTTCCTTGTAGTCGTACAGCCAGAGGTCCACCAGCGGCAGCAAGTCAGCCAACGCCCCCCAGGGAGCGTAGCCCGATGTTTCGATGCAGCAGTGCAGGTCTTGCTGTTGAGCGGCCTCCAGCAGCGCAGCGGCGAAGGCGGGCTGGAACAGCGGCTCCCCACCCGAAAGCGTCAGGCCACCGCCCGACGCCTGATAGTAATCGCGGTCGCGCAGCACGACTTGCAGGACATCCGGCACTGAGCGCAGCTCCCCAACGAGTTCCAGGGCGTGCGGCGCACAAACCGCGATGCACTGACCGCAGACCGTACAGCGCGGGCGACTTAACACCGCCGGACCGGCGCGAGGCAATGTGAGCGCGCGTTCCGGACAGACCGGTACGCATTCCCCACACCGAATGCACCGCTCTGCCTCGTACGAGAGTACGGGCTGTGGGCTGATGCTCTCCGGATTGCCACACCACAGGCAGTTGAGCGGACAGCCCTGCAGAAACACGGTGGTGCGGATGCCGGGCCCGTCGTGGATCGAGAAGCGCTGGATGTCGAAGATCCGACCTGTGATCATCCGCGCACCTCACTGATGTTCCGTGCGGGCGATGATGTCTTCCTGCATCTCGGGCGTGAGACGCACGAAGAACTCGCTGAATCCGGCGATGCGTACCACGAGATCGCGGTAGAGCTCGGGGTGTTGTTGTGCGGCGCGCAGCGTCTGCGTGCTCACCACATTGATCTGCAGTTCCTGACCGCCGCGGGCAAAATAGACGTTGAGCATGGCCTGCAGGTTCCGACGTGCCGCCTCGTCTTGCACCATGCCCGCGTGGAAACGCAGATTCACCTGGTAACCGCATTGCCAGCTCTGCGGCCCATTAAGCTGGCAGACGGAATTGAGCACGGCCGTCGGCCCGCTGCGTTCGCAGCCGACCGCCGCGGCGATGGAACTGGCCAGCGGCGTGCCGGCCAGGCGTCCGTCCGGTGTGGCGGGCGTGGTGAGGCCGCCTGTGACGGCGCCCGAACGGACCACATGCCCGTTGCCCATCGGCGTGCCGTCGCGCGGGTCGCGGCAGAGCTCCTTGACCGGATCATCGCGAAGCCGTTCCACCAGCGCAATGATGTCCTCCAGCTCGGGCCGGTCGTTGCCGTGCTTGGGCGCCGCCAGCAATTGGGCGTGCAGACGCTCGTGGCCGACATAGTTCGCGGCGCATGCGGTGGAGACGTCGGCCAGCGTGGCTTCCCGCCGATCGTATACCGTGTGACGAATGGCGGCGAGGCTATCGACCGCGTTGGCAAAGGCGATACCGCCGCACGTCAGGATGTTGTACCTCGTGCCCGCCGTCAGATCGCTTCCTCGCTCCAGACACCCCGGGAAGAAACACGACGTCAGCGGCGTCTGGCCCCACCGCATCTGCGCCGCGAGCATCTGACACTCCACCGCATAGGACTGTTCGATCCCGCGGCGCAGGTACGCCCCCACCGCGGCGGCAAACTGGTCGAAGGAGAGCAGTTCGCGGGCCGGCGGCGCCACGTCGCGCCACTGCCACTGACCCTGGTAGCCGCGCCCGTCGGTCAGCGCCGCCTCGATCGCCGGCAGGTACGCCGCATGCGCACCGGGGTTGAAGTACATCTGGCCGGGGATGGCCAGCTCGTTGCAGCCCACCGGGACATACGCGAAGGCGTCGTCGCGGGCGATGCCCAACGCGATCAATGCCTCCGATACCGCCACATCGTTCCAGTACATCGGGAAACAAGTGCTGTGGGCCAGTCGCGCCAGGCAGTCATCGAAGAACTGCGGGTCCAGTGCCGGGTGCCAGCGGACCCACACCAGCGGCTCAGGCAACGCGAGATTGGTGGCGCCTGCGAGCATCAGGAAACTCAAGCGGTTCGTCAGATCCTCTCCCTCCGGCGTGGAGCCACCCAGGCACAGCCCTTGCGTCAGATGGTGCTCGCTCCCCCAGAAGCCGTTATCGTACATCTTGAGCACCAGATTCTCCGTCAACCGCACGACGTCCGCGTCCGTGAGGCGGCCCGCCGCGCGATCGGCGGCGTAATACGGCCAGAGGAGTTGATCTGGTCGATCGGGTGTGCAGGAATAGCCGTGGCCCTCAATGTGGATCGCCTGATGGATAAACCAGAGCAGCTGGAGGGCTTCGCGAAAGGAACCGGGTGGCTCGGTCATCACCTGCGCCGCAATCCGCGCCATCTCGCGCAGAGCCTCCGCCCGGCGGGCGTCGCCACAACGATCGGCCTGCTGCGAGAGATCATCCCGATAGCGGCCGATCCACTCGGACAGGCCCGTGAGCACCTGCTCCGCCGCCTCCCAGAACGCCAGCTGGTCTGCCGTCGCGCGCGTCTGCGATTGACGCGCGGTACGGACCTTCGCGCACATCCCGCCCAGTCCGACCTGCAGCACCTCACCATAACTCGGACTCAAATGCCCCTGGTTCGACAGAAACTTGTAGTGCAGGTTGCGCGGTACCTGACTGGAACTGGCGTACGGATCTTGTCCGAGAATCTCCGTGCGGTGCTGTCCCCACATGTTGTGGTTCTTCCAGTACTCCCGGACCTCCGCGGAAACCTGTCCCTCCAGGTAGCCGCGGCGGTCGGGACGTTCGCTGGTGTAAATGCCGTTCTCGGCAATGCCCAGCTCCGCCATCACGGGCATCGCTCCCGGAGACTCGGTGAGCGAACCCGCGATGAGATCATGCTCGCGGACGTACAGCGGCACGGTCAGAAAGTACTCCCTCAGCGCCCGTGCCTTGCGGAGCACCCAGGGATCGCTGTCGTACTGTTGGAACACCCGCGTAAACGTCTCGCCGCGGTGGCGCGCAACACGGACCGGTGCGTCGACGACGGCCCGCCGCAGGACCTCGATGTCCGGGTGCGACGCCCGTACCGACTCGTCGGAAACCCCACGCGTTGCCCAAACCCAGCTTGCGCCACCCAGCACGGCCCCGGCGTTGGCGAGAAACCTGCGGCGTGAATGACGGCACGGCATGTTCAGACTCACGTGCGTGTCTCCCTCCGATGACCTGTCGCCTCCCGCGAGTATACCACATCGGGCAGCGGGCGAGCCAAACGGCGGCACCGACCCTTTCTTTTCCACGCCTCGCGGCACCGCGCCCACACGTTCCAAGATCTGCGCCTGCGCGACGAATAGAGGCTGGCTTGCGCAGGAATCGCGCGCGGCACACAGGTCCGCACCGGGTGCCGGCGGTTTGTCCTCCCGGCTCGGCGTGGAGAACGGACGGCCATGACGGCAAGAAGATCGCCTATCACGGTAACCATTACCTCCGGCCCGGTCGCGCGGGGTGCGCCGGGTGATTGCGTCAGTCGCCGACACTGCCCGCGCGGGCTACCGGATCACGGTCTCAACCTCTGGCGCATCTTGCCTTTAACGGCATTCGGGACAGGCGTTTTATGACTTCGAGCATGCGGGCACTGGCGTGGATTACGTTGCTGCTGCTGCTGGCCGTGTACTGCTGTGGCGTCATGCTGGCGAACAAGCACCTGCCGCAATCGGACCGCGCCCCCGGCACCTCGCCGCAACCCGGCGCGTGGCACGAGCCCGAGGGCCGAGACGCTCCCGGGCGTTCGTTACTGAGCAACTGCCTGGACGCTTTGCGATCTGGACACGATTCCTACGCCGCCTACCGAAACTGGGTCTTTTCGGGCATTGAAGAACGCTTATTTCGCAGGTTGCAGGAGCAAGGCTCGACAGGCAACAGCGCGGGGGCCTGAACCATTTCAGAGATACGAATCGCGGCCTATGCGGCTTCATGGTAACCGTTCACGGGCCGCCAAAGTCGCCTTTCGCTCCGCGAAAGTAGCGCCACATAGGAGCGAAAGGCGACTCTCTGGGCCAAATCGCGGCTAACATGGCGCCGCCCTGTGAACGGTTACGCTTCATGGCGATGCGGCGGCGTCGACGGCAATGAACCCGTGATACAGTCCCAGATAGTAGGCCAGCGTGTAGACGGCGCCGTCGGCCAGCCCACGGCCATCTCCACCCGAATCGAGTGTCCAGGGATCGTGATTCCAGTGGTTGAAATGGCGTTCATCGACCGGCACCACCTTGCCATTGACCCGATACCCCCGGCGGCGCGTACCTGGGTCATCCAACGCGTCCGCGCCCTGCACAGGCAGCCCCACAAGGTCCTCGCGGTGGCTGTTCTGATGGGCCCAGTTGAAACGATCCAGAGGGAACCGCTTGAGTGTGGCGATCGAGTCCGCCAGCCAACTCGGCCAGGGTGAGAGATCGAAGGTGCCCCACTGGATGGTCACACTCTGCCCCCTGGCCAGCGCAGCGAAACTGAAATTGAACAGTGGGTTCATTTCCGGTTCTTCCAGTCGCCACCAGTTGGCAAACGACACCAGATACCATGACTTCAGCGTCGGGTCCGGTTCGTACTTGATGAGATTGTAGTAGCACATCATGAACATCTCGTCATCCGACTGGTTGCCCGAACCGATGCCACGCTGGTACTCGCCCCACAGCGCATTCTGCAGGTAGTGGTGGTCCTCCCGCAGACGGCGACTGTGTTCACGGTACTTCTCATCACCGGTCATGTGGTGCGCGACGTTCAGGTACGCCAGCATGCTGATGGACTTCAAGCCGCGTTCGTTGAACCACAACGGATCCGCGTTGAGGGTTTCCGGGCTATAGTCCCCCCAGCGCGTGACGCCGGCGTGGTCGACGAGCCGATAGTTATGGGCGAGCAGGTGGTCCGTCAGCTGCCGCACCACATCCCGCACGGCGGCCTTCTCTTCCTCGCTCTCCGCGACGAGATCGTAGTACAGTGGGTAGAAGTAGTAGTGACCATCGAGTTCATCCGAGCTGGTGTCACTTTTCCAGAAATACTTCCCGTCCTGGGAGCGGGGCCAGCGCGGCTCGTACGCGCGCCAGAGCGCATCGCGGGCCTGATTCTGGATCTGGCCTTGCAGCGTGTAAGCCGGCCGCAAGTTCGGATCCGGCTCGGTCGTGGGAATCACGGTCCGCGCCACGAAGCCGGCCGGCGGTTCCTGCGGGGACCCGGCCGGTGCGCGCTGCAGAAAACGGAGCGCTTCGAAGGCCTGCTGAGCGCGTCGTCGCGCGGCCGGATCGCGCGTGGCCGCGTACGCGAAACATTCGCCCGCCCCGTACATGCTGGTCCACAGGCCGTCGTTGTCGCTGTCGCTCTGACGCACGTCCATCTTCTGACCGGGTGTGGCCACGGCGACGTCCAGCACGTATCCCCACTCGGTACGGCGGTGATACTTGTCGATCTCCTCTTCAAAGAACTTCGCCTTGTCCGCCAGCGTCATCGGCAGGAAGTGAAGGTGGGCCAGGCCACCCGCCGTGGCGACCCAGGCACCACCCTGCGCATCGGCGGCGACGGCACGCACGCGGTCATCGGGCAGCCAGCGCCGACCTTGCCGGTAGTACCACTCCTGGCCGTCAAAGCGGATCGCACCGCGGCTAGTACCCAGCCAGATCGCGCCGTCCTCGGTGGCGGCGAGGCTTGTCAGGTCGCTGCAGGGCAACCCGTCCGGACCTGCATAGAGTGTCCACTCCTTGTCATAGCACATCACGCCTTGCGGGCTCACTGCCCACAGGCGTCCGCGGCGGTCGAACGTGACGCCGCGTACCGGCGCCGGAGCCCACCGCCGGTTGCCACAAGCCGGAAACACGCCTTCGAGCGTCTCGCCGCGGCTGACCGTCAGCCCCTGATCGCTGCCGATGGCCACCTGCTGCCCCTGCCAGGCCGCACACAGCGTCTTCCCCGGGACCGACCACTGCCGGCGTGCCGTCCGTTGCCCCAGCGGCGACACATCCCAGGCCTGAACGCGCCCCCCGGCACACACCAGCAGGACAGGGCCGGCCGCCAGGACCCGCAGCGACGGCGTCCGCAGGTCGGGACTGTCCAGCACCTTGGCGGATGTTGCGTCCAGCGACAGCTGCTGAACCCGGTCACCGACCACGGCAAACACCTGTCCCGCGGTCGTTACCGCCACGCTCGAGACGACGTGACCCTGCGTGGCCTTCCAGACCCGCACCGTCCCGTCCTGGAGGGTCGCCAGACCCTGCGTTGTCGCGGCATACACCACGCCGTCGGGACCCACCGACACATCCAGCACATCCGCGCTGGGCAATCCCTCGGCGGTCCCGTAGAACGTGCGGACCTCCTGCGGGAAACTGCCGACGGCCACGGGAACGTCCGCCTGCGCGCCTGCCCGCTCCGGCTCGGTTGCCGCCACAGCACCGCCGAACCACGCCAACGTCAGCAACGAGACGACCGAGACGAACGTGTTTTTCACGAGCTCGAACCTCCGCCATGCGCGATCGCGATGCGCGACGTGATGTGGCGCCCACACGGACGACCGGCAGGTGGTTCACGCCACAGCGAACCGCTCCGCGGACCGGCCACGTCGCCGGTATCAGCATACGGCCCGAGCCGGCTACTTGGGAGTCCAGGCGGGGAGCAGGAGACTCTGGTTTTGCTGCAGCAGGACGTCGGGCGCGAGTGGAGACACGGTCCGGGCCATCAGATAGGCCCGGAAACTGGCCGTGATTTCGCGGGCGCGGGCCAGGATCTCGCGGCGTGCGTGGGCGGGTAACTTGTCGACCGCCACCTTGACGTGCAGGCGGATTTCCTCGGGTTCGCCGGTGGCCGCGCCGCCCGGGTGCTCCACAGCGCTGCATCCCGCGGAAAACTGGATCGTCACCAAGAACGTGCAGGACAGGTCGCCCTTGCAGCGCTGTGTCGGCAGCAGGGACGACAGCGCGAGCTCCAGCGTGCCCTCGCGCGTCTCAGTGACCGCCGCCTGCTGATCGGCGACAAACCCACGGAGCTTCTCCCAGACGAACTTGAGCGGGCCCGGCACCAGCATGTCCTGCTCGACCAGTGCTTCGGCACGCTGCGTGCCGCCGCGTTTCCAGAACGCCCAGCGCCGGACCGGCTCCTCGTCGGTGGCCCCTCCTCCCAACTGGATCACCTGGTTTCTCCCGGCATTTTTCGCTTGGTAGAGCGCTCGATCGGCGCGCCGCAGCAGCGTATCGACCGTGTCGCCCGGCTGCGCCTGCGTGACACCGATGCTGGCCGTCGCACAGCGTCCCCCCAGCGCCCAGTGCTCGACCTCGCTCAACCGGTCGCGGATCAGTTCGGCGCGGCGCGTGGCAGCGGCGATACCGCACGCGGCACAGACCAGCACGAATTCTTCGCCGCCGTAGCGGGCGACCAGGTCACCGGGCCGCGCGTGGTCCTGGAGCACCGCCGCCGTTTTCACCAGTACTTCATCGCCCGCCTGGTGGCCAAACCGGTCGTTGATCGCCTTGAAATGATCCAGGTCGCAGATCATGACACTTACCGGCGTGCCATGCTTGCGATAGTCGTCGAGCAACTGGGCCTGCACGTGCTCCAATTCGCTGCGGTTAGCCGCGCCGGTCAACGGGTCCTTCGTGGCGCGCGTGTGAAGATTCTCGCACAACTCCTGCAGCGACCGTTCGGACGACACGTCGCGCATCAACATCGCTGCGCCCAGCAGGGCACCCTTCTGATTCAGCACCGGAATGGTCTGCACGTCGACCGTGATGCGGCCGCCACGGCACGTGGTGAAGCTGTAGCGATCCAGCGCCTGCAAGCAAGTGGCGACCGCCCGCCGCAGCGGGCAGCGGCGCTGGTCGACCAGCCGTCCCTCCACGTCGCGCAGCGTCACGATCTCCGGGGTCCACACGCGCCCAATGATGCTCTCGGCCACAATGCCCGTGAGCTGTTCGGTACGGCGATTCCAGCCGATCACGTGCAGGGCGGGGTCCACCAGCACGACACAGTCGCGGGTGTTGTCGAGAATCTTGGCCTGAAAATAGGCGGCCACGTGCATGTTCGTTGCGTCCGGCACCGACCAGTCATGGCTCCACAGTGCGTGGACCGGTTGCGAAGGAAGTTCCTGCAGCCAGCGCGTGGCTTGCTGCCGGTACAGCTGCGACTGGTCACGCATCGCCAGATCGGCGAACTGCTCCACCAACTCCGGGTCGAACTGCGTGCCGGCGCATCGCACCAACTCGGCCAACGCCCGCTCCTTGGAGCACGCGGGGCGGAAGATGCGATCGGTGGTCATCGACTGGAACGCTTCCACGATGGCGATCATCCGCGCGCCGCGCGGAATCTCGTGCCCGACCGGCCGACCTTCGCTATAGGAACCGTCAAACCAGGCGGCTGTGCAGTCGACGGTCTGCAGGAGGCTGGCCGCGGCCCCGCTGGCCCGCAGCATGTCCCCGCCGGCCCGCCGACACTGCCGCAGGACTTCGACCTCCTCGGCATCCAAGCCAGCCGGCTTGTGGAGAATGCGGTCCGGGACGCCGATCAGCCACAGGTCATGCAAGAGCGCCGCAATTTCAATCGTCTCGCGTTCCTCGGCGCTCACGCCCAGTTCTTGTGCCCAGGCGGAACACATCAGCGCCACCTGCAAGGCGTGATCCGCAGTCGGGCTGTACTTGCAGCGCAAGGCCATGAACAGCCCCGCCGCGGTACCCAGGCGCCGCGCCACCAGGAGCTGATCGGTCTGGGCATCGACGACCATCGGAGCCGGCGCCGTGTTCCGGTCGGGTGCGGCCGGCTCGTTGACTGGTGGGCTGGGCGCCAGCGGCGCGCTGCCATCCCCCGTCCCTGTGCTGACAGCGGGCAAGGATTCCAGTGGTGCGATCCCCGTCGGCGGCATCGTGTGACTCGAAACGCGGCAAGTGACTCGGATCATGCCCCCGACGCCTCGCGCGGGGGCCTCGTGCCCGCGGAGCGCCCTTGGCGGCACAACTCTACCGCACAGAGATATTCGCGGCGGCGAGATGCTGGCCAGCAATGAAACAGCTCGACGCAGAAGTGCCCGGTCGTGACGGATCTGCCGAACGCCAGGATTTCTTGACCCCACGTGCGGGGAGCCAGTAACCCGGCTGGGTGCCCTGGGGCCGAGACAATCTGAGCGGCGGGCACGTGCCGCTCCATGACAGGGGACACAATCGCTATGTTCGTGACGTCCTCAATCGGCCTCAGCACGCGAGTTTTCGCGCGGGAAAATGGCGACATTTCGGCGCACGAGCGAAACACGCTGACATGCAGCGCCTATGCTGTACTTAGTGCCGGCTCGAATGCCTCGCCGTGGGACGGACCTCCCCGTCCGTAAGGAGGTTTTCGGACAGGCGCAGAGTGAGAGCGATCCCATGACAGATCCTCAGTACCCCTCGCTGTACCAGCTTAACACCCGCGTCTGGTTGACCGACTTGTCCGGCACGCTGGGCCGGCCCGCGACTCTGGACGACATTCCAGACGCGGAGTTGGATCGCCTGGCCGAACGGGGGTTCGACTGGATCTGGCTGTTGAGCGTCTGGCAGACCGGCCCGGGTGCGCAGCAGGTGTCACGCCGCCATCCCGAGTGGCGTCACGAGTTTCAGGAGACACTCCCGGATCTGCGCGAGGAGGACATCGGCGGTTCGGGGTTCGCGATTACCGGCTACACCGTCCATCAGGCGCTGGGTGGCGATGAGGCCCTGGCCCGGCTGCGCGTGCGGCTCCGCCAGCGAGGGCTCAGACTGATGTTGGACTTTGTCCCCAATCACATGGGGCTCGGTCATCCCTGGATCGAAGATCACCCGGACTATTTTGTGCAGGGCACGGAACACGACCTCGCCCAGGCACCGCAGAACTACACCCGGGTACAACGTCCGGAAGGCGATCTGATTCTCGCCTACGGCCGTGATCCCTATTTCGCCGGTTGGCCCGACACGCTGCAGCTCAACTATGCCAACTCCGCCCTGCAAGAAGCGATGATCGGCCAGCTGTTGCAGATTGCCGGACAATGTGACGGGGTGCGTTGTGATATGGCCATGCTGCTGTTGCCTGACGTCTTTCAGTGCACCTGGGGCCAGCGCGCGCCGCTCTTCTGGCCGACGGCAACCCAGCGGGTGCGGGAACGCGTGCCCGGCTTCGTGTTCATGGCCGAAGTTTACTGGGATCTGGAGTGGGAACTGCAGCACCAGGGCTTCGACTACGCTTACGACAAACGCCTGTACGATCGACTCCGGGAAGGGTATGCCCGGCCCGTGCGCGAGCATTTCTACGCGGGACTCGACTACCAAGACAAACTCGCCCGGTTCCTGGAGAACCACGACGAACCACGGGCGGCCGCCACGTTCACGCCGGAAGTTCATCACGCCGCGGCGGTCGTCACGTATCTGTCGCCCGGACTGCGTTTCTTCCATCAGGGCCAGTTCGAGGGCCGCAGGAAACGGATCTCGCCGCACCTGGTCCGCGGACCGCACGAGCCGGTCGACCAGCAACTCGTCCAGTACTACGACCGGTTGCTGGCGATTCTTCGCCGACCGGTCCTTCGCCAGGGCCAATGGCAGTTGCTCGAATGCACACCCGCCTGGGACGGGAACTGGACGCACGACAGCTTCATCGCATTTGCCTGGCAGGGACAGTGCGACGAGTATCTGCTCGTAGCCGTGAATTATGCCCCGCACCAGAGTCAGTGCCGCTTGCGGTTGCCGTGCTCCAAACTCACGCACAGCCTCTGGCAGCTGGAAGATCTACTCAGTTCCGACGTGTATCAACGCGACGGCAACGAGCTGGACTCGGGTGGCCTGTACCTGGACATGCGCGCCTGGCAAGCGGCGGTCTACACCGTGCGGCGTTAACATGGTGAAGGCCTAACGCAGTACGACGGCAAATGACGCGCGCTTGGCCGCACCGCCGGGGAGTCTGGTCGCTCGGCCATCCCAGGACGCGAGACGCCCAGGGGAGCCTTTGCAGCCGCCCCGCGATGTTTTCGCGCAAAAGACACGGAGATGTACCAGAGCGAATTCGGCACGCGGAGTGGCCGGGCACCGGCCCACTTTGCTAACATGGGCAGGTTGCCGCGCGGAGCGTATCCGAGCGGAATCGAATCGGCACGTGTCGGACGGACTGCCTGCCCGAAAACCTCGCGACGGACCAGGAGGTCGGTCCCACGACAAGGTGTTCGGATCGGCTCCAAGGATCATCCGCCCACGATGCGAGCGGCGTGAAGCCAGCGCGGGGGTCGAGGGCCGAGCGCGTCTAACCTGAGATCGACCATGTCACTGCCAAACCACAAGACCAAAATCGTCGCCACGATCGGGCCTGCCTCGGAGTCGCCGGAGATGCTGCAGCGACTCATTCGTGCGGGGCTGAGTGTGGCGAGGCTCAACTTCTCGCACGGCGACTTCACCGGGCACGCCGAACGCATCACGCGGATCCGCGATGCCGAGCGGGCCACGGGCCAACGCGTGGCCATCATGGCCGACCTGCCCGGCCCCAAGATGCGCGTAGGGATGATCGACCCGGAGCCGATCCAGTTGCTTCCGGGTGAGCGCTTCACGTTGACCAGCGAGGACATCGTGGGCAGCTCGCAGCGGGTGGCGATGAGCTTCGCACGGCTGCCCCAGGTCGTCAGGCCGGGCCACCGGCTCTTCCTCAACGACGGGCTGGTGCAACTGGTGGTCGAACGCGTGGCGGGGAGTGACGTGCACTGCACCGTCGCGGTGGGCGGCGAGCTGCGCTCCAGGAAAGGCCTCAACCTGCCGGGCATCGACCTGGGCATCAGCGCGTTTACCGATCACGACCGCGCCTGCCTGGAATTCGCGCTCACCCACGGCGTGGACGCGGTGAGTCAGTCGTTCGTGGAAACGGCGGCGGACATCGCAGCCGTGCGTGCCGCCGCCGAGGCCGTTGGCAAACAGCCCTTTGTCATCGCGAAGATCGAGCGTGCCGATGCGCTGCGGCACTATGACGAGATCCTCCAGGCGACGGACGGCGTCATGGTGGCCCGCGGCGACCTCGGCGTGGAAGTGCCGATCGAGGAAATGGCCATCCTGCAGAAACAACTCATCGCCAAGGCCAGCCTCGCCGGCAAGCCCGTGATCACCGCCACGCAGATGCTCGAATCCATGACCAACAACCGACTCCCCACGCGCGCCGAGGCGACGGACGTGGCCAACGCCATCCTGGACGGAACCGACTGCGTCATGCTCTCCGGCGAGTCGGCGATGGGCAAGTATCCCGAGGAAGCCGTGACCATGCTGGCCAAGATCGCGGCGTACACGGAAGCGCACCGGCCGCCGACGCGGCTCAACGACCTGTGGGGGACCATCCGTCAAACCCCGCCCACGACGTCGGCGGAGGCCATTGCCTCCGTCGTCGAGAACGCGTTGGAGACCGTGCCCTGCGCCGCGATCTTCGTCCCCACACGCACCGGGACCACGGCGCGCATGATTTCCCGGTTCAACCCGCCGGTGTGGATTGTCGCGTTGAGCCGAGACGCGACCGTCTGCCAGGGATTAGCCTTTGCCTACGGCGTGCACCCGGTCGCGTTGACCACCGAACCGGAGGACTGGTGCGATTTCGCCCGACACTGGCTGCGGGAGCACCAGGTGGCCGGCCACGTGGCCATGTTGGTGGCCGGCCCGTCGCAAGCACGACCCGAGGCCAATCACCGTCTCGAATTCATGCGCCTGGGCTAACCGTGAAACCAACTCGCGCGTGGCTGTCGCCCGCACCCCGATAACACGGTCCGCAGGCAGGATATCTGCCGAGGATGTCGAAGCGATCGTAACCCGGAAGAACCGCACAATGACACCTCCTCAACTCACCGACTTCCTGAAGCAGCGAGTGGGCCTCTTCCAGCATTTTTCCGATGAGCGTCTTGCCCAGCTGGTGAAGGAGTCGCGTGTCGCCTCGTACGAAGTCAACGAAGCCGTCGTGGAATTCGGTGAGGAGGCCGGCTTCCTGGGCGTGCTGCTCGAGGGCGACCTGGCGGCTTCCGTCCTGGGTGATGGTGGCGAGCGTCAGGTCATCGGGCGATTCCAGGCCGGCGATACGTTTGGCGAGTTGGCGTTGATGACCGGCGACAAAACGCTGGCTGACGTCATCGCCCTGACTCCCTGCCGCGTGCTGCGGATTCCAGTCGCCGTCTTTCAGTCCGCCATCATGACCGACCCTCGCGTGGTGCAGCACATCTCCAGTACCATCGCCGATCGTCTCAAGCAGGTGGCGGCCGACCCGGCCACCGCGGCGGCGGCGTTCCGCCAGAGCGAGGATCCTTACGGTTTGCGTCTCAAAGGCGAGCGGCCGGAGAAGATCCTCGTCATCAACACCGGCTCCTCCTCGCTGAAGTACAGTTTCTTCGACACAGTCGACGAACTGAATACGGCGCGCGGCGCGGTCGAGCGGATCGGCGCCCGTGGCACGCGTCTGGTCCATCACGCGCCACGCGGCGACGTCACGCGTGCACTACCGCCCGGAGATTACGGCGACGCCTTCCAGGCGATGCTCCGCGAACTTGTGACACCGGAGGCGGGCGTGATCCGTGACGCGTCCGACATCAGCGTGGTGGGGCACCGCGTGGTGCACGGCGGTGAACGGTTCTCCGAGGCCGTGGTGGTGGACGAGGATGTGCTCCAGGGCATCGAGGCGCTTGCCCCGCTCGCCCCGCTGCACATTCCGGTCAACGTGGCGGGCATCCGCGAGGCACGGAAGGTGTTCCCGGCGGTGCCGCACGTCGCCGTGTTCGACACGGCGTTCCACCACACGCTGCCGTCCTACGCCTATCTGTACGGCCTGCCGTACGAGTATTACGCGGAGCGGGGTGTGCGGCGGTACGGCTTCCACGGGTCTTCCCATGCCTACGTGGTCCTCCGCGCCGCCCAGCATCTCCAGCGGCGCGTGAATGAGCTGGAGATCGTCAGCTGCCACCTCGGCAACGGCGCCTCGCTCTGTGCGGTGGACCACGGCCGGTCGGTGGACACCTCGATGGGCTTCACGCCGGGGGAAGGTCTCATCATGGGCACACGCTGCGGCGACGTCGACCCGGCGGCGATTGCCTACCTGCAACGCACGGCGGGCCTCGAGGAGGACCAGGTCGAGGAACTGCTGAACAAACGCAGCGGTCTGCTCGGTCTCTCCGGCATCTCCAGCGACATGCGCGAGGTCGAGCGGGCCGCCGAGGCCGGCCACCCCCGGGCTCTGGTGGCCCTGAAGGCCTTCTGTTACCGCGTGCGGAAGTACATCGGTGCCTACCTGGCGGCCATGGGGGGGCTGGATGTGTTGCTCTTCACCGGCGGCATCGGACAGGGCAGCGCAGGCGTTCGGTCCCTGGCGCTGCAGGGTCTCGAATGCATGGGCATCGTGCTGGACGAACTGCGGAACCGCGAGGCACGCGGCAATGACGACGTCTGCCGCATCTCCACCGACGATTCGCGCGTTACCGTGCTCGTCGTTCCAACGGACGAGGAGCGGATGATTGCGCGCGCCACGTTGCGAGCCATGACCCGTTCGTACCTCGTCCGTGTCCTGGAAGCCCAGCGGACCCAGCCGTTCCTCCTCGAGGTCTCCGCCCACCACATCCACTTGAGCCAGGAACACGTCGAGAAGCTGTTTGGTCCAGGACACCAGCTCACCCGCGAGAGCGACCTCTCCCAGCCCGGCCAGTTCGCCTGCCAGGAGAAGCTCGCCATCGTCGGACCGAAAGGCCGGATCGAACGCGTGCGCGTGCTGGGACCGGCGCGCAAGGCGACTCAGGTGGAGATCGCGATGACCGAGCAGTTCAAGCTCGGCATTCATCCCCCCATTCGGGAATCCGGCGACATCCGGGACACGCCCGGCTGCACGCTCGAAGGCCCGGCCGGCCACGTCACGCTCGACCGCGGCGTCATCTGCGCGCAGCGTCATATTCACATGACGCCCGCCGACGCGCTGCGCTACGGCGTGCGCGACAAATCCACTGTGCGGGTGCGGGTGGCCGGCAACCGCGAACTCGTCTTCGGCGACGTGCGCGTGCGCGTGGACCCGAATTTTGCCCTCGCCATGCACATTGACACCGACGAAGCCAACGCGGCTAACGTGCAGACCGGCGCGCAAGGTTATGTCGCCGGTATCCAGAGCGAGGATTGACTTCGCGCGGGACAAGACGGCATCGCTGCTCCTTAGCGTGCACAACGAAACCCAATGGTCGCACAGCGATCGAGGCCGGGGGCCAACAGCAGGAACTTGGCGTGGGTGTCGATCGGCTGGGGGCCGGTCGGGAAATACCAGATGGAACCTTCGGCCTTCCAGCGACAACCGCCGCGCAGCATGACGAAACGCGTGTGACCGTCGTCGCGAACGCCTTCCGTCCACTCCCAGACTTCCCCCCGCTGGAACGCCTCGGCGTGCTGTGTTGCAGCTCGCTGCCACTCCCACTCGCTCGGCAGTCGCTTGCCCGCCCACGTCGCGTACGCCCGCGCATCCTCGACGTCGACGTACACCACCGGCTGTGCCCGCAGCTCCGCGGGGCAGGCATCACCTCCCCAGTGTTTCAGGAAATTATCGGGGACGTCCGGCCGGTAGCCGGCGTCGCGAAGGAACGCCGCAAACTGCTCGTTGGTGACAGGTGCGGCAGCGACCTGGCAGCTCGCCACGTCGGCCGTCACGCAGTGCTCCAACGGTTGATCGTGCGGTGTCCCGATCAGGAAGGTGTCCCACTGTTCTGGCGGCGCACCTGGATCGGGATAGCAGCCGCATTCCCGCCGCATGTGCCGCAGCGTGAACGTGAACCGGCCGCCGTCGACGGCCAGCATGTCCGGCTGAACGGATTCCTCGCGTGCGGCGGGAACTGGTGCAGGCTGCGGGTCGATGACGCTCCTGGCGCGGATCCAGCCATCCTCTTGGGGAGTCGGTAGACGCCGCTGCGCCGCTTCCCGCTGCGCCGCGACGAGCCTCCGTAAGGACTCATCCGACATGCCGCGCGGAACAGCCGCGACCGCGCCGTAGCGCGTCAGGGGCACTTCCAGGCGGATCTTCGCGCCGGTCTTTGTCGGTGGAATCGGGACACCCTGCCACAGGTCGATGAACTCTTCTGTGCGATCATCGAGCTCAACGGCAACCGTGCTCGGTGCGTCACTGTGGGGTCGGACGATGGTCCACAGTCGGGTCCCGTGGTGTTCCCAGCACGAAGCGTACGTCCCTGGTTCCGATGTGGGGAAATAGGGCAGCCAGTTCCCGTGGGCAAAGTGGTCGGCGAAGTGTCGCCATACGGGTGCCATCCTGCGCAGTGTCGCGCGGTCTTCAGCACTCCAAGGGTTCCAGTAGCCGAAGATGTTCTCCCACACCAGCATGCCGCTGCCATTGAGCCAGGCCGCGGCCAGTTCGTCCTGGTGAGACTTGTCCCAGCGGCGAATCTGATGCTGCATATGTCGTGGTTCGATCCACTTGAGATGCAGCACACCGATGTCCGGGTACGCCGCGAGCGACTGGGCCCAGGAGGCGCTGCACTGTTGCATCTCGGCGATTGATGGATGGCCCTCCGGTTCGAACGCGACTCCAGGGCGGACGGCGTCGATCGCCGGCCGCAGACCCGTCGGCGCCGCGAGCATGGTGTCCAGAAACAGCCCGTCGGCCTGCGTGGCCTCGACGAGCCGGGCCAGCGCGTCGTCGTCGCTGTCCGTCTCGCGGGCAGTACCCGTATCCCATGGATTGTACGGCAGGAACACCCGCACACCGTGGCGACGGAATTCGCGCACTGCGCCGCGAACACCCTCCAGGCCCCCGGGCATGTCGCGGAAGAAATCGAACTGATTGCGCTGATCTGCACCAATCCGCGGGTACGCGTGCCAGATCACCACGGAGTCAAAGCCGCCGAACTCGCGCACCGCGTCGGCGCACAAGGGCCCAATCCGATACTCCCGCTTGTCCGGATCCCAGAACGCGCGATCATAAGCGAACAGAAAGCCGCACACGAAATTCCGTGTCATCCACTGCTGGTCCTCGCGGCCGTAAATGGAGTCGTCGAACTCGAGCCGCGCAGGCAGCGTCGCGCGCAGCTCGTCGCTTTTCTGTTTTCGCGCGTCGGTTTTCGCCGCACACAGTGCCAGCCTGCGCAGCGCCACTCGGCCGGGCGCCGTGTCGAAGGTCCCGTCCATTCCCAAGATGGGCCGCGCCCAGTGCGCGGCGGCATCGAACGGCGGGACCGCGACGGTGATCTCGAAGGGGTGCCACCCGTCCTCACGCCCCAGCGTCGCCGTATCCACCACGCCAGACCAGCCCCGCCATGCGCCGTCAACACCAGCCGTTCGGTCTAACCAGTCAAAGGCCAGGCAGAGTCGGCTATTGCCCTCCAGCCAACGGGCCTCGCCGCGCAGCTGCACTTCCTCTCCGGGAGTCAGATCGATCGCCCACGCCCAACTGCGGGACACACGCGTCCAGGCGCGCACGCCATCGAACCGCATGTCCATGGCGACCGCCGTCGGGTCATTCAGTCGTGTGCGGACGGCAGCACGGTAGTCTCGAATGGATTCGAGCCAGCGCGCCCAGTCTTCGCCAGGTTGAGGGGCAGCAAGGTAATGGACGTTGCGCTGAATCCGCTCGAATTCGTAGCCGGCCGGCATCCACTGGCAGCCTTCGTCGGCCGAGAACGTCGCCAGCGACATGGGCATCGAAACGCGTGGGGAATCGTCACCTGCTGAGATCGACCCACAGCTGGCGAGACAGAAACCTATGAGCTGCCAGATTCGCGATCGGACCATGACGCGGCACACCCTGGACTGTTCGCCTCGGACCGAATCAAATGCCCGGCTGATTGTAACCCTGGACTGTCGCCCATCACAAGCATGGCGTCCGCGGGTTGCGAGCAGGGCCGCGGCGCGCACGTTTCGCTCGCCCATCGGCCTGCTCGATGGGGAGCGCAGATCATCGGCCACGCAGCGCGCCGCGCGCGCTTGTCGCGCTCCGGCTGTGGCGGCCTCGGCGGGGCGCGGATTTGTTGGAGGCGTAGGGACTCGGCCGCCCGGAGTGTGGTGATGGCCGCACGTAGCTGATGATCTGCTTCCCCCCGGTGACAAGCACCGGGGGGCCGTCTTGCGCGCACGTTTCGCTCGCCCATCGGCTTGCTCGATGGGGAGCGCAGATCATCGGCTACGTCGCGCTTGGTGCGCTGACCGATGCGCGCCGCCGGGCACGGGTCGTGGCTCAGTTCTCCGCGGCGGCAGCCAGCGTGCCGAGGTAATTGCCGTAGTCGAGCAGGATCTTCGCCACGATCAAGAGGGTGAGCGCCACACCGAGCGCCGCATAGGTGCGGACGCGACAGGATTTCCACTCCTGGAAAACGACCCCGATCAGGGTGCCCAGCAGGATCAGCAGTATCATGTGGATGGCCCAGCACGCCTGCTCAAAACCGGCCACTTTCTGGATGTAGAAATGCCCAAAACCATAGAAGAAAAACTGCCCGTACCACAGGACGCCGGTGAGGATGGCCATCGTCCAGTTGACTGCCAGGCTGGCCTGCGCTTCGCCTGCGGGCAGCACGAGGATCTCACTCCATGTGCGTTGTCGCACATGGAGTAACAAACAGTAGATCGCCGTGGTCAGAAACGCACCCGAGTTGGAGAACGGGTAGATCGCGTTGCTGGAAAAGGTAGCGGCGCCGATGCCGAACACCGTGTGGCCCTCGGCGTACTTCTCGGCCAACCTCGCGATCGGCGCGCCCTCGGTGAGGGCGATGTTGTAGACGGCCGACAGAACTCCGGCCAGGGTGCACAGTGCGAAGCCCACGAGCAAGTTGCGGTTACGGGGCGTGGCAGCGTCGGATGACAGCTGATCACGCTCTTTCCAACGCCCGGCCAGGCCGCAGACTACGACGCCCACCACGCCGACCAGGATGCCGACAAGAACCCAGTCCGCGCCGGCTTTGTCGAGAAACCGATCGATGTTCGCGCCGGCGTCAGCGACCGTCGTGGCACCTTTCGCGATGGCATAGGCAGTGCCCATCACGGTCGAAATGCCAATAGCCGCCGCATAGGTAATGGAAAACCCGACGTAGCGAATTGCCATCCCGAAAGCCGTGCCGCCGATGCCGTAGGCGGCCCCCAGCAGGAAACTCCGCAGCATCGCCTCGCGCGGCGCGGACTGCAGCACCTGCCAGTAGTCCGGCACGGTGAGGAACGCGCCGGCAATCGGCAGCAGCAGCCAGCAGAACGCCGCCTGGGTCAGCCAATACGACTGCCAGGACCAGCCTGTGACTTTCTTTTGTGGAACGTAACAGCAGGCCGCGGCAGCGGCACCGATGGCATGGAAGAACACACTGGCCGTCAGGGGGTGCATGCAGGAGAACCCTCGATCCGCGTGCGATGTGAATTTCTGGTCAACCTCCGGATCACGCATGGCCAAGGCCGGCTCGCACTCTCCTGGGGACAATTTGACATCTTGTTGTCCGCGAGTTCAACGCCTGGTGCGTTCACTTCTGGTTTCGCGTGCGCGTGTTTCGCCGCACCGGTCCTGGAACTGGTCGTGTTCTGATTGCGCTGTTGGAGCGTTTCCACGTCCGGCATGAAGCTTGGCTGGATAGACGGGTACCGCGCGGCGGTCCTTCACAGCGAGTAGTCTCAGAAACGGGGCGGTGCCGTCGCGACGCCGTTCGAGCACCCACCGGATTCGGTCTGGCACGTGTCGGAAGCCGAGGAGGTGACGGACACACACCGCCGCACCGACATCCTCGCGCAAATTGCCGACGGCACGCAGCCCGGCGGCCCGTACGCGCTGCGTACATTCCCCGTCTACTGCGACAACCACTTTCATCGGAGACGATCCATCTGAGGACGCCGCACTGCGGGTGATACCTCGCGCGTCGAGGACGCGGCGCAGCCGTATGAGGGCGCGGCACGCTCCAGGCAGCCCCCGCGGCCGCGCGGGGCGAAATCACCGGGGCGTTGGTCGAGCCCTTGCCGGAGGCGTGAAGCCGCGCCGACGCCCCGGCGAGTGGACACGACGGCAGCTGCGGGTACCATGGTGTTCTGACGTTCAACCCGGCGCGTGAGGATTCGTGACGCCACGCTCAGTCAGGAGCAAGGAACGATGAACCCGGAGCACGTTTCGGATCGCGGTGAGATCGTGGCGGACTTCCGGTGTGGTCGCGTGGACGTGTTTGTCACGCGGGATGAAGCCGTGATGGGCCGACTTACGGCTCAACACATCATCGGACGGCTCACGACCATGGCGAAGGCCGGCACGCCGGTGGCCTTGTGGTTGATGGCGGCGCCAAGCGCTTTTCCGTTCTATCGGGCCTTGATCGACGCGACGCAACGGGATGCGGCGCTGCAACGTATCTTGCGCGATGCGGAATTCTTTCAGTTCGACGATTACCCGATCGGCCGTGAAGACCCGCATTTTCCCACGACCTTCCGGCACCTGCTCGAAGAGCAGCTCTATCGCCCGCTGGCCCGCGTGTGCGGCTCGCTGCCACACGTCCATCCGCTGGAACTGACCGGCGGCGAGACGGATCGGGACGTGCAGGCCGCCTACTGTGATGCGATCCTGCAGCGGAAGGAACGCGGCGTCTACCTGCTGCAACTCAAGGGAATCGGCATGGATGGACACTGGGGGTTCCACGGTGCCGAGACGCCGCTGGAGATGGAACCGGGCATAATCACCGTGACCATGAACTCGCAGAATATCCGTCAGCAGATGCTGGACTGGCCGGCCTACTTTCCCACGCCGGCCGATGTGCCGCGGACCGCGTGTACGTTCAATGTGCCGATGTTCCTCCTGGCGGACGAGATCGTCGACAACGTCCCCCAGGCGAGCAAGGCGTATTCCGTCCTGGCCACGTATGGCACGGAGACGGTTCTGGGTGACGTGCCCTCCTCGGCGATCAAGCAACACCCGTGTGCGCGGGCATATCTGACCCTGGCGGCCGCCTCGGTCCTGCTGGAGCTGCGGCGGGCTCGTGCCTCCAATCCGCGCGCGGCACTCCATCCGGCGTCCCTGAGACAACTGCGCGAGCTCTGGCAGGACCCGACGGACGCGGATGCCCAGCGCAACAACATCGCCCTGATGGAGCGCGTGCTGCGCAAACTGGAACTGCTCCCCGCCTGACCGTCGCGCGGCACGCGGTCGCCTCCTGCATGCGGTCCGAGCGATGCGCTTTCGGTACGGGCGCAATGAAATTGCTCACATAGTCTGTTGTAAATTAACACCTGGACGTTATAATCTCTCATTCTGTGCGGGTGACCGAGGGTCCCTTACCGCTGGATTGGTCATTTGCCGAGGGGCATGGGCGCATGAACCAGCAGGAACGACAGGTGGCGATCGTGAATCGGGTGGACGCCGTGGGCACCTGTTCCTACCAGGAGTTGGCCCGCCTGTACGGTGTTTCGGAGATGACGATTCGCCGGGATGTCGACAAGCTGGTGCAGCGCGGCAGCCTGATCAAGTCCTTGGGCGGTGTGCAGACGGCGCACGCGCCCAAGGAGTTGTACGAGTCGGCGGTCCAAAAGCGGCTGCCCGTGCAGCGTCACGAGAAGCAGCAGATTGCGCTGCAGGCCCGGGAGCAGATCAAACCGCAGCAGACCGTCTTTCTTGACGGCAGCACGACGTGCCTTGTGCTTGCCCGTCAACTCGCGGGGCAGATGCGTGGCCTGACGGTCGTCTGCCATTCGGCGTTGGCGTGCCTGGAACTGGGGCGCACGCCGGACAATACCATCCTCTGTCTCGGCGGGCAGTTTGAGGCCGCGTCCGCGTGCTTTGTTGGTCCGGCGGCCGAAGAGGCGGCGCGGCGGTTGTTTGTCGACGTTGCGTTCCTCTCCACCAAGGGTTTCTTGCCGGACGAAGGCACGTTCGAGTCGTCGATGGCCACATTCCGCATCAAGCAGATCGTGGTGGAGCAGGCGGCACGCGTGGTGCTGCTGGTCGATCATTCGAAGTTCAATCAGCGGGCGCTGTGCAAAGTGCTGGACATCACGCAGATTGACGAGGTGATCACGGACGTCGGCACGGCCGCCGCCGATGTGGCGAAGCTGGAGCAGCGGGGCCTGACCGTACGCGTTGCCCGGGAGGACGGTGTGGTCATGACTGCCGCGGGGCTTCCGGCCTGAACGAGCCGCAGGCCGCCGCGCGGGCGCGCGTTCAGGACTTGATTCTGGCAGTGGGGCGTTGGACCGATGGCAAGCGGAGGACGTGGACCGATGAAGACGATGGCAGCAATTTTCAGCTCGCGGCGCTGGTTGGTCGTGTTTGCCGTAACCACCGTCGGTTGTTGTCGCGTCGCGACGTCTGGAGAGCCGGCCGCGGCCGCCCCCAATGCCGCCAAGGACGTTTTCTTCTTCATTCCGCACACGCATTGGGAAGGAGCGGTGTTCAAGACTCGCGAAGAGTATCTCGACATGGGCCTGCCCAACATCTTGCGGGCGCTGGCACTGCTGAAGGCTCATCCGAATTATCGCTTTGTGCTCGACCAAGCCTGCTATGTGAAGCCCTTCCTGGAGCGGCATCCAGAGGAGGCGCCGGACTTTCGCAGGTTTGTCCAGGAAGGCCGGCTGGCGATCGTCGGGGGCATGAACGTCATGCCGGACGTGAACATGCCCGGCGGCGAATCGTTCGTGCGCCAGGTGCTGTACGGCAAGGGCTACTTCCGCCAGGCGCTGGGCGTGGACGTGACCGTCGGCTGGCAGCTGGATGCGTTCGGCCACCATCCGCAGATGCCGCAGTTGTTGAAGCTGGGCGGCTACAAGTCGTTCTGGACGCAGCGCGGCGTGGTGGAGCCGAACACGCCGTCGGAGTTCGTGTGGGAAGGCCTCGACGGTACGCAGATTCCCGCCTTCTGGCTGCCGCTCAGCTACGCGGTGACCTACGGCTCGCCGGCGGACTTGCCGGCGTTTGCGCGTTTCTTCCAGCAGCGGTTCGACGCACTGGGACCATTCTCCCGGGGACTCGGCCGAGTTGGACTCGCCGGAGCCGACGTCTGCCAGCCCGAGGAGCACGTGCCGGCGTTGGTTGAGCAGTTCAATCGCCAGGCCGATGCGCCGTTCGAACTGCGTCTGGCTGTGCCGGCGGATTTCGAAACCTGCGTGGCCGAGCGTCCGGATCGGCCGGTTGTGCGTGGGGATTTCAATCCGATCTTTCAGGGCACGTACAGCTCGCGGATTGAATTGAAGCAGCGGACGCGGGACACCGAAAGGCTGCTCACCGCCGCCGAGAAACTGGGCGTGCTGCTCCGCTGGCTGGGCCGGCCAGCGGACGACGAGATCCTCTGGCGCGCGTGGGAGCCGTTGCTGTTCAACCATGCCCACGACCTGATGTCCGGCGTGATGACCGACCGGGTCTACGAAGACACGCTCCGCGGCTACGATTTCTCGCACCGCATCGCCCACGACGAGTTGCAGTCCCGTGTGCATGCCGCCGCGGCGGCCATCGACACGCAAGGCGCGGGCATCCCCCTGGTCGTGTGGAACCTGCTGGGCTGGCCGCGTACCGACCTCGTCATGGCGCAAGTGGGTATTTCCGAGGCTGACGTCATGGACTTGGGCTTGGCCGGTCCCGATGGCCAGGCGGTGCCGGTTCAACTGCTGCGAAGCGAGCGTTCCGGCCGCGGCGGCCTGCTGCGGGCCGACGTGGCTTTCGTGGCACGGGATGTCCCCGCGTTGGGCTACGCGGTCTATCACCTGCTCCCCGTGCGGACGGCGCCGACCGCGACCGTGACTCAACCGAACGACGAGCCGGTCCTGGAGAACGAGTTTTACCGTGTCGAGTTCAATCCGGCCTCCGGCGCGATGACGCGTCTGCTGGCGAAATCCCCGGAGTGGAACGTGCTCAGCGGTCCCGGCAATGTCGTGGCCCGTGAGGAGGATCGAGGCGACCTGTGGGAGCTCTATCAGAACCTGGGCGCGGGCTTTGTCACGAACAAGACTCCGCACCCGGCGCCGCAGCCGGGCCAGGCCGCGCTGAGCAGCGACTACGCCGGCACGCCCGGCACGGTCAGCCGCGGCCCGGTGCTGTCGGAATTCCACGTGGCGTATCCGTTCGGCGGTCAGAACCGCTTCGCCACGACGGTCCGGTTGGTGGCTGGCCTGCGGAGGATCGAAATCCGCACGCAGATCCTCAACAACGAAAAATCGGTCCGCTACCGGGTCGTGTTCCCCACGTCGATCTCCGACGGTCAGTCCTGGCACGAGATCCCGTTCGGGGCCATCCAGCGTCCCGTCGGCATCGAGCTTCCGGCTCAGAATTGGGTCGATTACGGCAATAGTGACAAGGGATTGGCAGTGCTCAATCGCGGTCTGCCCGGGAACAACGTGGCCGAAGGAACCATGCTGGTCTCTCTGGGCCGCAGCGCGCGGATCCAGGCTTACGGATATGGCGGCGGCTACGAGCCGGGCATGTCCTCGGATTCCGGCTTCGAGTTGGGCAAGGAGCTCTCGTCCGAATACGCGGTGGTGCCACATGCCGGCGATTGGCGCGAAGCCGGCGTCTATCGCGACGCCATGGAATACAACCATCCGCTGGTGGCCCACACCACGGGCACACATGCCGGCGTGCTGCCGAAACGTTGGGGGCTTTTCGACATCGCCCCGCAGAATATCGTCGTATCGGCCTTCAAACCGGGTGCGGACGGCACCGCGGTCCTGCGGGTCTACGAGGCCGCAGGGCAGCCGACGCAAGCAAAACTCCGGTTCTCGGCGACGGTCGAGGCAGCCGAAGAAGTCAATCTCATGGAGGACCCGGGCATCAAGCTGGCCGTGGCGGACAACGCTCTGCAGTTCGACCTGCGGGCCTTCGAGATCAAGACCATCAAGCTGCGGTTGGGTACCCAGGTGGCCCGGTCTCTCCGAGACCGGGATCCGCGTCTCGGAGAGACGCGGCCACGCGGAGAGACGCGGCCACGTGATCCTAACTGACCTGAGGTGTGGCAGTGCGTGATCTTCAGTTCTTCGATTCACAGCAAGATCGGACGATCGTTTGGCGAAACCTCCCGCACTGGATGCAAACGGGCACTGTGTGTTTCATCACGTGGCGCACCGCCGATTCTCTGCCCGCCGAAGTCCAGGAGCGGATAACACTGGAACGGCAACGTTTGCTGCGGGATCGTGGATTCAATCCCGATGGCGACTGGAAAGGAGCGTTAGCCACGCTGCCGGAAGTTGAACGCGGACGTGTACAGTGGGGCCTGTTCAAGATCTGGGACGGTGCCTTGGACCTGGGCCGAGGAGCCTGTGTGCTTGCCGCCCCAGAACTGAACAAGATCGTCGGCGACAGTCTGCTGCGTTTCGACGGCGACCGGTATTTCTTGACCGACTATGTTGTCATGCCCAACCATGTTCATCTCTTGGCTGCCTTCTTCAGCGAAGAGACAATGCTCGCGCAATGCACATCGTGGAAGCGGTACACGGCTCGGGAAATCAACCGGCGTTTAAAGCAGACCGGCGCGTTCTGGCAGGTCGAGGCGTTTGACCACTTGGTTCGAAGCCCGGAACAGTTCGAACACTACCGCCGGTATATCAAAGAGAACGGGCAGCGCGCTCGGCTGGAGGAAGGGCAGTACCGTTGGTATTCGAAAGCGTTGGGAAAAGTAGAAGGCAACAGTTGATGCGCTGATGCGAGTCTCGGAGAGACTCGCCCACGTGGCCCGGTCTCTCCGAGATCGGGAGCCGCGTCTCGGAGAGACGCGGCCACGAGATCCATAGAACCGGAGACACATCATGCCCCTGGAGTCCATCCCGCGATTGCTGGCCGGCTGCCGGGCGGGTGGCTATGCCGTCGGCTACTTTGAGAGCTGGAACCTGGAGTCGCTGCAGGGCGTGCTCGATGCCGCCGAGCAGACGCGATCCCCCGTGATCGTGGGCTTCAACGGCGAGTTTCTCAGCAGCAGCGGCCGGCGGGCCCCGGAACGCTTGGCCCTGTACGGGGCGTTGGGGAAGGCCGCGGCGGAATCGTCGTCCGTGCCCTGCGGATTCATCTTCAATGAGTGCCCCGACGACGCCTGGGTGTTGGCCGCCGCCGAGGCCGGTTTCAATCTGGTCATGCCGGCAGATCCGAGCTGCTCGTATGACGACTATGTCCGGCGGGTCCAGCGGATCGTCGCGCACGCCCACGCGCGGCAGGTGGCCGTCGAGGCGGAACTGGGCGAGCTGCCTTGGGGAAATGCGGGAGCCAGCGGTCATCCGGGGCAAGTGACCGATCCCGATCTGGCCGCGCGATTCGTGGACGAGACCGGTGTTGATCTGCTGGCGGTCAGCGTCGGGAACGTCCACGTGCAGCTGACCGGCCAAACGGATCTCGACTTGGAGCGGCTGGCGGCGCTCAGCTCGCGTGTGCCGGTCCCGCTCGTGCTGCACGGCGGGACGGGAATCGCCCCGCAATCGCTGCAAGCCGCGATTCGCCTCGGTGTCGCCAAACTCAACTACGGGACGTATCTGAAGCAGGCATACTTGAAGGCCGTCCGCGCCGCGGTTTCGCAGGAATCGGGCGACCCACACGACATGCTCGGACGCGGCGGCCCGCGCGACGTCCTGGTCGCGGGCCGGCTTGCGGTGCGCGACGCGGTTCTCGAACGGATCGGACTGTTGGGTTGTTGCGGGAGGGGCGCCCATGTGGCCGCGTCTCTCCGAGACGCGGAGCCCCGCCTCGGAGAGGCGGGGCCACGTGGCCAGGAGAACTGACATGCAATTCCAGATGAAAATGCCCGACTTGGCAACCACCGATTCTGCGATCCGCATCGTGCGCTGGATGATCGAGCCGGGCCAGCACATCGCGCGTGGCGAGCCGCTGCTGGAGGTGGAAACCGACAAGGCCACGATGGAGGTGGAATCGGTCGCCAGCGGCGTGCTGTGCGAAGTGCGATGCGAAGTTGGCGCGTCGGTCGCGGTGGGCGACGTGATCGCCGTGTTGGAAGTCGCTGGGGAGACCCGGCCCGCTGCCGCACCGGCCTCTGGTCCCGTCGGCATGTTTGCCCGCAATCGGGCGGCTGCGGGCGTGACGCAGGCCGCCGTGGTGGGTATTCCCTTGAGCCTCGCGCAGCGCACTGCGGCCCAGCGGCTGCAAACCAGCAAGCAGACCATTCCGCATTTCTATCTGCAGACTTCGTTCAACGCGGCGGCGATCATCGCTCGCCGCCAGGCTGCCGAAGAGCGACACCTGGTATGGGACGCCTTCTTCGTGCTGGCCGTCGCCAAGGCGATCAGCCGCGCTGACCGGTTCCGCTGCCGGCTGGATGGCGAGCGGCTGGTGCCTGCTGGCACCGACGCGATCGGTGTCGCCGTCGACAGCGACGAGGAACTGTTCGTGATTCCCGTGCCCTCGCCCGCCGGCAAAACAGTGGCGGAGATCTCCGACGAAATCCGCCGCGGCGTCGAATGTCTGCGCGGCGGCGACCAGGGGATCCGCCGCACACAGCCGGCGTTGATCACGGTCACGAACCTGGGCATGTGCAACGTCGAGCGTTTCGTGCCGATCATCAACCCGCCCGAGGCGGCGATCCTCGGCGTGGGCAAGGTCCTGCTCACGCCCGTCGCACAGGCCAACGGAGAACTCGGCGTCCAGCACCGCGGCACGCTCACGCTGAGCGTCGACCACCGCATCGCGAGTGGCAAGTACGCCGCGGCGTTTCTGGAGGCGATCGTAACTGAACTGGAGGCGATGTGATGACCACACCGCAGATTCTCCCAGCGACTCCCGCTCAACAGCCGGCGGCATGCGGATGCGACCAGCTGCTGGCCCTGTACGAACGCATGGTGCTCATCCGCGAGTTCGAGGATGGCGTCAAATTCCTGTTCCTGGAAGGGACGATGCCCGGCACCATCCACCAGTGCCAGGGGCAGGAAGCAACCGCCGTGGGCGTCTGTGCGGCGCTGCGCGCAGACGACTTCATTACATCCACGTTCCGCGGCCACGGTCATGCCCTGGCGAAGGGCCTGTCGGTCCAGGAACTGCTCGACGAACTGTTCGGCGCAACGACCGGTTGCTGCCGAGGCAAGGGCGGCAGCATGCACGTCGGCAACATGGCCAAGGGCATGGTGCCCGGCATCGCCATAGTCGGCGGCGGGATCCCCGTCGCGGCCGGCCTGGCCCTGGCGTTCAAGATGCAAAAGAGCGATCGCGTGGCCGTCAGTTTCTTCGGTGACGGCGCGGTGTCCGAGGGCGCCTTTCACGAGGGCGTCAACATGGCGGCCATCTGGAACCTGCCGGTGATCTTCGTCTGCGAGAACAACCTCTATGGAGCCAGCACGCACGTTTCCCAGGTGATGCGCGACACCCACATCGCGCGCCGAGTAGGCAGCAGCTATGGCGTCCGTGCCGAGCAGCACGACGGGAACGACGTCCTGGCGGTGTACGAAGCCGCGCAGGCCGCCGTCGCGCAGTGTCGCGCTGGCAACGGACCGGTCTTCCTGGAATTGCTCACCTATCGCTTGACCGGCCACTCCCGCCGCGACCCATGCCACTATCAGCCCCAGGAGGAACGCGAAGCATGGGCCTCCCAGGACCCGATCGACCGCTTCGCCAGGGCGCTCCGGGAGCGCGGCGTGATCGACGATCCGGGGCTGGAAGCCATCAGAACCCGGGTCCGGCAACAGTTCGACGAAGCTGTGCAGGTTGCACGGTGTCAACCGCTGCCGAGTGTGAAGGAGTTGACGAGCGATGTGTTTGCCTGAATCCGGAAAACATTTGGGGATCGCTGAGGCCCTGCGTGAGGCCATCGCCGAGGAAATGGCGCGCGACGAGCGCGTATTCTGCATCGGGGAAGACATCGCCGTGCCGGGCGGATGGGGCGGCGCGTTTACCGTCACGCTGGGATTGGAGAAGCGCTTCCCCGACCGCATGATCAATACACCCATCGCGGAACTGGGGTTCTTCGGTGTGGCCTGCGGCGCCGCGATGGCCGGCATGCGCCCCATCGCCGACGTGCAGTATGGCGACTTTCTGCTCTTGGCCGCCGACCAGATCATCAACAACATCGCCAAGATGCGGTACATGTCGGGTGGGCAGGTCACCATGCCGCTCGTGATGCGTGCGCCCGTCGGCGCGACCGGCCGGGGCAGCCAGCATGCGCAGAACCTGGAACGTTACTTCACCGGCGTGCCCGGCCTGAAGGTCGTTGCCGTCTCCAACGCCTACGACGCCAAGGGGCTCCTGAAGGCCGCGGTGCGCGACGACAATCCCGTGCTGATCTTCGAGCACAAGCTGCTCTACGGCTCCAAGGGGGCGCGGGCCGAGCCGGGCGCGGTCGACGCGACCAGCGACGTGCCGGAAGACGACTACACCGTGCCCCTCCACCAGGCCGCCGTGCGTCGCGCGGGCTCCGACGTGACGATCCTTGCCTGGCTGCTGATGCTGCACTATTCGCTCCAGGCCGCCGAAGAGTTGGCCGCCGAGGGCATCTCGGCCGAAGTGATCGACGTCCGCAGCCTGTCGCCGCTGGACCTGGAGACGCTCGGCGCGTCGGTGCGCAAAACGGGTCGTGTCGTCATCGTCGAGGAAGGGCCGAAACGCGGTTCTGTCAGCGCCGAGATTGCCGCCAGCCTCCTGGAGGAGTGTGGCGAATATCTGCGCTGTCCGATCCGCCGCGTGGCCTCGGCCGATGTCCCGGTGCCGTTCACGCCCGTGCTGGAGAACGCCTATCGTCCGGACGTACCCCGCATCGTCGAGACTGCCAAGACGGTCATGCAGTTTTGAACGGAACACGGATCGGGGCTTTACTCCGTAACATCTTACTGCCGGAGATCACAGGTCATGCAACGTTCATCCGCTTCCACGTTGTCGTGCCGCCAGCCTTTCGCTGTCCTCGCGCTGTTGGTCTGCGTCCTCTTCTTTTCGCCACTCCCCGCGACCGGCGCCGCGGCGGTGGGCGAACCTCCGGCGAGGATCCGCGTCGAACCGGGCCATCCGTGGCGGCCGCCGTATGGCTTGGACCGCATCGGGCAACCGCTCACCGCGGTGGTGGAACTGGACTCGAACCCGCCCGCGTGCGACGTTGTGCTCGTCGCGCATCTCCGCGGAGAGGAGATCGCCCGCAAAACCCTGACGTTGACCGGCCAGGCGCCTGCGACCGGCCGGGCCTCGTTCGAGACGTGGCCGACGGAACTAGTGCTAGTGGCGCAATCGGCGCAGGGCGAAGCCGTCGAATTGGCTCGGCAGGCCGTCGAGCCGGTGCCGTTTGAGGCGGACGCAATCGCGCGGCAGGACCAGCTCGTCAATCCGGTCGATCTGGGCGCGATTCTCGTTCCGGCCGATTGGCTCATCTTGGCCGACGGCGGGCAGGGAACGATCGACGTGGCAGCGATCTGCCGGACCGGTGACGTGCCTGGCGCGCAAGTCACGGCCTGGTTCGAATCGGCACCGATGGCGAAAACGCTGGCCGCGATGGAACTGATTCGGGATCGCCCCAGCCGTGCCCGGCTGGCGCTCCCGCCAGTGCCAGCCAGCGGCGACGGCGACGTGCTCCACGTGAGCCTCGCGCCGGCCGGCGGCGCCGAACTGTGGCACAAGGCGATCTCGACCATGTTGGTCCGTCGTCGGCCGCACTGGCCGGAATTCGGCGCTGTCGAAACGAAACTCCGCTACGACGCCCCGATTTCCGTGCGGGCCGACGATGGCACGTTTTCGTCGATGAATTACGCCGACGCCTGGGATGCGAAGCTGCACGACACCGTGGTCGCTCTGCCCAACGGTTCGCGGTTCGTCTTCTGGCGCGGGTCCAGCTACGTGCCGTTCTGGGCGGGCCGTCACAATACGGCCCTGAGTTACGAGTGGGCCGAGACCAGTCCGCCCGCAGACGGTTTCGAGGACTGCGTCGAGCCGCTCATGGACAAGGAACTCCGCTACGGCCGCGTGCGGATCATGGAATCAACGCCGGCCCGCATCCACGTCCGGTGGAGCTACCAGTCGTGCGACTTCAAGTACAAGGTCTGGGGCGATTCGGCGGTCGAGGACTATTACTTCTACCGCGACGGATTTGGCACGCGGGTGCTCACGCTGCAGAGCATCCCCAGCGGCGACTACGAACTGAGCGAATTCATCATTCTCTCGCCCCAGGCGACGTATCCCTTCAGCATCTTGCCGCCCAACCTGGTGGACATCCTGTTCGTCGACGGGCAGAAACGCGAACTGATGTTCCCATTTCTGCCGGCCGAGCAAGGCGACAAGCTCACGTCGCGCGACATGGCGGCGATCTACCGCGTGCGACTGCACACGGACGATCCGCAGGCGGCGGTCTATTTCAATCCGCTGGACCTGAAGCTGCCGCAGGCGGTCTTCGGGCCGTTCCAGGACCAGGGCCAGATCGTCACGCCCTGTTACTGGGGCAGCCACTGGCCGCTGGCACGCGGCAAGACCACCGGCTGGGCCATCGACGATCGCGTCCAATTCACGCCCTGCCACAACAGCGTCATGAGTTGGGCCCGCAGCCGACCGACGCCGCTGCGGACGGCCCAGCTCGAGACGCTCGACACCCTGGGCCGTTCGCAACCGATGGTCGTCCAGACCTGGGCCTGGCTCATCGGCACCAGCGACGCTGACGACCAACGGCTAGTGGAGTGGGCCCGCAGCTTCGCGCAGCCGCCGGCGCTGGACGTGCAAGGAGCCCGGCTCGAAGCCGAATCCTACATCCCCGAGCGGCGCGCGATCCGGCTGGTCGTCGAATCGCCGACGGTGACCATCATCGTCAAGCCGGCCACGGCCTGCGTCCATCCCGTCTTCGAACTCACCGCCGCGCCGCGGACCCTGAAGCAACTGGAACTGGGCGGCCGTCCACTTGCCGCCAAGCAATACGCCTGGGACGGTCACACGCTGTGGCTCAATTGCACGCTGCGCGAAGAGACCGCCCTGCGGCTGACCTTTGGAGATTAACCTCGTTATCCCAGACACTCGTTTCCCGCCCGGTGACACGCTCAGGTTCCTGCTAACCGTCCAAGACACTGGCAATGTCCTCGTAACCGACGAGTTCGCGGGGTCCGACGATGCCGATCAGCAGGTACTCTTTGAAGATCGGGTGGTAGCTGAAGTGCCTGACCAGCCGGAAATTCTGGATCTCACTCGTGCGTCTGACGTGGATTCGGTTTCCCGTACACGGCAGCACCTGCTCGCCCACCGCAATCTGGTTTTCTCCCGGCACGGTGATCGGGAGATCCTGCCGGATGATGTCCCGGACCTTGCCTTCCAGTTCGACCAGGTTGATCTCCGGCTGCGAGGGAAAATTGATGACGAACCCGTGTTTGACGTCCGAGTGGTGGACGGGCAGGCTGCAGTTGTAGTCGCGCTGCAGCACGAAGCCCGTGATGTCCTCCGCTGAATGCGCCATGCGGCGATACTTGATGGATTTCTCAACCACGCCCTTGATCGCCGCCGGGAACGGCCCGAACACGCTCGGCCGCGCCACCATGATCTCCTCGCCGACGCCGAAGATGATCTGCGCGTTGTAGCCCAGCGAATCGTAGATCAGGTCGAAGTGTTCGATCACGACGCGCCGGCCATGCGAGACGGCGTTCGTAATGGCCTCCACAATCTGATACCGCTGCCGGAAAGCCAGTTCGAAGCGGACGTCGATGTGGAACGTGTGCGGAGCGAAGTAGTCGCCGGGTACGAAGTTAAAGATCGGCCCGGGCTGCAGATTGACCCCGTCGTCGTCGTTCGTCAACTCCAGCCCTGGAAACAGACCTTTGATGAGTGTCGACTTGCCGGCCCCTTCAGCGCCAATGATGCCGACGATCAGGTCGGTCGGATAGAGGTAGCGCTGCGAGAGTTCGCTGGCGACCATGTACATGCGCTGCCGTCCGCGTGGCGCGTAATAAGCGGCGAAGATCAGGGTCTCGTAGTAATGGACGACCTTGTTCGATCGGGGGACCGGATCAAGGTGGGGAATCGGTTCGTCCATGGGCTTGGTCCTCGACGGCGAATTCGATGTCCAGGAGCGGGGCGTGCTGCTGGGCCCCGTAGATGTCGCTGTCGCCCGGCGCTCCGGACACGACCCGGCGTCGCAACGTGATTTTCACGGCGTGAGCGGGCTCGAAATAGATGATGCGCAACACGTCCTCCACGGGCAGGCGGTAGAGGCGCGCGATGAAGGCCCGGTCCAGGACCTTGGCGCGGCGCGCCGACTCGAAATCCCGGCGGTCCTGGAACAGGATATCCAAGGTGAGCTCGAACGGCCCGGCGTTTTTCGAGCGGATTACGTGCGCTACGTCCGCCAGGCGGATTCTCATGGCAGGCATCTCCCGTCGCGAAAGACTTCGATCTCCAGCGGATAGGCCTCTGGCGCTTCCTGTTCCAGGAGATGGTACACCGAGAACTCGTAGACTTCCCCCACCGCGAAGTCGGAGGGTGAAAAGGGGAAGGCCAGATTGCCGGCTGTCGAGATCCGGCCGGGGTAGCCGTGATGCAGCAAGGTGGAGCGGGTCACACTGACCAGGGCATTCGCCTCCGCTTGTGTCGGAGCCACGACGTCGATCAAGATGCCCAGTTCGTGCGACGCCGTGCGCCGGACCGGCTCGGCCGGCCCCATCACGCCGTCGCGGCCGTACACGTGAAAATGGAGCGTGCCGCGCGAGGGGCCCGCCAGGATCTCCGCCACCTGCCGCCGGACCGCCTCCAGAACCGCCTCGCAGCTGGCGATGAACTGCGGGTCACGCACTCCCGCAAGACTGATCGCGCGGTAGCCCGTCTTGCGCGCGCCCTCGACCTTCACGTAATAGGGCGATGTCCGTTCGTGACGGCTGCCGTGCACCTCGACGCGGCCGTCACCCACGTCGGTGAACCGGCAGCTGTCCAGATGGAGCACGCCCCCTGGACCGGGCAGGTGGTAGGGATCGGATTTCTCATAGAGCGTATGGGCGGCCGCCGATTCGCAGGTGAAGCGGCGCTGCGGATGGAGCGCTTCCAGGACGAACGAGTCGTGCGTGAGGGTACCGAGCACGCAGTCCGCGCCGCTGCCCGGCGTGGCGGCGATCGCGCCGCACTCGAGAATCTTGCCCATGTGTAGTGACAGACCTTCGTCATATCCGAGCAGAATGGGCAGGGCGGCGAAATTCGCCGGGTCGTAGCACCGCCCCGCCAACACCACCTGGCACTCGGCTTCGATCGCCCGGGCGATCGGTTCGCAGCCAATCTGCGCCACGAGGTGCGTCGACGCGTCGATGGCTGCTTCCGTCAGGGGCGGCACGCACGGCAATGGACGCGTCTTGCCCGCCCGCCACGCGCGCTTGAGCACGCCCTTGTCGACGTCGGAGCGGATGACACCGAGGCGGAACGACAGGGATTCCTCCCGCGCGATTTCGGCCACAATCTCGCGACACCAGGCCAGGTGCGGCGCCGCGCCGGCACCACCGGCCGATCCGATAACGACGTGCGCGCCGATCCGCAGTCCTTCCACGAGCATGAACTGCAGATCGCGTTTGACCAGCGCGCGGTCGGTGAAGGACTTGCCGCTCCCCAGGTAGTATGGCCCCGGATCGGTGGAACCGGCATCACAGGCGATCAAGTGCGGCTGACGCGCCACGCCCCGGCGAAATGAA
>JALOQX010000459.1 GCA_025459265.1 Pirellulaceae bacterium | reverse complement strand
CTCGATCTTCGGCGCGCTCTTCGGCCGAAAGGTCCTCAGCCGCAAGAACGTCGAGCGGGCATCGTCCACGGCGCGCCGCGCTGGCCGCGTCGCCCGGGAAAAGCAGGACATCGCCCGCGCCCGGGAGACACTCGATCAGCTCCTGCGGCAGCGTGCGGAGCTGGAACAGCAGATCGCTGGCGAGGTCGCGCGGATCGAAGCGCATGCCGATCCCCATCACTTGCAGCTCGAACGCGTGCAGGTGGGACCGCGCAAGGCGGACATCGCCACGCAGCCCGTCGTGCTGGCGTGGCTCCCCTGGTTCGTGAACGACACGGGCGCCGCCCGGCCCGCATACTCCGCTCTCCACCCAGGCAGACGTGCAGCAGGCGGTCGACGACGTCTGTCGGGAAAGCCTCGCGCAGCTCCAGGAGCAGCCGCACCTGGCCGTCGTGTTCGTCTCGGCTGAGTACCCAACCGTGGGCTCGGACCTGGCGGCGCGGATTTGCGAGCGCATCGGGACCAATATGCTGCTGGGTTGTACGGGCGAGTCGATCGTCGGCACGGGTCGTGAGGTGGAGGGCCAGCCGGCCGTCGCGCTGTGGCTGGCACACATGGAGGGATTGTCGCTGGTCCCCATGCACCTGCGGCTGGAACATACTGCGGAAGGGTCAAGCATCGTGGGGTGGCCGGATCAGCTGGCCCTCGACTGGCCCTGCGGCGCGGTGATGTTGACGCTCGGCGACCCGTTCTCATTCCCCGCGGACCTGATGGTCGAACGCCTGAACGAGGACCGCCCGGACCTGCGCGTGCTGGGCGGCATGGCCAGTGGTGCCACGCGGCCGGGCGAGTGTCGCTTGTTCCTGGGCCGCGAGGTGGTGAGCGACGGCGCCGTCGCGATCATGATCAGCGGCCCCGTCGACATCCTGCCGGTGGTCTCCCAGGGCTGTCGCCCGATCGGACATCCGATGGTGGTCACCAAGGCCGAGCGTAACGTCATCCATGAGCTCGGCGGAAAGCCCAGCTTGCTGCAGCTCAAGACGGTCTTCGACACGCTGGCCACCAGCGAGCAGCAGTTGGTGCAGCGTGGATTACACCTGGGACGCGTGGTCAACGAGTACCAGGAGCATTTTACGCAGGGCGACTTTCTGGTCCGCAACGTCGTCGGGATTGATCCGGACCGGGGATCGATCGCGGTCGGGGATTTCTTCCGGCCGGGCCAGACCGTTCAGTTTCACGTCCGAGATGCGCGGACCGCCGACGACGAGATGCGGCAGTTGCTTGCCCGCGTGCGCGACCTGGCCGCAACTGCGCCGCAGGCGGCGCTGTTGTTCACGTGTAATGGCCGCGGCACGCGGTTGTTCCCTGAGCCGCATCACGACGCAGGTCTGGTTCGCCACTACCTGGGCGCGATCCCGCTGGCCGGCTTCTTCGCGGCCGGCGAGCTCGGCCCGATCGGTGGCAAGAACTTCCTGCACGGCTTCACCGCCAGCGTCGCCCTGTTCGCGCCGCCGGCGAAGTGACACACAGGATACATCCGTGCGAGCCTCCCGGCAGGTTGCGTCTCTGTACGCTGTGGCGCGATCTTGACGCGTACGTCGTTCCGCAGTAACAAAGTACAAGGCCTGGGGATATCGAACGTGTTTGCTCTGGGCAGCACACAGTTTGCCGTGGATACGTGCAGCGGTCCGTGGTAGCCGCGCGTCGGAGCACCTGGTCTTGCTGGTCTAACGTCGTTTCCTCGGCACTAAGGTTCGCACTGCCATGTCGGAGTGGTTAGATACCGAGACGAGAGAACTGCTCCAGATCGTGCCGCCGGAGAAGGGCGCACCGCCGGACACCTTGGGGTTCACGTTGGTGCTGTTGCGCAGGACCGACGACCTCGATCGTCTCCGCTACGCTGCGGCAGAAGTCAGTTGGCTCGCGGCAGCATTCGAAGTCGCCGTTGCCAATCGCTGCCCTGTCCCGCTTACGACGGGCTTGCTGCTGGAGGAGGCGATGCTGGCTCAGTTCGAACTGGTCTGCTGCGATTGCGCGGCCGTGTTCATTCGCGATGAAGTGGTCGCCGAAAACGACCGCCGCTACTTGTCGGAACTCTACCACGAGCTGTCCTGCAGCGAAGAGTTCCAACTTGTCGGCTTGGACCTGCACGCCGTGCCCCGTGATGGACGCGGCCGGCGGTACCTCGCGCAATTTATGGGTGTCGACGAACACCTGTGGAACCAGCTGTGTCTTCCGCTCCAATTGACCGTGATGAGGAAGAAGGCTCGCATCATGTGCCACTGGGGTTCACAGATTCGTGCCGATGTGAGATTGGCTGGACGGTGACAGCCGGGACAACACTGGTGTCGCAACTGATGAGTCGATAAGTCGTGGACGACGTCGGTGTTCCCCACACTGCCGGCTTACGACCAATCCTGGGATTGTCATGGACTACGTGCAGCTGCCTACATACGTTGACCTCAACGATCCTGAACGAGGATTCCAGTTCGCGACTGAAGGCGATCAGGTCTACCTTCGGTTTACTGACTGGAAGAATCGGCAGGTGACATTCGTGTTTTCTGGCCTGTATTGGTTCTCCTATCGACGCGCCAACACGCTGCACGGTTTGCCTGAAGGCGAGGCTGTTGAAATCCTGGATTCAGAGAAGTTGAGATCCATCAGGAAAGATGGCAGCGCTTCGCCGGAAGAGGTATTGCACCATTACGTCATCTCAACGAATGAAGGTGAGTGGTGCGAGGCGGTATCCGCGAGTATCGACATTATGCGGGAGAACTGATGCGGCAACCAACACGCCGACGAGAAATGTGTATCGCGAGCGATTCAAGGTACGCCGGTCGCGATTTCGCTTCGCACCCGAAACGATGGGGGGGCTCTTTCTGAGTCAGGGCACTGGGGCTGTCCAGCGTTCCTAGAAGCGACGTGCGCTCCGGCAGCTCGTTGGACTGGTGAGCTACAGCTGCGGCGCGAATTCGGTGCTTCTCCCCGCCGACCCTGCGTCGGCGGCTCGTTGGACTGGTGAGCTACCACCACGCCGCGCCCCAAACGCTCTCTCCCCGCCGACCCCGTGTCGGCGGCTTGTTGGACTGGTGAGCTACAGCTGCGGCGCGAACTCGATGCTTCTCCCCGCCGACCCTGCGTCGGCGGCTCGTTGGACTGGTGAGCTACGAGCAGGCATAGAATGTGGCAACGTTCCCCGCCGACCCCGTGTCGGCGGTTTATTGGACTGGTGAGCTACGAGCAGGCATAGAATATGGCAACGTTCCCCGCCGACCCCGCGTCGGCGGTTTATTGGACTGGTGAGCTACGAGCAGGCATAGAATGTGGCAACGTTCCCCGCCGACCCCGCGTCGGCGGCTTGCTGGACTGGTGAGCTACGAGCAGGCATAGAGTGTGGCAACGTTCCCCGCCGACCCCGCGTCGGCGGTTTGTTGGACTGGTGAGCTACAGCTGCGGCGCGAACTCGATGCTTCTCCCCGCCGACCCCGTGTCGGCGGCTTGTTGGACTGGTGAGCAGCAGCTGCGGCGCGAACTCGATGCTTCTCCCCGCCGACCCTGCGTCGGCGGGGTGAGGATTTTATTCAGGGCCTCGCTTGTAGCTGACCAGTCCAGCGAGCCGCCGACGCGGGGTCGGCGGGGTGAGGAGCGTTGGGGCGCAGCGTGCTTGTAGCTCGCGAGTCCAGCGAGCCGCCGACACGGGGCACTCGATCGGACACTCCGACGCTTCCGTGTTAGCGCATCACGCAATCAACGCGTCGATCACGGT
>JALOQX010000017.1 GCA_025459265.1 Pirellulaceae bacterium | reverse complement strand
CGCGCCGCGGCGCGGCGTCCCACAGCGACAGGAACCCGGCGGCCGATGAACTGGTCCAACGTCAGGTTGATTTTTCAGCGTGAAGTCCGGGATCAGCTCCGTGACCGGCGGACCCTCTTCACGATTGCCATCCTGCCGCTGGTGCTCTATCCGCTGATGGGCATGACGTTCCTGCAGGTGGCGCAGTTTACGCACGAGCAGCCGGCGCCGGTGTGGATCCTCGGTGCCGCGCAACTGCCGTCCGCGCCGCGGCTGTGGGACGACGCGCGGTTCCATACGGACTGCTGCCCGGCGGACGAAGCGCGTCTGCTGCAGGTCGACGTGGAGAGCGCGGCCGCCGCGGCGGCCGCCGGGCTGCCGCCGGCGGCGCGGGCGGGCGCGGCGATTCAGGGCGGCCAGTACGCCGTCGTCGTCGTCTTCCCGGCCGGATTTGCGGACGCGCTGGCCCGGTTCCGCGCGCCACGGCAGAGCGCCGACGCCCCGGACGAACTTCCCGCGTTCCCCGAGCCGCTGGTCGTGTTTGACGCGGCGAGCGACCGGTCGCGGATGGCCAGCGCGCGGGTGCGGCGAGTGCTCGAGAGCTGGCGCCGCGCGATCGTGCGGCAGTACCTGGCCGACCGCGCCCTCTCGCCGAACGTCACCGAACCGTTTGGCATTCGCGACGTCGACATGTCACAGGAGTTGACGCGGCGTGCCGCGTTCTGGTCCAAGGTGCTCCCCTTTGTCGTCTTCGTGTGGGCGCTGACCGGCGCCTTCTACCCGGCGGTCGACCTGTGCGCCGGCGAAAAGGAACGCGGCACGCTCGAGACGCTGCTGAGCAGTCCGGCCGAGCGGAGCGAGATTGTCGTGGGCAAGCTGCTGACGATCATGGGCTTCAGCGCCGCGACGTCGCTGTTGAACCTGGTCAGCCTGGCCGTGACCGGTACGGCGGTCATTCTGCTGCAGCCGGCGATGTTTCCGATCGGCCCGCCTCCCTTGGCCGCGCTCGGCTGGCTGGTCCTGGCCCTGCTGCCCGTGTCGGCGCTCTTCAGCGCCTCGGCCCTGGCGATCGCCGCGTTTGCGCGCAGCACGAAGGAAGGTCAGTACTACCTGATGCCGCTGCTGTTGATCTGCCTGCCGCTGCTGATCCTGCCGCTGCTGCCAGCCGTGTCACTCAATCTCGGTACGAGTCTGATTCCGGTCAGTGGCATCATGTTGTTACTGCGGGGCATCGTCGAGGGACAGTATGCCGACGCGGTCTGGTTCGCGCCGCCGGTGCTGCTGGTGACCGGGGCCTGCTGCCTGCTGGCGACGCGGTGGGCCGTGGACCAGTTCAACAACGAGTCGGTACTGTTTCGCGAGAGCGAGCGGATCGACCTGGGGTTATGGCTGCGACATCTGGTGCGCGATCGCAAAGAGACGCCGACGTTCGGCCAGGCGTGCGCCTGTGGCGTGCTGTTGCTGCTGGTCCGGTTCTTTGCCAGCTTCGCAGTTCCGGCGCCGAACACGTGGCGCGAGTTTGCGGTGATGCAGTGTGTGACGCAGGTCGTGCTGTTGGCCGGCCCCGTGCTGCTGCTGACCGCGCTGTTGACGCGCAGTGCCCGGGCCACGCTGTTGCTGCGCCCCGTGCGGCCGCAGGCCGTCGTCCGCGGCATGTTGCTGGCGGTGGCCCTGCATCCGGTGGCCATGCGCATGGCCGAGGCGATTCAGGCGCTCTATCCCATGCCCGAGAGTCTGCTGGGTCAACTGCAGGAGCTGCAGCGGATCCTGGTGGCGGGTCCGGGCTTCTGGCCCACGGTCGCGCTGCTGGCGTGCCTCCCGGCCGTGTGCGAAGAGCTGGCCTTCCGCGGCTTCCTGCTGTCCGGCTTTCGCACGCGCGGGAGCAAGTGGGGCGCGCTGATCGCCAGCAGTGCCCTGTTTGGCGCCACGCACGGCATCCTGCAGCAGTCGCTCGGCGCAGCGCTGGTGGGCATGGTCATCGCCTATCTCGCGGTGCAAACCGGCAGCCTGTTGCCCGGCATCGCCTTTCACGCCGTGTACAATACGCTGAGCCTGTTGCCCTTGTCGGCCAGCCTGCAGGCCGCGGACAACGGCATGCGGTGGTGGAACTGGTGGCTGGCGATCCAGGGAGGCAGCGTGTCGTACGACTGGTCGGCGCTGATTCTGGGGGTGGGCGTCAGCTGCTGGATCCTGCGGTGGTACTCCCGGCTGAGTCCGGAGGCGGTGTCGGAGGCGCAGCGCGGCGCGGCGGTGAGCCGCGCCGTGGCAGGCGCTCCGCTGACCTGAGCGGCGGGTAGTGGAGCGAGTCATGGCGGGGGGCGCGTCGGGTGTGGCGTATCGCGCACGGTGGATCCTGCCGGTGCATGCGCCGCCGCTTGCGCACGGCGTCCTCTCGGTCGCGGGCACGCGTCTGGCGGCCGTCGGCGAGAACCTGTCTGGGCGGGCCGCCGTGGACCTGGGCGACGTGGCCGTGCTGCCGGGCCTGGTGAATCCGCACACGCACCTGGAGTTCGCCGCGTTGAGTCAGCCGTTGGGAAGGCGCGGGATGCCATTTCCCGACTGGATCGCCGTCGTCGTTGCGCATCGTCGCGCCGGCGCCGCCGCGCAGGTGCCCGAGGCCGACGCGGCGGCGGCATGTGTCGCACGCGGTCTGCGGCAGAGCCTGGCAGACGGCATCACGACCGTGGGTGACATCATCACGTCCGACCTGCCTGCGGCCGTCTGGAGCGCCGCGCCCGTGCGGTGCGTCGCCTTCCGCGAACTGCGGGGGCTGGCGGAAGACCGCTACGCAGCGCAGCTGGCGGCCGCCCGGCGGCATCTGGCGCGCACGGCACACGCGCCGGGCGTCCAGGGAGGCCTCAGCCCGCATGCGCCGTACAGCGTGTCGCGGCAACTGATGACAATGATCTGTCACATGGCCCGCGATGCGGGCTGTCCGGTCGCGCTGCATCTGGCCGAGTCGCGGGAAGAGCTGGAATTGCTCGCCACCGGGGGCGGACCGCTGCGGACCCTGCTGGAACAACTGGGGGCCTGGCACCCGGCGGCGTTTGCCCAGCGTACCCGGCCCCGGGATTACCTGGAGATCCTGGCGACGGCACCGCGGAGCCTGGTGATTCACGGCAACTATCTCGGTCCGGACGACTGGTCGTTCCTCGCGCAACAGGCGGCCCGCATGGCCGTCGTCTTCTGCCCGCACACCCATCGCTACTTCGCGCACCCGCCCTATCCCTTGGCCGCCCTGCTGCGTCAGGGTGTGCGGGTGGTCATCGGCACGGACAGTCGCGCGTCCAATCCGGACGGGAGCCTCTGGCACGAGCTGCAAAGCGCGGCACGCGACCATCCCGACGTCGCGCCCGACCGGATCGTGCGGATGGGAACGCTCGACGCCGCCGCCGCACTGGGTTGCGCCCAGGAGGTGGGCAGTCTGCAGGCCGGCAAGCGCGCTGACCTGCTGCTGGTGCAGGCACCACCGGCCGAGATCAGCCGGCCGGAAGACATCTTGTTGTCACCCGCAGCCCGCGTCGCGCGGGTCATGCGCGGCGGACGCTGGCTGGACGATCAGCGGCGGCAGGTGTAGAAGAACGCGGGTGGCAGGTTCGCCCACACCGGTTTGCTGACGCGGACCTCCGCAAAGTAGCGATTCAGCTTGCGCCGAAACCGCCGCCCGGCCGGCAGCAGCAGACCCTGCAGATACCCGAACGTGATGAACTGACCGCCCGGCCGCAGCACCTGCATGGTCGCGTCCAGATACGCCGTCTGATCTTCGTCCGAGAAGGCGGCCCACGGCAGGCCGCTCACAATCGCGTCGACCTGCGACACGCCGTGCGCCTCGCACAGGCTCTTGACCATCCGCACACTTCCCTCGCAGACACGCACGCCGGGAAACCGCGTCCGCAGAACTTCCGCGAAGCGGCTGCTGATTTCGATCGCCAGGAACATCGTCTCCGGCGGCATGCGCTGGAGAATCTCCTCCGTGATCGCGCCGGTCCCGGGTCCGTATTCCACGACCGTCGCGGTGTGCGCCCAATCCACCGAACGCACCAGGTGCCTGGCCAGATGCGACGAGCTGGGGGAGAGCGCGCCGACGGCCTTGGGATGGCACACGAACTCGCTGATGAACTTGGTGTACTCGCGAGTGATCATGCGTTACCTTCTCCTGTCGCACACCAACGAGGGGGCCGGGCGTCGCCGCGGCGGCGCAGAGCCCCGGAAACAGCTCGGTCCACAGCGCAAAACCACGTGCCAGAGGCATCACTATGACGAGATTCAGCCGGGTCTGCAAGGGACAGCCCGCGGCGTTTACCTGCCGTTTACATTCGTCGGGCCGGCCCGGGCCGGCGCGGACCCGGCCGCGCGGGTGGACGCGTTCACCGTCCCCTAACGCATCAGCGCATCCCGCTCGTCCATGGCGTTGATCAGCGCCGCGACGACATCCATCGCGGTGATCAGCCCGACCGGCTTGCCGTCCAGATCGAGCACCGGGAGCCGGTGGACGTGTTTCTCGCACATGATCCGGGCGGCGGTCAGGAGCGTCTGTTCCGGCTGCACCGACCGCACCTGTTGGGACATTTCCGCCCCCACCATGTCGCTCGTCAGGTACGGGTCCGGCCCGGTCCGCGTGGTGTGCGCGCGGCGCACGTAGTCGATCGCGCTGAGCACACCCACGCAGCGGCCTTGGGCGTCGACGACCGGGGCCCCCGAGATCCCTTTTTCCAGGAACAGACCGGCAGCCTCCGACATGTCCCTGTCTTCGCCCACGCAGATCACCTTCCGCGTCATGACATCCTTCACTTTGAGCGTCAGGAGACGAGTCACGGCGACATCCATCATCTGCTCCCTTCCCGGCTTCTGCGACACGAGCCACCCGACCGCGGCAACGGTCAGGTCCTCGCGCGGCGGTCGATCTGGAAATGATAAAGGAAAATCGCCGAGGCAACAGCCACATTGAGCGAATCGATGCGGCCGGGCATGGGAATGGTCCACTGCGAGTCACTGGCGGCCAGTTGCGCGGGGCTGAGCCCGTGGCGTTCGTTGCCCAGCAGCAAGCCCCAGCGGGGCGGGCGGCGGGCGGTCGCCAGGGCCGGTGCCGCCGGGTCCGCAACGCTGGCGGCCAGATGCACCGCATATGCGTCGCGCAGACGCTGCAGGTCCTGGTCCAGGTCCCGCGACTGGTACAGGTTCAAGTTCAGCGCCGCGCCCATCGACACCCGCAGGACGCGGCGGGACAAGGGATCGGCCGAGGCGGGACCGACGACGACCAGATCGACGCCAAACGCCGCCGCGTTGCGGAGGATCCCGCCCAGGTTCTCCGGATCCTGCACGGCCGCGCAGATCACCACCGCGCAATCCTGGTCGTTCGGTGGCAGGCAGTCGGCCAGCTCGCGTGGTCCGGGGCGCAGACCGCAGGCGAGGACTCCGCGGTGGAACTTGAATCCCACCAGCCGTTCCAGCAGGGGGCGCGGAGCCACGTAGACGGGCCGGTCGTCCGGCAGGCTCCATCGCGGCGACTCCTCCGTCGCCACCAGTAACGACTCGACACGGTGGGGACTCGCCAGCAGCCGCGCGACCAGCAGATCCCCTTCCGCAATGAACCGGCCGCCGCGTCCGGCAGCCCGCTTGTTGCGCAGATCGCGATAGGCCCCGAGGCGCGGATCGTCGAGCGATTGGATTGCCAGCTGCGGCATGCTCACACGAGACCTGAGTACGGACTGAGCCACGCGGGCCAGCGCCGCCGGTGGGCGACGCGGTCCCCCCACTTCATCGCCCCGGGGCGGGAGCGGCACCGGGCGGCAGACCCGGCGGCGGGCTGCCCGGCGGAGGCATGCCCGGCGGAGGCGGCGCACCCGGCGGCAGTTCGCCGCCCTTGCCCAGGACCTTCTGCAGCGCTTCCGCCAGGCGGGACCCATCCGTATCGCGGCGGAGGCGCGTGACGCGCAGCTCCGAGACCGGTTTGGCGGCCTCGTCGAGCGCCTCAACCATACCGGCGATCACGCTCATCAAACTGTCCCCTTCGGTCGACACCAACAACGTGTTGGTGACGTCATCGACGCCGATCGACAGCTTGCCTTCAAATCGCGCGGAGGTGCGGGTGTCGGGCGGCGCCGCGTCATCCCCACCGCCGAAGGGCGAGATCACGGTCATGCCGAACCCTCCGCCGCGCGGCTGGTTTTTGTCCTGCCGCGCGTCCTGCAGCGCGCGGTCGTTGGCGCTCAACAGGTCCCGGTAGGCATCCTTGATGACGCTCGCCACAACGCTGGCCTTCGAATAGCGGATCGTAAACAGCCGTGTCACGCGCGCCTTCTGGGAATTGACCGGCTCCGGCACATCATACAGCTCGATCAACTCCTTGATCGTTCGCAGTTGTTCCGCGTCAGCGCCCTGGACTAAGATCGTGTTCGTGTCGATGTCGGAGATGAACTTCAGCGGGCGGCGGTTGGAGAGCCGGCGGCTGTCGCTGTCCGCGGACGAGGCGGACGGCATGCCGTAATACCACGACATCATCCGGTCCCGGTTCCGGGTCTGCTGCGCTTCCTTGTCCTCGAAGAAATCTTCCAGGTTCAGCACGACCCAAGTGGCCGAGGCATTCTGAAGCCGGAAGATCTGGTAGTCGCGCGGGCGGGGCGCCATCCGCCGCGCAAACTCCTCGAACTCGGCCAACGCCTCGGGATCGCGGGAGGCGATCACCAGACGGCCGTCGGGCCCGATCGACAGCACGATCGGCGCGGCCTCGGCCGTGGGCTGAGCCGGCGCTTCCGCGGCGGTGTCGTCGGGCGCACCTGGGACGGGTTCGTCGGCGGCGAGCTGGTACAGCGCCGTCTTGTACAGGGACGTGTGGATCGCCGCCTGCGGGCCGACCGCCGCGGGCGCCGGCTCGGCCGGCGGCGGGGCGGCGGGCGCGTCGGCAGAGGGCGGGTCGGCCGGGAGCGTCGGCAGGATCAACGGGTGAGGTGACAGCGCGCGCCAATCCTGTTGCAGCTTCTCCAGCAGCGCCGGGGCGTTCTCGCCAGGCACCACATCCAGCACGCGGGTCAGTCCGGATGCCGCGGCCGTCCGCGGTATCTCTCCCAGCTTGACGAGAATGTCCACCACTTCCTCGAGCTCCACGTCGTTGGCCCGGACCAGCAGCCGATTGTTGGCCACGTCCGCGTCAACCCGAAACTCGTCCCGCGATTCCTCCTGCCGGTTGCGACGGCCAAAGGGCGACCCGTACATGAAGTCCATGTAGCCGTAGCTGCCCCGCGGGGAGGATGACGCGTCGCCACGGCCGCTCATCAGGTACTGGATGGTCCCGGCCACTTCATCCGCGGCCAGTTGGCGGAGCGGGATGACTTCCACGCGGCGGGCGCTGCTGTCGAGCTTTTCGACGGTGGACCGGATGGTGAAGTGGTCGGCTGGCGAGGCGTAGGCAATGATGGCGCGGTTTGCCTCATCCACTTCCAGACGCGTGGTGGGGTCGAGCCCGCCGAGTTCCTGGAGGGAATCGGCCAGCTTGCGCGGATCGAGCTGGGCGAGGCGGTACACCTGCATGCGGCCGAGAAACGCCTGCAGCGACGGGTGACCCGGTTCCGGCACATCCAACAGCCGGATGGCATCCGTGATGATGGCCAGCTTGTCCGGAGGCGCCTGGACGACGATGCTGTTGCGCCGGGCGTTGACGACCATCCGCACCGAGTCCTCCTGCACGGGCGTGAGCGGACTCGCCCCGCGCCGCGCGCGTCGGCCGGGCGGCTGGGGTGGGCCACCTCCCTGCATCTGCATCGCCTGTTGCTGCGCCTGCATCTGCGCCTGCATCTGCATCTGCATCATCTGTTGCTGCTGCTGCATCTGTTCCGGCGTCATGCCGGCCATCGACATCTGCGGCGGCGGCGACTGGCCCAGCAGCTGCGTGAGCTGGTCCTTGACGTCCTGGGCCCGTGCATACTCCAGCACGAATTCCCGCACCAGGCGCGGTTCACCATCTTTGGGCGACTGTTCGTCGTCCAGTACGCGGCGGATCTCCTGCAGGTGCGCGACCGCGTCCATCGCTTCGATCCGGTTCGTCGTCGCCAGCGGAAACAGCTTGCCATTCTTGCTCAGCAGCGGCTGCAGTTCCTCAGCCGCGTCTTCGGCCAACAGCCAGTCGAGCTCGAACAGGACGCGGACGTAGTCGTGAGGGGAGAGCGTGTCGAGTTCCAACGGCGTGACGCGCGGGACGAGGCCGGCGCTGAGCGCCTCACACTTCACGACGATCAGGAACTCGTCCTGCTGCAGCATCGTGAAGCCGCGGGCCAGCAACAGGCGGTTGAGCAGATCGCGGATTTCGACCACCCGATACCCGCGCTGCGTGGCGATGTTCAGGTAATCGGCCGGCAACTCCTGCCAGTCGACGCTCATCCCGGCGATTTCTCCGAACCACTCCAGCACGTCGGGCCAGGCTTGGCCGCGAAACTGGAACCGCACCCGGCCATCTTGGTCGGGGCGGACCTGGAGCTCCGCCGGATCGGGCGGCGTCGCGGGCTTGGTCGGCCGCTGCACCGTCTGCGCGGTGGATGGTTCCTTCTTGCCCGGCTCTGCACCCGGCGGGCCAGCGGGCGGAGCAGCCCCCGGCGGACCGGACTCACCTGGCGCCCCTGGCGGCTGACCCGGCATGGCTCCCTCGGGTGCCGGCCGATCTGGCGGTCCCTTTCCCCCGCGCGGACCCTCGCTGGGAACCGGCACCGCCTCGACCGGCTTCACCTCCACCTTCACACTTGGCGCTGCCGGTGTGGCCTCCTGGCTCAGCACGACCGCGGTGCCCCAGGCCACGGCGGCGCATGCGCACACCGCTGACACTCCCCGCTGCAGCCTGGCCAACCTCATGATCCACGCCCCACCCGCGAGACGACGACCGTACTCCCCCCCGACATGGCAATCTGCATGATAGGCTCCGACCGGGTAAGATGCAAACAATGCCGCACCCCGGGGCTGCCGCATCGGGGCGCGCAGTCCGTGGTCTGCAGCTGGGAATCGACACGCCATGCACCTGGCGATCGTGCACTACCACCTCCGTCGCGGGGGCGTGACGCAAGTGATGGTCAACCACTTGCGAGCCCTCAGCGCCACGGCGTGCCCGGGCCAGACGCTCCGCGTGGTCGTGCTGCATGGCGGAGAGCACGACGCATGGCCGTCCGGTGCGATGGACCTTCTGCCGGGACTGGAAGTGACCCGGCGCGAGGTGTCCGGGCTGGACTATGATGACGCGCCGGTCGCGCGCCCCCGGGAACTCGCCGCGCGCATGGCCGCCGCGCTTTCCGACGCGGGGATGTCGGCGGCGGATACGATTCTGCACGTCCACAATCACGCCCTCGGCAAGAACGCCTCGCTCCCTGGCGCCATCGCTCAGTTGACCGATCGTGGCTACCGCTGCCTGCTGCAGCTGCATGATTTCTCCGAGGATTTTCGCCCCGCGGATCATCAGCACCTGCTGGCGGCGCTTTCGGTGGACCACCCCGACCGGCTGCCGCAGCAGCTCTACGCACACGGGCCGACCCGGCAGTATGCGGTACTCAACCGGCGCGACTATGCGTTGTTGCGCAGGGCGGGCATGCCTGCCGATCGACTGCGTATCCTGCCGAATCCGATTGCCCCCTACGACCAACTGCCCGCGCGCTCGGTGGCCCGGTCACGGCTGGCCGAGAAACTGAGCGTGTCGGCGAGGGAGCGGTACATCGTGTATCCGATCCGGGGCATTCGCCGCAAGAACCTGGGCGAGCTGTTGTTGTGGGGAGCGACCGCGGCCCCCACCCGGTCGGTGTGGTTGGGGGTCACGCTGCCTCCCAGCAATCCGCGTGAGCAACCGCGATACGCGTGGTGGCGGCAGTGTGCGGCGGCATGTCGCCTGCCGGTGCTTTTTGACGTGGGAACAGCCGGCTGCCTGACGTTTGGCGAGAACCTGGCGGCGGCCGATGCGGTGATCAATACCAGCGTGGCGGAAGGGTTTGGGATGGTGTTTCTCGAGCCGTGGCTGGCCGGCCTGCCGCTGATCGGGCGCGACTTGCCCGAGATCACGACCGATTTCACGGCCGCCGGCGTACAGTTCGATACGCTCGCCCCGCACCTGCGCATTCCGCTGGACTGGGTCGGTGCGGCGGAATTCGCGCGGCAGTTCACCGACGGCTACCGCCGGGTGCTCGCCGCCTACGGTCGCCCGGCGCCGGACGCGGCCGCGCTGGCACGCGACATCGCGGGGCTGGCCCGTGACGGGCTGCTTGATTTCGCTCACTGCCCTTCTAGACTACAGGCAGAGGTCGTCGATCAGGTGGCGTTGTCTCCCGCGCGGCGTGCGCGGTTGCTCGAGCTGAACCCGGCGCTCCAGGGCTTGCTGGAGGTGGACAGGCACACGCAGCGTGCTCTCGTGGCCAGCAACGCCGAGGTGGTGCGGCGCTGTTTTTCGCTGGAAGCCGTCGGGCAGCAATTGCGTGCGGCCTACGCCGCGGTGGGGGAAAGTTCGCCGTGCGGTTCGCAAGAGCTCGAGGGGAGTCCGATCCTGCTCGACGCGTTTCTCAACTTGGCCCGCTTCCATCCGATTCGCGTAGAGTGATGCTCACACCGGTCGCCGCAGTCATTCGCGCACACGCGGAACCGCTCGCGCCGCTTCCCGCGGGCATGGCACCGCGACTGCGGCCACTGCGGGACGTCCGCGCGGTACTCTTCGACATCTACGGCACGTTGTTCATCAGTGGCAGTGGCGATCTGGGAACGACGGCGCAGGACTGTCGTGCGGAGGCGATGACCCGTGCGCTGGCCAGCGTCGGCGTGCCGCTGCGGGATGCGGCCGAGGGGCGTGCGGCGGCGGACTGCCTGCTGGCGCGGATTGCCGGCGACCGGGCGGCCCGTCAGCAGGCTGGCATCGATTATCCGGAAGTCGATCTCGTGGACGTCTGGCGCACCACGCTCGGAGAACTCGCCACGCGCGGCTCTCTGGCCGGGGACCCGGCGCAGGTCGACGTGCCGCGTCTGGCCGTCGAGTACGAGGTGCGGGTCAACCCGCTCTGGCCGATGCCCGGTGCACAGGGCACGCTGGCCGACCTGCGGGCGCGCGGAGTCCCACTGGGGTTGGTGAGCAATGCCCAGTTTTTCACGCTGGAGCTGTTTCCTGCCCTGTGGGGTGCCCCGTGCGGCGCGTGCGGCGTGGACCCGGCCCTGGTGTTCCTGTCCTACCAGCACGGCTGGGCGAAACCGTCGGCCTACCTGTTTCGGCGGGCGGCCGAGGTGCTGGGGCGCCGCGGGATCCCCACGCGTAACGTACTGTATATAGGTAACGATCTGCTCAACGATATCTGGCCGGCGACCCAGGTCGGTTTCGCCACGGCGTTGTTTGCGGGCGACGCGCGCAGCCTGCGCACGCGCGCGGGCGACCCGCGCGTCGCCGGACTCGTACCCGACATCGTCATGACGGATCTTCACCAGCTGCGGACCTGTCTGGACGGCGTGGAGACCCAGCCCAACGGCTGACGCACATATGGGCATTCGGATTGGATTCGTGGGCACGCGTTTCGCGGGCACCGACGGCGTGTCGCTCGAGAGCGCCAAGTGGGCGGAGGTCCTGTGGGATCATCGCCATGTCAGCTACTGGTATGGGGGCAAACTGGATCGCGATCCCGACATCAGCCTGCACGTGCCGCTGGCCTATTTCGGGCACCCGGACATTGAATGGATCAATCAACGCGTCTTCGGCGTCCGGACGCGTTCGCCGGAAGTGACCCGTCGCATCTACGCCATCAGCGACTACCTGAAGGGGACGCTCTACGAGTTCACGCGGAAGTTCAACCTGGACCTGCTCATCGCCGAGAACTGCCTGACGATCCCCATGAACATCCCGCTGGGCATCGCGCTCACCCACTTCATTGCCGAGACCGGGTTTCCGGTGATTGCGCACCACCATGACTTTTACTGGGAGCGCGATCGTTTTTCGGTCAACGCGGTGGGAGACCTGCTGGCGACGTCGTTTCCGCCGGCGTTGCCCTCCATCCAGCACGTGACGATCAACTCGGCCGGGCAACAGGACCTGTCGCATCGGCGCGGCGAAGCGTCGCTGCTGATTCCGAATGTCTTGAACTTCGAGCGTCCCCCCGGCGAGCCGGACGAGTACGTCGCGACCTTTCGCGGCGACGTCGGGCTCCAACCAGACGACATCATGTTCCTGCAACCGACGCGCGTCGTGCCGCGCAAGGGGATCGAGCACGCCATTGCCGTCGTGTCGGGCCTGCGCAATGCCAAGTGCAAACTGGTCGTATCCCACGAGGCGGGCGACGAAGGTCACGGCTACGTGTCGGCCCTGCGGGACCTGGCGGAGCAGGAGCAGGTTGACCTGCGGTTTGTGAGCGCGCGGGTCGGAGAATTCCGGACGCTCAATCCGGAAGGACAGCGCATCTACACGTTGGCGGACGCGTATTCGCAGGCCGATTTCATCACCTACCCGAGCCTCTACGAGGGTTTTGGCAACGCGCTGCTGGAAGCCTTCTACTACCGCAAGCCGGTGCTGGTCAACCGCTATTCGATCTTCGTGACTGACATCGAGCCGCGTGGTGCGCGGGTGATTGCGATGAACGGCTTCGTGACACGTGATACGGTCGCCCAGGTGCGGCGGGTGATCGAGGACGATCAGTACCGCATGGAGATGGTCAATCACAACTACGAGTTGGGCAGGGCGTTTTACAGTTACACCGTGCTGCGGCGCAAACTGAGGGTCCTGATCACGAACATCACGGGCGCGGAGGACTTCTAGCCGGCATTGCATGGATACGGAAACACTCTATTGTGGGGCCTATGGTGTGGAACGTGTCCATGCAGAACCGCTGGCGGCAGCGCTGGCGCGAAGTTTACGGGCCGAGCGCTGAGTCCTCCTTTCCGCAGCTGCTGGCACTCCTGGACGCGTACCGCGATCTGCCCGGGTCGGGGCGGACCACGCGATGGGACGAACGCGATGCCGTGCTGATCACCTACGCCGACCAGATCACGCGCGGGGACGAATTCCCGCTGCAGACGCTGGGACGCTGGCTGCAGGACGAGGGCTGGGCCACACTGCTGAACATCGTGCATCTGCTGCCGTTCTACCCCTCCACGTCCGACGACGGCTTCGCGGTCGTCGATTATCGCGCCGTGGACCCGCGGCTGGGTCAGTGGAGTGACGTACGCCGGCTGACCCAGCGGCAGGACCTCATGGTGGACCTGGTGCTGAACCACGTCTCGTCCATGTCGGCGTGGTTTCGCCAGTATCTGGCGGGCGATCCTCACTACGTCCCGTTCTTTCTGGAACTGGACCCGCGTGCCGACGTGTCCCAGGTGACACGCCCGCGGAGCCTGCCGCTGTTGACACCGTTCGCCACGGATCGCGGCCGCCGACACGTGTGGACGACGTTCAGCGACGATCAGATAGACCTGAACTTCGCGCACCCGAGCGTGCTGCTGCAAATGGTGGATATTCTGCTGTTCTACGTCCGGCAGGGCGCACGGATCATTCGGCTCGACGCGGTGGCCTACATCTGGAAGGAACTCGGCACGAGCTGTATCCACCGGCCGCAGGCCCACGCCATCGTACGGCTGTTCCGATCCCTGCTGGACGTCCTCGCGCCCCACGTCGTGCTGCTGACCGAAACCAACGTCCCGCACCGCGAGAATCTCAGTTACCTGGGGCAGGGCGACGAGGCTCACATGGTGTATCAGTTCAGCCTCCCCCCGCTGCTGCTGGACGCCTTGCTCCACCAGGACGCCGTGCCGTTACGGACGTGGCTGAGCACGCTGGAGACGCCGCCGCCCGGCACGACCTACTTCAACTTCACGGCCTCGCACGACGGGATCGGACTGCGGCCGCTCGAAGGACTCGTCCCCCCGGGGCGGATCGAGCGCCTCGTGGAGTCGGCCCGCGCGCGGGGAGGACTGGTGAGCACGCGCCGCGATACCGAGGGGCGCGACGTGCCGTATGAACTGAACCTGACCTACTTCGACGCGCTGGCCGATGATCCCTCGGCTGGACCGCACGTGACCGATCGGCACCTGGCGCGATTCCTCGCCTCGCAGGCCATTATGCTCGCCTGCCGCGGCGTCCCCGGCGTGTACTTTCACAGTCTGGTGGGCACACGCAACGACCCGTGCGGCGCGCGCACATCCGGCCTCGCGCGGCGGATCAATCGTCGGAAGTTGACCTGGGACGAGCTGGTCCCGGCGCTGCATGCCACCACCTCCTGGCCGGCCCGCGTCTGGCGCGCGTACCGTCGCCTGCTGCAGGTGAGGATCGCCCATCGCGCATTTCATCCGGACGGAGAGCAGCACGTGCTGCCCGTTCACGCTCCCGGGCTCCTCGCGTTTCTGCGGACCAGCCCCGACCACGCGGCGCAGGTACTGGTCGCGGCGAACCTGGCCGATCGCCCGTGCGCGGCAGACGAGTTGCGACCGTGGATCACGCGGGCTCGGCGCGAGCTGCTGGGTGCGGCTCAGGGCGCGCGCGAGACTTGGACCCTGCCGCCCTATGGCGTAGCATGGTGGGACCTTGACTCGGATGCCGCGGGCTGACGGGTCCGCCACCCCACCTGGAGCACCGCCATGCCCGACTTCCATCAACAGGGAATGATCACGACGCTGCACGATCTCGGCACCGCCGATCGCGGGCAACTCGAGGCGTTGGTGACTGCCTCGGTCGCCGAATACCAGATGGGTCTGGTGCTGCCGGTCACCGCCGCCGATATGCGGGCCACCCCGTTCTCGGAGATCATCACCGAACTCCGGGGCGCCGACTATATCCATACGATTGCCGTGGTGCTCGGCGTCGCACCGGACCGCCAGGACTATGAAGACACCAAGGCCATCGTCGATCAGCTCGGGTCCAAGGCCGCCGTGCTCTGGACCGACGGACCGCATTTTACGCGGCTGTTCGAGTTGCTCGGCAGCGCCGGTTTCAACGTCACCGTGCCGGGCAAGGGCCGGTCGGTGTGGACGGCCTTCGGCTACATGCTGGCCGATCCGAACCTGAAGGCAATCGCCCTGCACGACTGCGACATCGTGGGCTACGATCGCAGCCTGCTGGCGCGTCTGTGCCTGCCCATGGCACATCCCAGCCTGGACTTCGAATTCTGCAAGGCGTACTACGCGCGGTGCACCGATCGCATGCACGGGCGCGTCGTGCGGCTGCTGATGTCTCCCTTGCTGCGGGCCCTGATGTCCATCCTCGGCCAGGACCCGTTTCTGATTTACCTCAGCAGCTTCCGCTACCCGCTGTCGGGCGAGTTCGCGGTCACCGCCAACCTCGCCCGCTCCAATCGCATTCCCAGCGACTGGGGACTGGAAGTCGGCACGCTGGCCGAAGTGTTTCGCAACACGTCCATCAAGCGAGTGTGCGAGGTGGACCTGTGTTGCCTCTACGAACACAAACACCAGGACCTCTCGCTCGACGATCCCACCAAAGGCCTGATGAAAATGGCCACGGATATCCTGGTCACCATCTTCCGCACGTTGGCCAGTCGCGGCGTCGTCATGGAGGCCGGGCATTTCATCGCCCTGCGGTCGGCCTACTTGCGGACCGCCCAGGACACCATCCGCAACTACCACGCCGACGCGCTGATCAACGGTCTGCATTTCGATCGTCATGACGAGGAGCGGGCGGTGGAGGCGTTTGCCGAGCGGGTCACGCAGGCCGGCGACATGTTCCAGTCCGATCCGGCCGGCGGCGAAGCGATTCCGAATTGGACGCGTGTGCTGACGGCGTTTCCGGATTTCCCCCGCCAACTGCGGGCCGCCGTGCGGGCCGATGCACAAGAAGGAAAATCATAGGTCCTATTTGTCCTATTTGTCCTATAGGACCGATAGGACAAATAGGACCTATACGATCTGGCTCACCAGGGCCCAGACGCCGGCGACCAGCATCCCGGCGGCGGAGATCCACAGGCAGACGTCCCAGCCCCGGCCCGGAGCCAGGCGGGGATCGCTGCAGCGGTAGCGGAAGAACAGGGCGGCATAGGCCAGCATCGGCAGCATGATCGCCTGCATCACGCCGCTCAGGAGCACCAGCGCCGCAGGTTCCGGGACGACGAGATAGACGGCCAGGCATGCCAGGGGAAAGACGCCACTGAGCACCCGCACCCGCCGCCGGTGTTCGGCCTCGCCGGCCGGGACGATGCCGAGCACGCACAGCGTATCGGAGAACACCCGCGCGTGTCCCGCATTCGCCACGAAGTACGTCGAATACAAGACGGCAAACGCGCCGAAGAGGAACAGCGCTTGGGCCGCGGCCCCGAACACCGGCTGGTACATCGCGGTCAACGTCTGAATCAGCTCGTTTCTCTCGGGATTCAGCCCGGCGCGCCCTAAGACGGCGGCCCCGAGCAGGTAGAACGCCATGGTGGCAAACGTGTAGACGAACATCGAGCACCATGCGTCCCACCGCATCACGCGCATCCAGCCCTGGGCGCGGGCGGCCCAATCGGGATCGCCGTCCTGCCGCCCGGCAAACCGTGCATAGCCTTTCTCGAGGCACCAGTACGGATACGCAATCAGCTCAGCCGCACCCACACCGATGATGCCGAACGTGGCCAATGCGGTCGCCACGGGGCGTGCCGTCGGGGAGGTGCCCGCCGGCGGCAGGCGAAACTGCAGCCCTTCCCCGATCTCGCGCCAGCTGACTCCCCAGCTCGAGTGCATCTGCAGCAGACAGAGATTGATGACCGTCATCAGCGTGAAACCGGCCACCATGATCACCGACACAGCTTGCACGGCCCGATAGCGACCCCACGTCAGGATCGCCGCCGTGCCCACCGCCACCAGGCTCGCCCACAAGCGGTCGTCCCACGGAGGCGGCGGTCGCCGCTGCAACTGCGTGAAACGGTCCTCACCGATCTCGGCAACGATGGCCGCGTCACGCGCCGCCAGCTCCTCGTCCAGCTTCCGCACCAGTGACGACAAACTGTCACGCTGTCCAGCCACACCGGGACGGGCGGATGTCGCGGGGAGTCGCTCGAGCGCCGTGGCGGCGATTTTGCGCTGGATCGCAGTCTCCACGTAGGCGTTGAACGCGCGCCCCTCCGCCGTCAGCGGGACGCTGATGGCCAGCGCCTGCCCCACCGCCCCGACAATCCCTCCCAACTGGCTGATGCTGGCCAGAAACATCAGGAACCAGTACCACACGATCCAGTTGCCGCGCCCGGCCACCCGCGGACCCGGCACGTTGGCCAGACCATCCATGGTCGTCCGGCCGGTCACGAGCGAATACCGGCCGAACTCCACCTGCGCGAACACCTTGATCACGCACCCGACCAGAATCAGCCACAGCAGCCAGAACCCCGCTTCCGCCCCCGTCTTGGTCGTGGCGATTAACTCGCCCGATCCCACTATCGACCCGGCGATGATCAGTCCGGGGCCGAGTCGGTGCAGGATGGCCAGCGTGGTAACCGGGGGAGGCTGGACCCCGGGGGTTCCGTGCGCGGCAGCGCTCATGAAGGGCTCCCGAAGCGGCCCGGCACCGGCACATCCGGCGTCCGGGCGGCTCCACCACCGTACCACTGGCTGGCGCGGAAGAAAACCAGGGCCCGGCCCGCCTCGAGTCGCCTCCGCCGCTCCAGTGACATCGGGGTCGTCTGCACCAGGTCGCGGGCGCCGGCCGTCCCTACGATCGGCACAATCGGCAAACTTGTTGTAAAGCCCCACACACCTCGGTGCCGAAAACCATCTCAAAGACGATCACACGTGCCGCGTGCTGCCCGCGCGGCGCGCCGGCCGCGCGGCGCGCGTCCGCCGGGTGACTTGATCACGGCTCGCCATCGTGGATACACGCACATGAATCGCTGGCTCTACCTGCTCTCTTGCCTGTGCTTGACCGTCGCCCTCAGCGGCTGTGCGATGTGTGACAATGCCTGGGACGACGCCTACAATGCGTACGGCGGTGCCGTCGAACGGCAGGATCGGTTTGACGGCCGGGTCGGGTCCGTGCTGAGCGATCCTCAGATGCAGGTAATCGCGCCGGGCGGCCGGAGCGACGAGCCGACCGCGGCCGACCTGTACCCGCGGGGTGAGTGAAACCGCGCGCTCAGCCGGCCATTGCCCGCGGGGCCGACCATGGCAGCAGGTCCAGCAGTTGCTCAAAGTGCTCCATGTAGATGTCCGCTTCCGCATCCGCGTCGTAATTCACCGCGACGGTCCGCAACCCGGCGCGACTGGCTTGCCCGAGTACCCGCGCGTCGCGTCCCACGTAGGCCAGCCGCTTCGCCGGCAGGTCGATCAGCGAGATCGCCCTCTCGAGTGCCGGCTGCTGAGGAAACGCGGCGCCGAGGTCGACCTCGGTCAGGACTCGATCGAACAGCCGGCTGAGTCCCAGCCGGACCAGCTGCGTCTGCACGGCCGCCGCATCCGTGTGACCGCTGCTCAGAACGGTCAACTGAATCCCCTGTGCGTGCAGCCGCGTGAGGACGTTGACCACCCCGGGTAGTGGCAAAATGCTCCCTTCCAGATCACGCTGCCGTGCCATGCCGGCCGCCTGCACCTCCGCCATCTGGCCCGCCGTCAGCCCCAAGGCACGCAGAAACGTCCGCAGCGCCTGCCAGTATTCCGCGTCGCCTGTTTTGACATGCGACAGGTACTCGCGCTGCCAGATCCGCATGAACGGCGTGAAATGCGTGTGCAGCCCAAGCCGGGTGAGCAATTTCAGCAGCCAACGCAGCCACACCGTGTCATCGTAGAGCACGCCGCCGCAATCGAGCACCAATCCGGACAGCGGGGGCCAGGGATGACGCAGGCGCCGCAGCAGCTCGAGCGCGGGAAGCGCTGCGCGCCGCGACAAGATGGACCCCGCTCCCGTCCTGACTGCCATCGTCGCCCGATTCCTTTCCGCTCCCTGGATGGGTGGCTCAGCCACCCGCGCTGCGGATCCCTCCACCTGAATCGGTGCCAGCCGGAAAAGTCCCGCGGACCGTTCCCTGGCCGTTGCCGCACGGCACGGCGGCGGACGCGAGTCTAGCACCAGGGCAAAAACCAGGTCAAGACGAATGCGGGGCGGGCAGACCGAGCGCCGCATAAATGCGCGGATCGGCCAGCGAATCGGCCACGAAACGAGCCCCCGCGAACGAGTGAGCACGGCTGTGAAAGCCGGGAACGGCCACCGCGAACGTCCCGGCTGCCACCGCCGCGCGGCAGCCGTTTTCGCTGTCCTCGAGCACGAACACCTGGGGGGGGGACAGCTCCAGACGGCGGCAGGCGGTGGTGTAGATTTCCGGGTCCGGCTTGCCACACACCACGTCCTCGGCGGTCAACAGGAACGCAAACCGCGCGGTCAGACCGAGCCGTGACAGCACGTCGTCGACGAACGTCCGTCGGCTGCTGGTCGCCACGACCTTGGGGATGGCGGCCGCGTCGAGCGCCGTCAGCAGCGCGAGCAGGCCGGGCATCGGGGCGAGCCGCGCATCGAGGATGGCGGGAAAAATCGCGTCCGTTTCCGCTTCGAGTTGCGCGACGGTTGCGTCCAGCGCGTGCCAGTCGATCATGATCTGCAGCGCCACAGGCGTGGGACGCCCCATCATGGCGTCGAGCAGGGGACCGGTGAACGACTTTCCCCGCGCGCGGAGCAGCGTGGCACCTACCTCTTCGTACAACTCCTCCGTGTTGACCATCAAGCCGTCGAGATCGAACACGACCGCACGCAGGGGCAGCGACTGGCCCATGGCAACTCCTCGGAGGATGGCCCTGCCGGCGGCGGGCACCCATCGTCCACGCGACGAGTCCCCCGCCAGCTCGCGACAAGATGTAGCAGGCCGGGGCACAGGTGCCCAGAGGGGATGGGGATCGGTTGCGTTGACCCGCTGCCAACGGCGGACCTACAATGAAGGGGCCTCGGCTGGCTTTTTCAACCTGCCCAATCCGCGGTGGCCGCGGACGGCAAGTCGCGGTGCGGCCGGCTTCCAGCGGCCGCAGAGCGGTCGCTGGGGGGCGCCCGGTCACGACGGGAGGTGTCGCGTGGACGGCAGAAACGGTCTGCTGACGCTGGCCGTGTACCTCGCGGCCACCACGCTGATCGTGGTGGCGGCGCTGCTGGGGATCGTGCGGTATGGCGGGTCCCAGCGCGTGGCCGCCCTGCCACTCCCGGCCGCCGAGCCGCTTCCCGAGCTGGCGGTGGCGCAGCGCAACACGTCGGCCGAGCGGGCTGCGGTGGCGCCCGCGACGGCGAGCCGCAGCATGGACCAGCAGCGGCTGCGGTTGCTGGAGACGATGCTGGACGAGAGGACGCGGCGGCTGCAGTCGCAGAGTCAACAGCTGGAACAGCGCACGGCGGAGCTCGCCGAGTTGCAGGCGCACTACGACGAGGTGGTCGCCCTCGTGCTCGATGCGCTGGGCCAGGGCGGCGGGACGGCAAGTACCACTGGCGCGTCACAGGATGAGGGCGCAAGCGGCGGGGACGAAGCGCCCGGCCCGGAGGTGCTTGCCGCCGAACTGGCCGTCGCGCGGGAAGCCCACCAGTCGCTGGCCGGCGACCTGGCCGTGCTACAGGAAGGCCTGGCCGCGGCGCAACGGGAGCTGCTCGATGGGCGGGAGCTGCGTGACCGCGAGCGGGCGGATCACGCGCGTGAGCTCCAGCTGCTCGAGGCCGCCGCCGCGCGCGTCCTGACGCGTGTCGGGCCGGCCTCGGTGCCGGCCCTCCGCGAACTGCTCAACCACCCGCTGCCCACCGTCCGCCGCTGGGCCGCTATCATGCTCGGCGGCCTCGGCCCCGATGCCGACGAGGCCGTCCCCGCGTTGAGTGAGGCCCTGTCGGACAACGATCCGCGCGTCCGCGCAGCCGCGCAGGAGGCGCTCTCGGCCATCGAACGGTAAAGACGCGCTGAACAAGAAGTCACCGAATCGCCGTCCGTCGCTCGACTCTCCGAGTCGAGCGTTCACGGCTCGGAGAGCCGTGCGACAATGCTCGATTCAGTAACTGATTTCTGGGCGCGCCCGTACGGACCGCTCCCGCGAGCCCGCGGGGGCGTGCCGGTCGGCCGCCTGCGCCCCCCCAAGCACCCCTCAACTTCGTCTACGGGCTGCTCTTGAGCGTGATCACCGTTTCCTGCGTCGGCGTGGCAATCAGCAGCGGGATGCCGCGCTCCAGCGACTCGCCCTGGAGCGCCTCGCGAAACTGCTCCACGGTCAAGACGTCGGTCTTGCGCACCTTCAGGATCAGCATGCCGCGACCGAGTCCCTTGTCCGCCGCCAGCCCCGTCGGATCCACCCACGTGACGAGCACGCCCGACGTGCGGTCTTCGTAGCCCAACTGCCGCGCAATCTGAGCCGTGAGGTCGCGCACCTCGATCCCCATCGCCTTCTCCATCTCCGTGGCTGTCGTTGATCGCCGCGGCGGCGCATTGGGCAGGGCCTGCCCTTCGGCCAGCAGTTCGGGCAGTTCCTCCAGCGTCACCGAAACCGTGGCGGTCTGGCCGTCGCGCAACAGCACCACCGCCACCGTCGACCCCACCGCCACCTTCTCGACGGCTTGCTGCAGATCGCTGGGCGAGTGGATCGCCGCACCCTGGAAGGTCGTGATCACATCACCAAACTGCACACCGGCCTTGTCGGCAGGCGAGCCGGGATAAACGCGCTGCACCACCACGCCCTGCCCCACCTGCCCCCCAAACTGCTCGGCAAGCTCGGGAGTGAGCGCGCCCACGCCCACCCCTAAATACGCGCGCTTCACACGTCCCTCGCGCACCAACTGGTCCGACACCCACTTGACCAGATTGGTGGGGATGGCAAAGCCCACCCCTTGATACGCCCCGCTGCGCGACGCGATCGCCGTATTGATGCCCACCACCTCACCGCGCAGATTGACCAAGGGACCGCCGGAATTGCCCGGGTTGATCGCCGCATCCGTCTGCAGAAACTGAGCGCGTTCGGCGGCCTGCAATGCCCGCCCCTTGGCACTGATGATCCCGGCACTGACCGTTTCGTCCAGCCCGAACGGACTGCCCACGGCTAACACCCAGTCACCGATCTGCAGGGCGTCGGAATCCCCCAACGTCGCCGCCGGCAGGTCGCCGGCGTTCGCGATGCGCAGCACCGCCAGATCGCTCTGCGGATCCGTCTTGATGTCCGTGGCCGTAAACTCGCGCCCGTCGGCCAACCCGACCACCACGCTGTCCATCCCCTCAACCACGTGATTGTTGGTCAGCACGATGCCGCTGGCGTCAATGATCACCCCGGAACCCAGCCCTTCCCGGCGCGGAATGATCTGCTGTCCAAATCCCTCGCCGAAGAACTGCTCCCAGGGCGTGCCCTCAAACGGATTGGGCGCTTCCTCCATCCCGCGCGGACCCGCCATGGACCTCGGCCGCGACGACGTCTTGATCGTCACCACCGTCGGAATCACATGGCTGGCCGCCTGACGAAAGGCACGCGACAACGCGTCGGCATGCCCCCAGGCGTCCGCGTCCACGACCGGCTGCTGGGCCGAAATCGAGACGGCGGCACACAGGCTGGCCAGTATCATCCCACCAAGAGCCAAACGTTGCCGCGGCGAAAACTCTCTGCCTGACATGACCTGTTCTCCCTCCATTAGCTGTTCTATCTCGCGCACATATGCCCCCGGCCGGCCCACCTCCCCACAACCTGCCTCGCCGCAAATACCACCAGAAAAATGGCAGTTTCACTGCGCATGTGTCCGAAACGGGATCGATCGGCCATCGCTGGTCGAACCACCCTGTGCCGTGTCGCTTGGCCGGTCGCCTCGAGAATCCCCGGGGCCCTGCCCGAGGCGGCCGCAAATGCAGGCCGATTCACGTTGTCGTGGCATCGCTTCCACCGAGGGGGCCCAATTTGGGCTTGGCAAGCGGCGTGCCCCTAGCACATACTGGCGCTGGCCGCAAGCCCTGGACCCGAGTATACTAACGCACCGGAGGGCACGGAAGGAGGCCCTTCACCTACCGTCGCTTGGCGTGGGATGCGTCGAGTCACTCCACAAGCTGAATCCCCCGGTCCACGGCCACCGCGTCGGTGTGCGCAGGTGCGGCATCACGCCGCTCACCCCAAGTTTTTTGCAGGTATGAAGATGTACGAAGGCTACACGAGCGAGGACGGGCAGTTTCATACGCCCACGCCCGGCGAGGCGGGCACGATGGCACTGGATTTCAGTACGGACCTCGATGCCGAACTGAACGTCGACCTGGAAACAGAGTTCGACCCCGATCTGGACGCGGACTTGGGGATGGACCCCGAGGACGACGGCGAGCTGGATCCGGCTCGGGCTTCGATGGCGTGGGACGAGGATCGCGCGCAGGCCACCTCGGACAACGTGACCTGGCCCGACGATCCGCTGCGTCTGTACTTAAACCAGATCGGCAAGATCGCGCTGCTGTCGCACCGCGAGGAAGTGACGCTGGCCCGCAAGGTGGAATTGTCGCGGCGGCGGTTTCGCCGCGAGTTGCTCGAAGTCGCGTTTATCCTGCGGTCCGCCGTCCAGACACTGGCCCGCGTCTACGCCCGGGAGCTTCCGTTCGATCGGACGATCCAGGTGTCGGTCAGCGACGCCCTGGAAAAGCACCAGATCCTCGGTCGGTTCCCCCACAATCTGCGGACGTTGGAGGTGCTGCTCGAGCGGAACCGCGAGGACTACCGGGTGATGGCGTCGCCACGCGGGTCGATGTCCAAACGGCGTGACGCGCGACTGCAACTGGTGCGGCGCCGTCGCCGCGCCGCGCGGTTGGTGGAGGAACTCGGCCTGCGGATGGAGCACTTTGAGGGCATCTTCCCGCGGTTCGTCCGAGTGGCAGAGCGGGTGGCGGAACTCGACAAGCTGCTGGCGCAGACGAAGGCGGGGAGCCGCAGTGAGCGAGAACGCTGGAGTACGGAACTGCGACGGCTGCTGCGCATGACGCAGCACACGCCGGAAGCGCTCGCACGGCGGCTGGAGAGCCTCCGCAGGTCGCTCGCCGAGTACCAGACGGCCAAACGCGGTCTGTCGCAAGGCAATCTGCGGCTGGTTGTGTCCATTGTCAAAAAGTACCGCAATCGCGGCGTGAGCTTCCTCGATCTGATCCAGGAAGGCAACGCCGGGTTGATGCGGGCGGTCGAGAAGTTCGAGTATCGCCGCGGGTTCAAGTTCAGCACGTACGCGACGTGGTGGATCCGGCAGGCCGTCACGCGCGCCGTGGCGGATCAGAGTCGCACGATCCGCGTCCCGGTGCACATGGCGCCGGTCATCGCTCGGGTCAAGCAGGTGTTCGGTCGACTCTATCACGAACTCGGGCGGGAGCCCACGGTGGAAGAAACCGCGAAGGCTGCCGATCTACCCGTCGAGGAGGCGCGGCAGATCCTGCGGATCCGGCAGATGCCGGCGAGCCTGGACCAGGCCGTAGGAAGGGGCGAAGACAGCAAGTTCGCGGACCTGCTCTCGAAGGAAGACTCCGAAGGGCCAGCTGATGGTGCGGGGCACCAGATGTTGCAGGGACGCATTCGCAGCTTGCTGCAGACGCTGGGCTATCGCGAGCGCGAGATCATCAACCTGCGGTACGGGCTGGGCGACGGCTACAACTATACACTCGAAGAGGTCGCGTCGATTTTCAAGGTGACCCGCGAGCGCATCCGGCAGATCGAGGACCGGGCCCTGCGGAAACTGCAGGAGCCCAGCCGCAGCGCGGAGCTCGTGGGATTCCTGGACTGATCGCACTCATGCCGCGTTCCGGTGTCGCCTTGCTGCTGCTGGCCGTCGTGTGGCCAGGTGCCGGCTGTAACGGCGGTCGGGCGGTCCCGGTGTCGCGCGAGGACTCGCTCATGAGAATCGAGCTGACTAGCCCCGATTTCGTGGCCGGGCAACCGATGCCGCGCGTGGTGACGGGCGAAGGCGAAGATCGCTCGCCGCACCTGCGTTGGAGCCAGCCCCCACCCGGTACGCGCGAGCTGGCGCTGATCTGCGACGATCCCGACGCGCCCTCGCCGCAGCCCTGGGTCCACTGGGTGCTGTACGATCTGGCTCCGGATGTGTCGGAACTGCCGGGCGGTCTGCCCAAAGCCGCCCAGCTCACCGAACCGCTCGCGGCGCGGCAAGGCAAGAACTCCTGGCCCAGCGGCCAGACGATCGGCTATCGCGGCCCCCTGCCGCCCCCCGGCCACGGCGTTCACCACTATCACTTCCGACTCTACGCGCTCGACACGCCACTCGACGTGCCGCCCGGCTGCACTCAGGACGAATTGCTCCGCCGCATGCAGGGCCACGTGTTGGCAACCGGCGAACTGGTCGGGACCTACGCGCGGGAAAAATAGCCTGCGGTGCCCAAAGCCGCCACCTGCGCCGGCCCCGCGCCGGCCCCGCGCCGGCCCCCAGGTCCGCCCCACGTCACGTCAGATCAAGTCGCGCGTGTATGACGTGAGTGCTTTGGTGTAGTTCGCTCGATGGTAGGCGCTGGGATCCGCGTAATTGCGCATGCTCATACTGCCCCGCAACTGGCTCACCCCGATGTAGTCCCGGTTCTCGAGCCAGCGCGTCATTTCGCTGAGCATCGACGACAGCCAGCACGGGCCGTAGCGGAGCAGCGCTGCCGCGACCATGGCCACGTCCGCCCCCGCCAGCAGCGCTTTGAGCACGTCTTCGGCGAAGTGGACGCCCGAAGTGGCCGCCAGGGACACGTCCACCTGATGCCGCAGCGTCGCGATCCAGCGCAGGGACAGACGCAGTTCGTGGCGATCGCTCAGCACCAGGTTCGGCGCAATCTGCAGAGCCTCCGTATCGATGTCCGGTTCCAGATAGCGATTGAACAGCACCAGCCCCTGGGCGCCGGCGGCCGCCAACCGCGCCGCGAGATGAGGCAGGCTCGTGACGAACGGGCCGATCTTCACAGCCAGCGGAATCGAGATCGTGCGACGCACGGCCGCGACCAGGTCCACGTATCGTTGTTCGATCAGCTCCGCGTCGTCGTGCGGGTCAGTCGGCACGAAGTAGACATTCAGTTCCAGCGCATCGGCGCCGGCCGTTTCCATCAGCCGGGCATAGCGCAACCACGACCCTTCGTCCGAACCGTTGAGGCTGGCAATGATCGGAATCGCGCATTCCCGCTTGCAGTCGGCAATGTACTGCAGGTAGGGCTCCGGACCGGTGTGCCACTGCGAGAGTTCCGGGAAGTACGTCGTCGCTTCCCCAAAGGACTCGCTGGCCTGATCGTACAAGCCCGCCACCTGAGTCTCTTCATGTTCGATCTGCTCCGCAAAAAGGGACGGCAACACGGCCGCCGCCGCGCCGCACGCCTCCAGCTCGCGCAGCGACTCCCGCACACCCGTCAGCGGACAGGCGGCCACCACCAGCGGGTTGCGCAGCGACAGGCCCAGATACGTTGTCGTCAGATCGACCGCCATGATTTGCTTCCTTCCGCGTATCGACGCGCCGCCGCGTCCACAGGCCATCCACCGTGTCGCCGCGGGGCCGCGCGTCGCACAGCCGGCCGGGTCGACCGACTGCCCATATCTTGGGGCGTCTCGGGTTCGCTGGCAAGGGCCGCCGCGGGACGATCCGCGGCGGACGCCGGGAGTTCGGCGGGCGTCCGTGCCCGGTGGCATGTGGGGGCGTCCCTGGGGCGAACCGCCGCCGATCGCCCCTGGCCGGTGCCGTGCTCCGGCGCGGGCACGGCCAGGATCATCATGCCGAGCGTGCCGGCGACGAACGTGTAGTAGCAGAACGGCAGCAGCGTCTTGCGAATGACCGTGCCCTCCTGGCCCAGCAGTCCCACCACGGCCGAGGCGGCGACGACGTTGTGCACGCAGATCATGTTGCCGGCCGCGCCGCCGACCGCTTGCAGCGCGACGATCCAGGTCGGGTCGACGTCGATCTTCAGCGCCACATTGAACTGGAAAAGTGACAACATCATGTTACTGATCGTGTTGCTGCCGGCGACGGCCGCACCAATGCCGCCTACCAGCGGCGCGAAGAGCGGCCAGGCTTGTCCCGACAGAATTTCCACGCCGGTGGCTAACGCAATCGGCATCTCGGGCAGCTGCGCCGCCCCCTGGCCCGTGTAGAGGAACACCTGCACCATGGGGACGGTGAAGACCAGCGCCACCGACGCCGCCCCCAGCGTGCGGACGGAGCGACCCCAGGCCCGGCCGAACGCTGCGGCGGGCATGCCATGCAGCGGCCACGTCAGCAGCGACACGAGCAGGAAGATCGTCCCAGGCAAATACAACGGCGTCAGCGTGTGGCCAATCGTCGTGCCCAGCAGGTGTTGGAAGGGAATCTCCACGCGGGTCAGCCAGTCGTGACACGGCAGCGACTTGAGGCGGGTGACCACCAGGAGCGCGCCGACCAGCACGTAGGGCAGCCACGCGCGCACGCGGGATACGCTCGCCCCACACGCTGAGCGTCCCGCCCAATCGAATCGCCCGCGCCACGCAGGGTCCCATTGGCTCGCCGGCGCAAACTCCCACACCGCCGTCGCGGGGGGCGTCAGCCAGCGACGCCGCGCTGCGGTCATCACGACCGCTAGTCCGGTGACGCCGCCGACCAGTGACGGAAACTCCGGACCCAACCACACCGCGGCCAGAAAATACGGCACGGTCATGGCGGCCGCCGCAAAAAGGGCGAAAGGCCACACCTCCCAACCGTCCCGCAGTCGGCGCCGCGGGCCGAAAAAACGCGTCATCGTCATGACGACCAACAGCGGAATGAGCGTGCCGATCACCATGTGCAGCAAAGCCACCTTCCAACTGATCGCCGCGAGGAACTGGGACCAATCCAGGCCCCCCTCAGCCGTCACGCAGCCACGGGCCAGCGCATACCGCTCGACCACGGCCTGTCCCGACAGGCCGCGGCTCACACCAATCAGGATCGGCGTCCCCGCGGCGCCAAACGAGACCGGCGTGCTTTGGATCAGCATCCCCGCCACGACCGCGGCCAGCGGAGGAAATCCGATACCCGCCAGCAACGGCACGACCACGGCCGCCGGCGTGCCGAAGCCGGCCGCGCCCTCCATGAACGAACCAAAGAGCCAGGCGATGATGATGACCTGCACCCGCCGGTCGGGACTCACATCGCAGAAGGTGCGGCGGATGGTCGCCAACCCGCCGCTCTCTTCCAACGTGTTGAGCAGCAGGATGGCGCCGAACACAATGAACAGCAGTTCGGCGGCGATGATGATCCCGCGCAGCGACGCGGCCGCCACCTGGAGGCCCGGTACCTGCCACACGCACAGCGCCAGCACCACCGCCACAAGATAGGACACGGGCATGGCACGGGACGCCGGCCAGCGGTACACGACCAGCAGCAATCCCACCGCCGCGATGGGGAGCAGCGACAGCCCGGCCAACAATAGGCTGTTCAACCCGTTTTCCTCACCGCACCAGGACCGTGTGTGGTCGTCCCCGCCGCATGCTGCGTCGTCGCAGCTTGCCGCATTCTATCGCCGCCCGAAATCGCGCCGCAAGCGAGCCCGGCCCGCAACTCACCCGCCCTCGCCCCCACCCGGAGAAACGAGTACGCTAGGCAGATGCACACGACGCACGATCTCATCATCGTCGGCGGCGGCATTGTGGGACTGGCGACCGCCTTCACCGCCACCCGCCGCTGGCCGTCCCGCGCCGTCCTCGTTCTCGAGAAGGAAGTGGCCGTCGGCCAGCACCAGAGCGGTCGGAATTCCGGCGTGCTCCACTCGGGCATCTACTACAAACCCGGGTCCCAGAAGGCCCTCAACTGCCGCGCCGGCAAGCTGGCGATGGAGGAGTTCTGCCGGCAGTTCGAGGTCCCGCTGCAGCGCTGCGGCAAAGTCATCGTCGCGGTGGACGAGCGGGAACTCCCCGCACTCGACCAGATCCATCAGCGCGGGCTAGCCAACGGCGTGACGTGCACACGCATCTCACGGTCGCGCCTGCTGGACCTGGAGCCTCACGCAGCCGGCGTGGAAGCCCTGCACGTGCCCGAGACCGCCATCGTCGATTTCCTCCTCGTGTGCCAACGACTGACCGAGGCCATCGCGCAGTCCGGCGGCGCGGTGCGCACGGCGAGCGAAGTGCGCGGACTGCGGCCCGAACCGCGACGAGTCCTCGTCGAAACCGCCACCGGCACGCTCTCCGCACGCTGCGTGGTTAACTGCGCCGGCCTGCAGAGCGATCGCGTGGCTGCCATGGGTGGTCTGCGGCCCGCCGTACGCATCGTGCCGTTTCGCGGGGAGTACTATGAGTTGCGGCCCACGGCCCACGACCTGTGCCGCAACCTGATCTATCCGGTGCCCGATCCGCGGTTCCCCTTCCTGGGCGTCCACTTCACTCGCCTGATTCAAGGGGGCGTCGAATGCGGCCCGAATGCCGTGTGGGCGTGGGCTCGCGAAGGCTACACCAAGACCCGGTTCAGCCTCCGCGATACGTGGGACGCCGTGAGCTATCCCGGATTCCTCAAGCTGGCCGTCCGCTACTGGCGCACCGGTCTGGGCGAAATGGTCCGCTCAGTCAGCAAGCGGGCCTTCGTCCACGCGCTCCAGCGGCTCGTGCCGGACATTCGCGCGGAGCATCTCGTGGCGGGACGCAGCGGCGTGCGTGCGCAGGCCGTGGCCGCCGACGGCAGCATGGTCGACGATTTCCTGATCCAGCAGTCGCCACGCATAATCCACGTGCTCAACGCGCCCTCACCCGCGGCCACGTCGGCGCTCAACATCGCCCAGACCCTGCTCGACCGCGTCGAGCAAAGCGGAGACTTGGAGGGTGATCCGGCCGGAGAGGCACAGCCGGCCTGACGCAGCACTAGGCGGCCCGCTCCCACAGTGTCGCGATCTCCAGCTCTACCAGACGCTCCACCAGCTCCTGATCGGCCGGACGCCGCAGCGGTTCCTTGGCCAGCATGTCGCGCAACAGCCGACTCACCCCGTGATGGAGCTGTGGACACAGATGTCGCGGATTGGGCACGGCACGTTCCAGGTGCGCTGCCAGCACGCGCTCCGGATGCGGATCGTCAAACGGCGGCCGACCGGTGAGCAGTTCATACAGCGTCGCGCCCAGGCTGTACGTATCGGCTGGCGGTTCCACCGCTCGCGTGCGGCTGATCGTCTCCGGCGCGGCGTAGGCCACCGTCCCCCGAAACGTCGCGCTCGACATGCACTCAGCACTCCCGACCCGCAGGGCCAAGCCCAGATCGATCAGGGTCGCGTGGCCGGCGGCCGCTACGTGGATGTTGCTCGGTTTGACATCCGCGTGGATCCATCCGGCCGCATGCACGGCCGTCAGGGCTGCCGCGACCTGGCGGATAATCCACAGCGCGTGCGGCGTGGCCAGCGGTCCGCACCGCGCCACCGCATCGCGCAGGTTCGCACCGCGCAGCAGCGGCATGACCACGTAGGGCGTCGGGCCCTCGACATCCGCCGACAACACGGCGATCAAATGGTGGTGGGTCACGCAGCTGCCCACCTGGGCCTCGCGCGCAAGCAAGGCGCGTTCCAGCGTACCGGCTCCCCGCGCCACCTTGACGACGTAATCGACCGGCATTGTCGCGGCGCAATGACGCGGCCGAGCGGCATACACCGTGGACCAGGTCCCCTGGCCGATCGGGTCCAGCAGTTCCCAATCGCCCGCCGAGGACCGGTCAGGTCGCGCAGGCTGGTGCCGCGCCGTGTCGATCCGGAGGTGTGTGCGCGAATCCATCGCCGTTGTGAGATGAGCCGCAGGGGCCGCGGAGCGGGCAGAGTGCCGGCCGCGGCGGGACCGGTTCGCCTGCAAGATCGATCGGCCAGGCGGCCACAAAAATATCACAGGAAATTCCCCGCCGCCGGTGAATTCGAGGTGCGCGGGACGTCGGTTCCGGGACGCGCCGCGCGAGGGTGCACGCCGGGGGCCTTGTGGTCCACCGGAGCGGCGGCTAGAATCCTAACTCTTGGTCTTGGAACTTCTTAGCGGAGAAGAACATGTCCGTGCGCAAAATCGTTCTGGTCTGCGTCCTCGTTGCCACCATGGCCCTGCCACTGGTCGGCTGCGGTGACGGCAGCGGCGGTTCGTCCAACAAACCGGCCGGCGGTGGCGCTGCCGGCGGCGGCCCCGCCCGCCCCAGTTCCAACACGACCGCGGAGTGACGCGCGTCCGGCCCCGCGCCAACGCGATCATTCGGCCACCCGCCCTCCAGTCACGCGCCGATATAGCGCGCGTAGAGTGTCTTCGCTTCCGCAATGTCCTCGGTGCCCTGCACGATGGCGCGGCCGTCGGGAAAGACGGTGATGCGGCAGTCGGCGACTTCCAGGCGCACCAGGTACGGGTTGTGCAGGACCTGGCCGAGCCCGCGCAGTCGTGCCGCGAGGGCCTCCAGAGAAATCGCCGTCCCGCCGGGATAGCTCAGCTGGACGGCGTTGCGTCCGCAAAGGACCGCCGACTGGCTGCCCCGCGCCCCGCTCAACCACTCGAACTCCCGCGCGCCACAGGCCGGACAGCGCTGATGGTCGCGCAGCGCGTCCAGGTTGATCTGGCGGACGCGATTCTCCCAGAGGTCGAAGATCTGCAGATCGCGGCACAACGCCTGGCGATTCCCGGTGAGCAGCTTGATCGCCTCACACGCCTGCAGCGATGCAATCACGTTGATGATCGGTGCCAGGATGCCCGCCGTGTCGCACGTTTCCGTCGTGCCCGGCGGCGGCGGTTCGCGATACAGACAGCGAAAACACGGGGTCTCACCCGGCACGACCGTCAGCGTCTGCCCCACCGCCCCCAGGCAGCCACCGTAGATCCACGGGATCTGCCGATCCAGCGACACGTCGTTGAGCAGGTAGCGGATCTCGAAGTTGTCCGTGCCGTCGACGATCAGATCGACATCGGCGGCCAGCGGCCCGACGGTCCGATGATCGACGTCGGTCACGTGCGCCTCGACCGTGATGCCGGAATTGATCTGTTGCAGGTGTTGGCGCGCCAGAATCGCTTTCGGCAGTCCCGACGCCACATCCCGCTCGTCGTAGAGCACCTGCCGCTGCAGGTTGTTGAGTTCAAGGAAGTCGCGGTCAACCACGCGCAACAGCCCCACGCCGGCGCGTGCCAGCGTGCTGGCCAGCACGCAGCCCAACGCTCCACAGCCGACCAGCAGCACGCGCGCGGCGCTGAGCTGCCGCTGGCCGGCCACGCCGATCGGCGGATAGCGCATCTGCCGCGCATAGCGAGCGAGATCCCTCGGTTCGCTTGGAGTCGGATCGTCCATGGGGCGGGGCCTTTCCGCGTCACAGGTGCTGGGTCAACGGGGCATCGCGCAGCCACGGACTCAGGAACTGGCCGGTGACGGACTCCGGACACGCGGCGATCTCCTCCGGTGTGCCCGTCGCGACCACGGCGCCCCCCTGCGCGGCCGCGCCCGGCCCCAGGTCAATCATATAGTCCGCCGCCTTCATCAACAGCAGGTTGTGTTCCACGACGATCAGCGAGTGGCCGACACTCAACAACGTGTCAAAACAATCCAGCAGCCGGACCACGTCGGAGAAATGGAGCCCGGTTGTGGGCTCGTCCAGCAGAAATAGCGTCCGGTTCCGCCTGGCCCGCGACAGGTACGTCGCCAGTTTCAGCCGCTGGGCCTCACCGGTCGAGAGGGTCTGGGCGCCCTGCCCGAGTCGGAGGTAGTCGAGCCCGACGTCCATCAGCCGCTTGAGCTTCGCCTGCACCTTGGCCTGCCCGCGAAAGAAGGCAAACGCCTCGCGCACCGTCATCTCCAGCACGTCCGCGATGTTGCGGCCGCGATACGTCACTTCCAGAATCTCCTTGCGGTACCGCTTCCCGCCGCACTGTTCGCAGCGGATGAACACGTCCGCCAGGAATTGCATGTCGATTTCCTGGTAGCCGTCCCCCGCGCAGGCTGAGCACCGTCCGCCATCGACGTTGAAACTGAAATGCCCCGCGCCGTAATTGCGCGTCCGCGCGTCAATGGTCGCGGCAAATACCTGCCGGATCTCGTCAAACGCCTTGATGTAGGTCACGGGATTCGAACGTGGTGAGCGCCCGATCGGGGTCTGGTCGACCAGCACGACGTCATCGATCTGGCCGTCCCCCAGCACCTCGTCGTAGGGATAGGGTGCTGGCGCCGTCTTGCGTTTGCGGCGGCACACCGCACCGTAGAGCGTATCCTGGACCAGCGTGCTCTTGCCGGAACCGCTCACGCCCGTCACGACACACAACACGCCCAGGGGAAAGGCGACGGACACGTTGCGGAGATTGTTGCCGCGGGCTCCGACCAGGCGCAGCCAGCCGTGCGTTGTCGAGCGGCGTTGGTCGGGCAACGAGACGCCCAGGCGTCCGAACAGATAGTCGCTCGTCAGACTGCGTTCGCACCGCCGCAGTGCGTCCAACGTCCCCTGAAATACGACGTCCCCCCCACGTTCGCCCGCCGCCGGCCCAATCTCGACGATCTCGTCCGCGGCAGACAACAGCGCCGGCTCGTGCTCGACCACCACGACCGTGTTCTGACGCCGCTGCAGGCCGCGGATGGCTTCCAACAGATGCTGCGTGTCGCGCGGATGCAATCCGACCGACGGTTCGTCGAGCACGTACAGCATGTGGACCAGACTGGAACCGAGCGCCGACGTGAGCGCCACGCGCTGGGCTTCGCCGCCACTGAGCGTCCGCAGCGTGCGGTCGAGCGTGAGGTAGCCGAGTCCGACCGCTTCGAGATACCCCAGGCGGGCATCCATCTGCCGCAGCAGGACGCCAGCCACCTGCTGCTGCCAGGCCGTGAGCGGCAGACCGCTCAAGAACTCCCGGGCGCCGCGGATGTCCATCCGCGACACGTCCGCGATGTTGCGCCCACCGACCCGCACGGCCAGCGCTTCCGGACGCAGGCGTTCACCCCGGCAGACGGGACACGGCGAGTTGCTCCTCCAGCGGCTGAGGAACACGCGGATCGGCAGCTTGTATTTCCGGCGGTCGAGCCAGGCGAAGAACCCGCGCAGACCTCCGAAGTTCCGCGTCGGCACCCCATCCTGAATCAGCGCCCGCTGCGCGTCGGTCAGCTCGCGAAACGGCACGTCGGTCGGAATCCCGTAGTCCGGCGCCAAGGCCAGCAGTTCATCCAGCTCGTGCCTGTAGGCCGGCGTCGTCCAGGGCGCGATGGCCCCGTCCCGCAAGCTCTTGGCGGGGTCGGGCACGACCAGGTCCATGTCCACTTCCTGCACGCTGCCGAAACCTTCGCAGTGCGGACACGCGCCCAGCGGGCTGTTGAAACTCAACACCCGCGGCTCGAGCGGGGGATAGTCGAGATCGCAATCCTCACAGCGCAATGAGGCACTGAGTCTCCAGACGTTCCACGGCTGACCGTCGATCGTACACGGCGCCGACCGATCGTCACGCTCCGTCGCTCCCGGTGCGCACGCGACCAGGACCGCACAGCGACCGTCCCCCCGCGCGAAGGCCGCTTCCAGTGACTCGACTACACGCGTGCCACTCGCCTGCCCCGCCACCAGCCGATCGATGACGACCCACGCGTGCGACGCCGCCGCGGAAGCGGCGTCCGGGACACTGCTGTCCACAAACGCCGACAGCGGCCAGACCCGATCCTGCCACACCACGCGCACATAACCCTGTTCCAGCAGGCCCCCGCCCCAGGCCGCCCCGTGGCCCGGCTCCGGACCAGGGCAGCCAAACGCGACCATCCACCGGCTCCCGGGCGCCAGCTGCAGACACCGTTGAGCCACGCTCTGCGGTGTCTCCGACCGGACCGGGCGGCCACAGCGGAAGCAGTGGCTCTCGCCGAGCTTGGCGAAGAGCAGCCGCAGGTAGTCGGTCAGCTCCGTGGCCGTTCCCACCGTCGCCCGGCTCGAACGGGACGTGGGCGCCCGCGTCACCGCGATGGCCGGCGGCAGGCCGCTGATCCGGTCCGCCGCCGGTTTGTCAAACCGATCGAGGAATTGGCGGGCCGACGCCGAGAAGCTCTCGATGTAGCGGCGCTGACCTTCGGCGTAGAGCGTGTCCAGCGCCAGGCTCGTTTTACCGCTGCCACTGACGCCACACACCACAATCAGCCGGTGATGCGGCAGGTCCAGGTCGAGGTTCTTCAGGTTGTGGACCCGCACCCCACGCAGCTCAATCTGCCGAGCAGCCACACGCATCCTCGTCCAGAAGACCATCCCGCGCGTTGACGAATCCGGTATGATAGCCCTCAGGAACCGGCGTCGCCAGGAGGACGTCGCGACGACGCTGGCGGGAGCATCGTCACGGCGCGCACCGCATCTGCGAGGGTCTTGGGCCGCGGGACCACCGTGAGATACAATCGCAGTGCGTGCAGCGCAGGCTGGCCCTCGTAGCTCAGGTGGATAGAGCGGCGGTTTCCTAAACCGCAGGTCACAGGTTCGAGTCCTGTCGGGGGTATTCCAGGGGGTAGGCAAAGTCCGGGAAAACCGCAGAAACACTGGTTGTCTCGGGTCATTCCTGCGGCGCGTTTCCGCCAGCCCCACCTGTCTCCGCTCGTTGCTGCACCGCCCCGGCACCACTCCCCGGGCCGCTTGCTCGTGATGTTCGGGTGTCACTGTCGAGGTAGTGCTGAATCGCCACCCGTGAGGGAGATCGTGCCGAGGCCCATGACGTCGTCTTCATGATCCGCCCCCAGCGAGCATGTGCGCCAGCGCGCTGGGGGCTCGCTGCGCTCGTCCCCAGCCACCCGTCGGCGGCTCGCTGGACTGGTGAGCTACACGAAAGCATGGA
>JALOQX010000458.1 GCA_025459265.1 Pirellulaceae bacterium | reverse complement strand
TATTGCCTGGATGCGCGGACCGGCAAGTTGGTGTGGAAATCGGATCCCGTGGAGCGCGCCATTCATGTCGTGACCGTGGCCGACAATCAGCTCTTTACCCATGCCCAAAATCGGCAAGGTTATCTGCTCGACGCGGCCAACGGCGCAAAGCTCTGTGAGTTGACTCAGGGATACCGTTGCACGCGGTTTACCATGGACGGAGCACTGTTGCTCGGTTCCAATATGGACCTGATTGAAACGGCAGCGGGCTGCAGCTGTCGATGTGCTACGGAGAAGAGGCTGCGGAATCTTCGCAGCCTTGGTCGGCCCTCATCCCCGCGACGCCCGATGAACGCAGGCGTTCAGAATCGAACTGACTCCACGACGCGACGACCGACGATGGACACCCACACGGAGTGACGGGACCACTATCTCAGGCAGATGGCGAAACCTTGGCGAACGGCAGGGGTTTAGTTGAAGGTGAAGTGACCGGTGAGCCGCTAGCGCCTCACTATGTTGCTCAGCAGCCTGCAACGTGCCGAGCATTCCTTGTGCGCACCCCGCCTTTGCGTGCGCCCGGCGGTTGCGCGGTTGATGAGACCGAGCCCTTCGGGAAAGTCAAATGCAGATCAAAGTCAACTGCCGGATGCTGCTCGTTGCGGCCGTGCTGGTGGGTGGTTTGGCTGGGGTCGGGTCGATCGTGCGTTTGGCCCGGCACACCGCGCTCGACCGGGTGTCGAACGCGGCTTGGCGTGACCAATTGTTGGTCGCCGCTCAGGATCGCCAAGAGGCCGAATTGGGCCGCGAAGGGAAAATCCTGCTCGAGGGGCCCCTGCACGAGCCCGGCGGATCCGGACATGACTCCACGGCGGCCGGCAGCACCCCGTTTCCTGTAGCCACGGTGCGCGTCGAGCGGGAAGGAATTGCCGTCGCCGTCACCGATTGCCACCCCTGTCATGCGCCGAACGACCAGTGCGATCACACCACGGCCGTCACGATGGAATTGACATGCGATCGCGGACAATTCGACGCGATTCATGTTCAGTGCACTCTGCTCAACGGCACGGGCGGGCATTTCTCGGCCGCGATGCCCCGAGCGCAAGTGCATGCGGTGGTGGCGGCGCTGGAGACGATGAGCCAGCCGGTCGAGTCGGCGACACGGGCTGATTTCCAACGCTGCCTCGCTCGCGTCTACCTGCCGCAGAAGGCTCAACAGCGCGAAACGGCGCTCGAGCAACTGGTTCACTACCTGTGTTTTGCTCTCTCACACGAGATCGCGGCTGGCGAGCAGCTGTCGGCCGGTTGAAGTGGCGGAGGCGAAGTGTGGGCCGATGAACCGCGCGGCTCGCCTCATCGTGGGCCGGATGAAACAATGGGGAACGGGCTGGCAGATGGTGTCGGCGATCGTCTCCGCCGCAAGCAGACCGCGGACGCTCGTCCATCTAACCCAATATCACCAAACCGCGACGCAACCCCTCAGGGCAGCGGACGCAAGAACCTTAACCGCGATGCTGTCATTGAGGCTGAACGCTCAGCAACCGGGAAAGGTCCTGTCCTTCCCACAGCCAGCTGAGGTTGAACACGGCTACCTGGACGCCCGAACGACGACCGTCAGGCCCGCCTTCGAACAAGAGGCAGATTTTGCCTTCGCTCGGTGTGCCGGCACGGCCAGCGGTGAGGTTCGAATATCCGCTGGGGCCATCAAATACCAGGCGTTTCACGGGCCAGGTCTTGCCCCCATCCAAGCTGGCCCAGACGGTGATATTTTCGCGCCCTTGGGTGATGCTTGCGCCCACCTGCTCGGGCATGCTGCCGGCATCCGTGTCGAGATTGCTGTAAAGCAAAATGTCGAGTCCATCCACCGGCAGGCGAATCATGCCGCCCATGCAGCCATAAGGACTGCCGCGCGGGCCGTCCGGCAGATCCGCACTGCGATAAGCGTCCAGCCAGAGCTCGCCGCCATCATGACTCCAGGCCAGGAAGCGGTTGCCGCGGCTCATGTGCTCGCGGGAATTGTAGAGGATGCTGCCGCTGGAAAGCTCTGCGAGCGCTGCCTCGCCGGTGCCGAGCACTGGAAACGGATGGCTGGTATGCCAGGTCGATCCGCCGTCGTCGCTGAAAATCGCCGTGCTGTAATGATATGGCCGCCATTTGACGTCGTTGGAGTATTGCGGTCCCTGGATTCGCGCGGGCATGAGCAGCCGGCCTTTGTGCGGTCCAAACTGCAACGTGATCCCCGGCTGCATGGAGGAGACGGTGTTGGGCACGAGCCCGAATCCGTCAGGACGAACGGAAATGGTCTCGCGCGTCCACGTCAAGCCCTGATCGCGGCTTCGCCACAGACATTGCGCGGGCGGATTGACGTAGAGGATGCTGCCGGTGTTCTCATCGACCAAGGCATTGCCAAAAGTCGCGTCGGGACCGATTTCCAGGTCGGCGTCCCAGGTCGCTCCGCCGTCCCGGCTGCGGCGGATGCGGTTGCTGCGCATGGACTGAAAAGCGATCACGGTCCCATCGTGCGCAGTGACAATACTCGTGCCGCCGCCACCCTTCCACAATTGCTGGAGCGGCAACGATATGGGCGGGCCCAGGAATACCTCGAGACCCCTGGGCCGCGTCGAAGACGAGTCTTCTCCCGCTGCCGGCTTGCCAGTCTCTTGCTCAGCGGCCGTAGCCGCTGTCCACGTCGCCGCTCCCGCCAGCAGCAGCGCTGCCATGAGAGTCAATCGATCGGTCATGAGGTCCGCTCTTTCATCTCGATGTTCCAGAACAGCCTGGTGCACGGTCCCGGCTGACCGGCCCCGTGACTTATCGTCTTGCCCCTGGTGTGGGAAAGTCCCTTGCTGCGTCATCGAGCACCAACACCCAATCTCGCCCACGACCGGCGTCGGGCGGCACAAAGGTCTGCATCGCGACGGCATCGCCCGTATGGATAAAGGACGCCGTGCCGTACCGCGGATCGAACCACCAGCACTTCACGCCCGCTTCGGTCCTGATGATGTCCATCCGTACGGTGAAGGGCGCGCCGCGCGGGGAGTAGACCAGCGCGAACGACCCGTCGGCCGCGCGAGCGCCGCGCACTTTCCCGCCTCCGTGACGCGGTGCGTCGACGAGGAACGACTCGTCGGGCAAGAGCTCCTGCCAGGGCCGCGACTCGAACAGCCGTCGGACGTAGCCCATCTGGAACGCCCCCGGATGATCGAGCGCCTCACGCCACGGAGTGTCCGCCTCGAGCACGGGGTCTCGCTCGGGCGACCACATTTGCCAGACCGAGTTGTGGCCATACGTGTGGCCGCAGGCACCGGCCAGTAACGACCAATAAGCGGCTTGTCGCACGTCGTAGTCATCGAATCGCAGCGCCCCGGTGGAGCCCCGGTTGTAGAACCCCACGGCAATCTGCTCGTAGCGCGGTTCGCCGTCGATCGTGGGCCTGGGCGGCGTAAG
>JALOQX010000175.1 GCA_025459265.1 Pirellulaceae bacterium | reverse complement strand
AATCGGCTCGCCCGTCGTCTCCGTGCGCTGGGTGTGCGGCCCGAAACCAAGGTGGGTGTCTGTCTTGATCGGTCCCTGGATCTGGTAGTCGCCCTGCTGGGCGTTATGAAGGCGGGGGGCGGATATATCGCCCTGGATCCGGCGTACCCTGCCGAGCGGCTCGCCTTCATGCTCGCAGACAGTCGGGCCAACCTGGTGGTGACGCGCGATCCCGAGTCGCAATGTCTGGTGCGATCGAGCTGCGATTGCATCTCGGTGGACTCGCCGTGTAGTCCGCCTTGGGAGGCAGACACGCCACTGCCACGCGATGTCGGCCCAGAGAACGTCGCCTATGTGATCTACACATCTGGCTCAACCGGTACGCCAAAAGGCGTCGTTATTGAACATCGAAACACGGTGTCGTTCCTGCACTGGATCCGCGAAGCGTTCGCCGACGACGAACTGGCGGGCGTGTTGGCCGGCACTTCCATCAGTTTTGACTTGTCAGTGTTCGAGATCTTCGGGCCCCTGAGTTGGGGCGGGCGCACCATTCTGGCGTCGAGCACCTGGCAGGGCCCTCAGTGCGGCCATTGGCACAGCGTCCGTCTGGTCAACACGGTCCCAACCGTCATGGAGGCGATGCTGAAGGCGGTTCCGCCGCCACCATCCATCCGAACCGTCAACCTCGCGGGCGAGCCGCTCAAGCCAGCACTGGTGGACGCTATCTACCGGACGTGGCCGGTGCGCCGAGTCAACGACCTGTACGGGCCAACTGAGACCACGACGTATTCCACCTGGACGACTCGTCATGCCACCTCGCCAGCCACGATTGGCCGGCCGATTGCGAACACGCAGGTCTACATTCTCGACGCCGCTGGCAATGCCGCGCCAGTCGGGGAGGTCGGTGAGTTGTACATCGGTGGTGCAGGAGTGGCACGAGGTTACTTACATCGTCCGGACTTGACTGCCCAACGGTTTGTACAGCTGGCACGCAATGGCGACTCGCCTCAGACATTCTATCGAACCGGCGACCTCGGCCGCTGGCGACCAGATGGGACGATCGAATATCTTGGACGCTGCGACCAACAGGTGAAGATTCGCGGTATGCGCGTGGAATTGGGAGAGATCGAGTCGACGCTTGCCGGTCACCCGCAGATCGAAACGTGTGCCGTCGTCGCGCAACAGTTGCCCGACGATGACAAACAGCTGGTCGCGTTTGTTGTTCCGAGCGCCGGCGCAGAACTCTCAATTGACTCGATCCGTGCATGGCTGGCACGGAAACTCACCGAGTACATGCTGCCGGGGCGAGTTGTGCTTCTCGACACGCTACCGCTCACCCCCAGCGGCAAAGTCGACCGACAAGCGCTGGAGCAAGAAACTCCAGCGCCGATCACAGCGGGTTCCCCATACGAGGTGCCGCGTACGGAGAGCGAACTTGAGTTGGCACAGATTTGGCAGGCTGTTCTGCGGGTCGAGCCGATTGGCATCCGAGACCACTTCATTGCGCTGGGGGGGCATTCGCTGCTGGCGTTTGCCGTGACGGCTGAGGTTCGAAATCGCTTAGCGAGAGAGCTTCCGCCCCGATGGCTGTTCGAGTATCCGACGATCGCCGAACTTGCGCGGCAGTTGGACGCCATGCCGTTGGCGGTCAACCCGGCACCCGTTCCCGTAGCGGACCGCACGCAGCCGCTTTCGATGTCGTTCGGGCAGCAGCGCATGTGGCTGCTCCACCAGACCCTGCCAGACCCGGCCACGTACAACGAACCGATCGCATACCGGGTGATCGGCCCCGCGGACCGTGACCATCTGCAGGCCTGCCTGCGGGCGCTGATGGAACGGCACGAGATCCTCCGCACGGCACTGGTGCAGGACGGCGAGCAGTTGCTCCAGACGGTTGTGCCGTCCGACACCGTAGCGTTGCCGTGGCACGAGGTGGACTGGCGCGGGATCGATGCGGATGGATTGGCAGCGCGGTTGCGGGAAGAGGCCCGCGAGCCGTTTGATCTGGCGCAGGTACCACTGTGGCGCGTCCTGTGGGCCCGAGTGGATGGCGACGTGGGCGAGTCGAGCGAACACATCCTTGCGTTTACGTTTCACCACGCAGTGATTGACGAATGGTCGCTGCGCGTCCTGTTCCGCGAGCTCGAGCACGCGTATGCGAACATCGAACATCGAACACCGAACATTGAACATCGAACACCGAACATTGAACATCGAAGTGAAGGGAGGGCGAGGCGACGTTGGGAGGGCGAGGCTCCTGCCGATCCGGGAAGGCTCGTCCTCCGTCCTCCGTCCTCCGACCTCCGTCCTCCGTCCTCCGACCTCCGTCCTCCGTCCTCCGTTCTCCGCCCTCCCTTCACTTCGACGTTCGATGTTCGATGTTCGACGTTCGATGTTCGTCACTACGCCGACTTTGCCGTGTGGCAGCGCCAGCGGGTGCAGGGCGAACGGCGGGAGCGACAGCGCGCCTATTGGGCGGGCCAGCTCCACCAGCTGCCGCCGCCACTTGAACTGCCCGGCGACCTGCCGCGAGTGGCTCGGCCCAGCGGGCGTGGACACGTGCACCGGTTCGTGGTGCCGGACGATGTTGTCCGCGGCGTACGCGAGCTGGCGCGGCAGGAAGGCACCAGTCTCTTCAGCCTGATGCTGGCCACGTTCCAAGTGTGGCTGTATCGGTACACCAATCAGTCGGACGTCGTGGTCGGGACGCCAGTATCGAATCGCGACCGGTCGGAGTTCCACCACACGCTCGGATTCTTCCTCAATACGCTTCCGATCCGCGTGAAGCTCGACGGGCAGCAGGGATTTCGCCAGGCTCAGCAGCAGGTGCGCGCCGCCGTGCTGGGCGGTCTGGACCATGCGGATCTGCCGTTTGATGAGATCGTGCAGTTGGCGGCGGTTGAACGCGAGAAGAGCCCGTCGCCGCTTTACCAGTCGATGTTCGTGTGGGTGGAAGAATCGGTCGCCCCGTGGCGACTGGGCGAAGCTCGTGCCGAGCGGATTGCAACCGATACGGCCACGGCTCGATGCGATCTGACGGTACGGGTGGCCGCCGAGAACGGGTTGTGGGCCTGCGAATGGGAATCGGCCGCCGATCGGTTCTCGCCCCACGCGGCGCAGCGGATGTGCGCGCATTGGGTGGAATTGCTGCGGTCGATCGTGGCGAACCCGGACGAGCCGATTGCACGCCTGAATCTGTTGCCGGCCCGCGAGCGGCAGCAGCTGTTGGTCGAGTGGAACGATACGGCGGCCGACTACCCGTGTGACCAATGTGTGCACGAGCTTTTCGAGGCGCAAGTCGAGCGGACACCGGAGGCGAGGGCTGTCGAATGCGCGGGCACGGCGCTCACCTACCGCGAACTGAACTCGCGTGCGAATCAATTGGCACATTACCTGCGCGCGCTCGGCGTGGGACCCGAGGTGCTGGTCGGCCTGAGCGTCCCCCGGTGCGTGGAGATGGAGATCGGGCTGTGGGGCATCCTCAAGTCCGGCGGGGCGTACGTGCCCCTGGATCCGTCGCAGCCGCAGCAGCGCCTCACGCACATGCTCGACGACGCGGCGCCCACGGTGATCGTGACGCTCTCCGTCCATGCGGAAACGCTGGCACGCCTCACGCGTGCGCGGTTGGTCTGCCTGGACACAGACGCCTCGGTCCTGTCTGCTCAGCCTGTGACGAACCCCGACAATCGCTCGTCGCCTGACAATCTGGCGTACGTGCTGTTCACCTCCGGCTCCACGGGGCGCCCGAAAGGCGTGCTCATCGAACACCGCGGATTGGTGAACTACCTGACCTGGTCGGCTCGCACGTTCGCGTGGGAGCGCGGCAAGGGGGTGCCCGTCCAGTCGTCGATCGCGTTCGACCTGACGGTGACCAGCCTTGTCGCGCCGCTGGTGACCGGGCAGTGTGTGCGGCTGCTGCCCGAACACGACGGCATCGACGCGTTGCGGGATCTGCTGGAGCGTGAATCGGACCTGAGTCTGGTCAAGCTCACACCAGCGCACCTGAAATGGCTCGGTGAGCGCATCACATCGGCAACCGCTGCCGGGCGGACCCACACGTTTGTCGTCGGTGGTGAGAATCTGAGTTGCGACCAAGTCGTGTTCTGGCAGACGCACGCACCGGACACGCAGATCTTCAACTCGTACGGCCCGACGGAAACGACGGTTGCCTGCGCGGCCTTCTGTTTGCCGAAGGAACCGCTGCCGGTGGGGGCGGTTCCGGTCGGACGTCCGATCAGCAATGTTCGCATCTACGTGCTGGACGATTCTCTGCAGCCGGTGCCCATCGGAGTGGTCGGCCAGCTGCACGTCGGCGGTGTGGGGGTGGGTCGAGGCTATTTGAATCGTCCGGCGCTGACCAACGAGAAGTTCATTGCGGACCCGTTCAGCGCCGAGCCCGGCGCGCGACTCTACAAGACCGGCGATCTGGCGCGCTGGCGTGCGGACGGCAACCTGGAAGTCGTGGGCCGCACGGACGACCAGGTGAAGGTTCGGGGTTATCGGATTGAGTTGGGCGAGGTCGAACAGGTTCTGCAGACGCATCCGCGCATCAACGCCTGTGCCGTCGTGGCCACGACGGTTTCGGACGGCGACCGGCACCTGGTGGCTTACGTCGTGCCGCAACCCGACGTGGCCGTGTCGGTGCACACGCTGCGCGACTGGCTTGGCCACCGGCTGCCGGACTACATGGTTCCCGTGCGATACGCGGTGGTAGATCGCCTGCCGCTGACGCTCAATGGCAAGATCGACCGCCGGGCGTTGGAGATGCTGCCGAGCGACCAGATGGCTGTTGGTACGCCCTACGACCCGCCCAGGAGCACATTGGAACGGCAGTTGGCGCAGATCTGGCAGCAGGTATTGCGGCGCGAGCGCGTCGGCATCCACGACAACTTCTTCGACCTGGGCGGCCATTCGCTGCTGGCATTCACAATGGTGTCCCGGATCCGGAGTGAGCTGTGCCGCGACACGCCACTGCGGTGGGTGTTCGAGTGTCCGACGGTCGCCAGGCTTGCGAAGCGAATTGAATTGGCGGCAACGTGTGTGTGCGGCGATCGGCCGATCGCGCGAGTCGCTCGGACCGAGCCGTTGCCGATGTCGTCCGGCCAGCAGCGGATGTGGCTGGTCCACCAGACGTTTCCAGATCCGGCCGCGTACCACGTCCCGGTTGCCTATCGCATCGCGGGAAACGTCGATGGTGATCGACTGCAGCAGTGCCTGCGTATCCTGATGGAGCGTTACGAAGTGCTGCGCACCTCGCTGCTGCAAATCGGCGATCGACTCGTACAGCGTATCACGCCGGCTGACGAGGTCGCGCTAATATGGAAAGAACAGGATTGGCGCGGGATCGGGTCCAGTGAACTTGAAGTGCGGCTGCGGGAAGAGGCACGTGAACCGTTTGATCTGGCGCGGGTTCCCCTTTGGCGGGCGCTGTGGACACGGGTGGATGGAGACGAACGTGACTCAACGGAGCACATCCTGCTGCTTACGTTTCATCACGCGCTGGTCGACGAATGGTCATTGCGCGTCCTGGTTCACGAGCTCGAGCAGGCGTATGCGAACATCGAACATCGAACATCGAACATTGAACATCGAGTTGAGGGGAGGGTGGAGGACGGAAGACGGAGAGCGGGAGAAGGGGGGGCTCGTGCATTCGCATCACATCCTGTTGATCCTGTTGACGTTGTCAATCCTGTCTCGAAATTCGCCGCGCCGGCTCGGCAGGAGCCTCGCCCTCCCGCCTCTGCCTCGCCCGCCGAGGGCATGGACTATGCCGATTTCGCCGTGTGGCAACAATCGCGATTGAGTGACGAACACCAGACGCGGAATCGGTCCTACTGGGAAAAACAACTGCGACCGGCCGCGCCAGCCCTGGTCATTCCGGGAGCCAAGCCTCCGGTTGCCAGGCGCACCGGCTGCGGCGGCGTCTACCGGTGGACGCTCCCCGTCGACCTCATCCGGCCACTCGAACGACTGGCACTTCAGCAAGGAACGAGCGTCTTCAGCCTGATGCTCGCGACATTTCAGGTGTGGCTGTCCAGGTATAGCGGTGGGACCGACGTTGTCGTGGGCACCCCGGTCTCGAATCGCGACCGGTGGGAGCTGCAGGATCTGGTTGGCTTTTTTCTCAACACGGTTCCGATCCGCGTCCGGATTGAGGGGCAGATCTCTTTTCGCGAAACACTGGGCCACGTGCGGCGCTGTGTCCTTGACGCGTTAGACCATGCCGACCTTCCCTTTGAGCAGATCGTGCAGGCTGCGTTGACGGAGCGCGAGGGAGTGGCGACGCCCCTGTACCAGGTCATGTTCGTGCTCGTCGAACATGAAATCGCACGCTGGCACTTGAACGAGGCTCCTGCTGCTCGCATCGCGGTGGATACGGGAACCGCAAAGTGCGATCTGACACTCAGCGTGCTGACGAGCGGAGAATCGTGGTCAGGTGAACTGGAATACGACCGCGACCTGTTCACGCCTGAAGCGGCGGAACGCATGGTCTTGCTTTGGACGAAGCTTCTGCGCTCGATCGTCGAGAACCCGGACGAGTTGGTCGAGCGGCTGGAGATGTTGTCCTCGACGGAGCGCCGGCGCATCCTGGTCGATTGGAACAACACAGCCGCTGATTATCCTCGCGACAAGTCTGTCCACGCGTTGTTTGAAGATCAGGTCGCACGAACGCCAGACGTGGTGGCCGTCGAATACGCCGGCCAGATGTTGACATACCGCGAACTCAACGAGCGGTCGAATCGGCTGGCGCACCATTTGCGCCAGTGCGGCGCGGGACCGGACGTGCCGGTCGCGCTGTGTGTGGAACGGTCGTTGGCTATGGCCGAGGCGGTCCTCGGAACGCTCAAAGCCGGTAGTGCGTATCTGCCACTGGACCCGTACTATCCTGCTGAACGCCTGAGACGGATGATCGAGGACAGTGGCGCTCCGCTGCTCGTGACGCAGTCACAACTCGCAGGAAGTCTCCCTCCGTCAGCTGCGCAAATCGTCTGCCTGGAGGATGTTCCGCAGGAAGCCTGTTGCGACAACCCCCAGGTGCCTCTGGCATCCGCGAATCTGGCGTACCTGATCTATACGTCCGGCTCCACGGGACAGCCCAAGGGTGTCGCAATGAGCCATCGTCCGCTCGTGAACCTGATAGACTGGCAGCTGCGCACGTCGGAGCCGGTTCAGCGCACGCTGCAGTACGCTTCTCTCAGCTTCGACGTCTCGTTTCAGGAAATGTTCACGACTTGGGCTGCCGGCGGTACGTTGGTCGTCGTGCCGCAAACCCTGCGAACGGATCCGGCTGGCTTGTGGCGGTTCGTGATCGAACAGCACGTGCAACGGCTCTTCCTGCCCGTCGTCATGCTGCAGCATCTGGCGGAGGCGGCAATGATCTCCGGCGACCGTGCCCCGCAGCTACGGGAAATCATCACGGCCGGTGAACCGCTGTGCATCACCCCGACCATCCGTGATTTCTTCATGGCGCATCCGCTGTGCCGCCTCCACAACCACTACGGGCCGACCGAATCGCATGTGGTCACGTCCTACACGCTGTCGGAGGATCCAACGCAATGGGCGGAGTATCCGTCCATCGGCCGGCCAGTCTCCAACGCTCAGGTGTACGTCTTGGATCGTGCGAAGAATCCGACACCGATCGGCGTGCCGGGCGAGCTGCACATTGGTGGAGAAGTCCTGGCTCGCGAGTATTGGCGGCAGCCGGACCTCACGGCGGAAAGGTTTTGTGCTGATCCGTTTGTCGACGACCCTGCGGCGCGACTCTACCGCACCGGCGACATGGTCCGGTGGCAACCTGACGGCACGCTCGAGTTCCTCGGTCGGTGCGACCACCAGGTCAAGATTCGTGGTCACCGCGTCGAGTTGGGTGAGATTGAAGCCGTGTTGACGAGCCATCCGCAGGTGAAGAACGGCGTGGTCGTTGCGCCGCCGGACGGCACGGGATCACGGAAGTTGATCGCGTATGTGGTGCTGCAGCCGGGCGGCACAATTGCATTCGAGTCGCTTCGTGCGTGGCTCGGGCAAACACTGCCGGACTTCATGCTGCCGTCGCAAGTTGTCTTCGTCGAATCACTGCCGCTTTCACCCAACGGCAAGATCGACCGCCGTGCGCTGGAATCACTGCCGGCCGTGGAGGCATCGCGCGATGCCCAGAACGGTGCGCCGAAGAGTGCCCTCCAAACTCAGCTGATCGAGATTTGGCAGGCCGTACTGCGGCGAGAACAGATCGGCATCCACGACAACTTCTTCGACCTGGGCGGGCATTCGTTGCTGGCGGTCAGCATTGTGAGCCGCATCCATCGCAAGCTGGGTGTAATGCTTCCGTTGAGCTTGTTCTTTGCCCATCCGACGGTTCTGGGATTGAGCGCGGCCATCGAGGAGGAGCGTCACAACCTGGCGGTCAATGGCAAGGAGGCAGTAACCAATGGTGCGGCCCCGCTGTTCCTGCTCGGGTGGTACCTGGACCTCAACGATCTGGCCGTTGCCGGACGCCGCCAGTACGTGCTGCCGTTTCCGGAATTCGACCTGACGCAGGAGGATTGCCGAGTTGAGTCGCTCGCCGACACGTGCCTGCACATGCTGCGGTCGATTCAGCCGCACGGACCCTATTTGCTGGCGGGTTACTCGCTGGCCGGGTTGGTCGCGTACGAGATGGGGCGCCGGTTGCAAGCGGATGGCGAGGACGTGAGGCTTGTCGCGATCGTCGACACCGCTCCCGCCAGTTGGCTGAGACGTCTCGCACCGGCAGTGGTGGGGCCCATCGGGCGCACCTTCCGGCTCGATTTCAGCACGCAGTTGTTGTGGGCACGCAGTTGGTATTATCTGCTGGATCGATGCGAGTTCCTGGCGGATCACGGTGTGGTGGCGACTTGTCGCTCCGTAGTGGCTGATCTGCAGCGCGTGTGGCGCAACTGGCGCGCCGTGCGAACAGGGAAGGCGCATTGGACGTCAATCGAAGCGCCGCCAGACGTGGACGAAACCGAACCTGGCAAAGGCACCATCCCCTTCGGGCGGTTCTGGGCGCATCGCTGGGCTCACAGTGCCTTCCGCCCCAAACCCTACGACGGCATGATCGCCCTGTTCACATCCAAGAGTCTTGCGAAGCGACGTCCGCAGCCAGGACGCGGCTGGCAGCGGTGGGCGGGTCACGTGCACGAGTTCCTCCTGCCGGGCACGCACAGCACGTGCGTGACGAAGCACAAGGCTGAGCTGGCCGAAAAGTTCCGCCAGTGCCTGACCGAACTGGACAGTGGGGATGGTGGTGGCGTTGGGGGGAAATCGGGCCGATAGGACCGATAGGACCAATAGGACCAATAGGACCAATAGGACCGATAGGACCAATAGGACGCACGTGGCGCAGGCGGGGAGCGCGAGCATGGGACCAACGCCATGATGGCCTAATGGTCGTGCGTGTGGTCGTGGTCGTGCTGGGCGGACGATGGGGCCTGGTGTGAGTGGGCGTGTTCGGGTTCGAACAGGCCGATGGCGAAGGATAACGCCACGCCCACCAGGAGAGCCGCGGTGAGCTTCACGCGGTCGTGATGGTGGAACTGGATTTCCGGCAGGATGTCGGCCAGCGAGATGCACAGGAACACGCCGGCGGCGAACCCCAGGGCGCAACCCACCGCGATGTGCTGGGCGGTACCCAGCTCACGCGTGCCGAAGTAGAAAAGCAGCGCGCCCGCCGGGCAGATCAGCGAAAACGCCACGTTGGCCGCGTGGCGCGCCCGTACGCTCCAGTCCCCCACCGCCATGACGCTGGTGATCGACAGCGAATCCAGCGGTTTGTGGAACAGCACGGCCAGGAACGTCCCCACCCCCAGCAATCCCAACGTCCCGCCATGGTCGACCGCGGCCACCACACTCGCCGCCACCGCCACGCCATCGATCAGCGAGTGCACGGCCAGTCCCAGAAACAAGCCCAGCCAGCTGAACCGATGATCCGCACCGCCAGGCCGCTGTGCGGGATGCCGGCAGTCGTGGTGCGCGTGGTCATGAAGGTGATCGTGTTCTTCCTCGGCCGTGTCAGGCTCCGCCACCGGCCCGTGTTGATGCACGTTGAACACGCGGATCGTCAGGAACATGGTGAGCAGCCCGAGCACGCAGGACCAGGCGGCGTAATCGAGAGAACCCGTCTGCACAACGGCATGCGGCAGCAAATGCAGGATGGCGACACCCAGCATGAACCCGCCGACAAAACTCATCATCAACTGCATCCGCGTGTGCGTCAGCCGCACCAGGAACGGCAGCCAGCCGCCGAAGAGCGACGCGCCGATCAGGCACACACAGTAGATCGCAATGAGAATGGAGGGCCACATAGCGTCATTTACTCACGGGCACCGGGCCGGCCAGGACTTCGTACTCGTCCAGAGGGCTCGTGTCGCGGGCGAGGATCTGTTCGCACTTCATCCGCAATTCGGGCAGGCCCGATTCGATGAACCGCCGCGCCACACGCTGTTTTCGCTCGTTCCGCACCGCCTGGCCCAGCAGCAGATGGCCGCAGATCACGATGATCGCCGCGTCGACCAGCCGTCGACCAACGAGGTCGAGGAACGTGGTCGGCTGCGTCTTGACGAACTCGATCGCCTTGACCAGTTCGACTCGGCCGGCGATCAGCTTCTGTTTAAGTTCCTCGAGCGACGCCAGTTGGTAATGGACTTCTTCGTAATCCTCAACAAACTTCTCGAAGGTGCCCGACGTCACGCCACGTTCGGCCGCCACGATCTGCAACTGGCTGGTTCCTTCGTAGATCGTCGTGATGCGCGCGTCGCGCAGATGCCGTTCGGCTGCGTAGTCCTGCATGTAGCCTGAGCCGCCGAGCACCTGGATGGCGGTGTCGGCGACGCGGCAGCACATCTCGGACGCATAGTACTTGCTCATCGGCGTGAGCATGCTGTTGAGGCGTTTGAGAGAGCGGCCTTCTTTCTTGTAGTGCTTCAGCTGATTCGGATCGAGCCGGTCAGCGCACGTCTCCGACAGCCGCAGGTAGTTGTTTTCGAAGTCGCACACGCGGCTGGTCTCGTACGTCAGCGCCCGCGCTGCCTCGATCGCCACACGCATGTCGGTCACCATCTCGGCGACGGCCGGCAGGGCCTCGATCGCCCGGCCGAACTGGTGCCGCGTGTGGGCGTAGGTGCGAGCCAGCCGAAAGGCGGCTTCGGCGATCCCCAGCGACTGAGAGGCGATGCCCACGCGCGCGCCGTTCATCAGCGCCAGCACGTACGTGATCAGTCCCCGTTGCCGCTCGCCGATCAGGCGCGCGGGCGCGTTGTCGTAGACCAGTTCGCAGGTGGGCGAGCCGTGAATACCGAGCTTCTTTTCCAGGTGACGTACCTTGATGTGTTCGGATCGCTCCGAAATGAACAAGCTCAGTCCGCGCCCGTCGGCGATGTGCGGTTCGCTGCGGGCCAGCGTCAACAGGATCTCGCCGCACCCGTTCGTGATGAACCGCTTGACGCCGTTGAGGTACCAGTTGCCGTCCTCGTCCTGGTGCGCACGGAGCCGGACGGCCTGCAGGTCGCTCCCAGCGTCCGGTTCGGTGAGCACCATGGCGCCGGTCACATCGCCCGTCGAAAAGCGTGGCAGCACCTCGTCCTTGATCTCCTGGCTGGCAAACGCGTTGACGGTTTCGGCGATCCCCTGGAGCCCGAACATGTTCATGAACGAGGCATCGGCGCGCGACACGATCTCCGTGGCCATGGTGTAGAGCAGATTGGGACAGTTCAGCCCGCCGTATTTTCGCGGGAGCGTGAAGCCCATCAGGTCGGCCTGGGACATCCGCCACAGGTTCTCGCGCACCCGGGGATGCAGCGTGACGGTGCCGTTGTC
>JALOQX010000457.1 GCA_025459265.1 Pirellulaceae bacterium | reverse complement strand
CGGACCGCATCACTCGGGGCCAAGGCGACTGGCCAGCTCTTACCTTGTACGACTCTTTCATTCGCTACCTTTCTCCGGCTTACGCCGACGCACCCTGTCCCCATGCCGCCGCCCCCATTCCGCCTCGCGTCTGTTCCTCGATCATCAACTCCGCCAAGCGAGTCAACAGCCTCTGTTCTTCCTCGTCGCGGGAACTCGGCGCGGCATCCATGCCTGGGCTCCTTGTGCTTGCGGTCTTCTCCATGCCACTTCAGACGCCGCAGTTTATCACACACACTCGGAATTCTCCTATTGACGTTTTGGCAACCCCGCGTCGCCCCGCAAAAGCTGAACTGGTCCCGTTCATAGACCGCGATGTAACGCAAAAGGTCCCAGCACCTGGTCTCTGTCATTCTCTTGCGCATCAGCCATGGTGAAGAACAACCGGAGGGTGTCGAAGGGTAGACGCTCCGATAAGAACCACACCTGACCATCAGCAAAGATCACATGAAATCCGTGCGCCGCGCGACTCGACATCCCTTTCCCGTCAGGGGCGTTGATAGTCTGCGCCATCGTGCGGATGTCGAAGTCGCCCGGCGCCGGCCACGGGATCCCCGACGCGCGGGATTCCACGACGAGAATGGTGTCCGGCGGAATGCCCGAGCGCGCGCTGGGTGTTTCTTGCCCGTCCCCGAATGCCGTTCCCGGTCCGGTGATGGCGAGACAATTCGTTTCAGGAAAGACCTTTGCCCCATCGCCCGTCCTCGTGGCTTCCTCATGGTATGCTTAGAAACCAGACAACTCGTTCAATTGCCTATTCGCCGGATCGTCCCACGCTTTCGACGGGTCCCAGGCACCCGGCCAACTTTGCAGGTAAGGCCACATTCTATAGCGCCAACTGTAAAGTGGCCGACGATCGTGCTTCGACGCATCAGGCTCTATCGGCTCGTTCGCCGGACTGAAAGGATCCACGTACGACGAGTACGGTAAGTGCCGGTCGACTTCGTCACATGACACAAGCCCCATCGCAATAGGCGTGAACTGTTCCCGCGTCGACGTACGAATCCTGACATCAGTGACCGTTCGCACTCTCCACACTGCCACGCTCAGCACGACTGCCGCGCCTAAGATGACAAGGAGTAGACAACCGAAACGAGATCGAGCGCAAGACTGAAGCGGTACTTCGGTCACGCCCAGGAGTCTGTCTTGGTCGTCACGCAATGCATGCTCCTTACAGCCTGTCATGGAAAGGAATCCGCAGGCAACTTCCACGCTCACTGTCGCGGGGCCAGAATGTACGTCATGTAGGTGTAGTTATCCGGCAGGTCTGGAGCGTGGATGATTCGCATGCTCCCTGGTGAAATCAAGTCACCACGGTAGCATCCATAATCTTCAAAATGTCAGTCGGCATATACATCCCATGGATGGGATTGAGCGGACATCCCGCCCGCCACGCGGCCATCCCCCCACATCCCCATGCGGTCTGCTTGATCAACGGCGATCCCCAGCCAAAGAACTCACGGGGGGTCCAGGACCCGGTAGGCGCATCTGGGTACCGGCGACGGCGAGCATGCGGGGGAAATGCATGAATTCCTAAACGCCGGTCCATCACTGTGTCAGATGGCTGCAAGCCACTGGCATCCGCCGTGCCAGTCGGTTCATTCCGCACATACCTCTGCAGATTCCCATCCCCGGCCGTGGGAAGCATGCATGGGAAGCATGCAGACACTCTGGTTTGGCACTGGGGGTTCGGCCGTTGGCGGCCCGCCGCTGCTGGCAGCTGCCGCGGTTTTCAGCCGCCACGTAGGAGAGCAGGCCGACGCGCTGGCTTTCGAGTCGTGCGGCGGGTCGAAATCGCGGTTGTCTGAAGACCTGATGGGAGAGAACGACGCCGGCCGCACAATACGGGAGCGTGGGGTAGACCGTCGTCCCCGGGGGAGGCGCCTGACGGGAGAAGCCTGACACTCAGCCGAATTGCACCCGCTTCGGGCACGATTGTCCGATGGTATAATGCCCCACGGAAACGACCCTGCGGGTTCGAGGACCAGTGCATGTGCGAACCAGACCCGAGGCAAGCCGGTGATTCGGACGCCGCGCACAGCGGGATTCCCCGCGAATGGCTCGACGAATTCGAAGCGGCCGCGCGACGCCCGTTGGAAACGCGCTTCCGCTATGCGTTCATTCGCACCTACAAGCCGGTACTCGACGACGAACCGTTTCGCGCGTTTGAAACGACGGCGGACTACCAGCGGTGGTGCGAGGAAAACCTGCCCGATTGGCTAGGCTATGGCCGCGTTTGAATATCGTCAAGCCGAGGAAGTGCGCGAGACATTCGCGCAGCATGGAGTGCGCTACCTGTTCATCGGCAAATCGGCTGCGATCCTGCTGGGGTTCCCCGATACGACGCAGGACGCGGATCTGTTCGTTGCGAAAGACCCCGACAACTGCACGGCATTGGTGGCGGCGCTGCGGGCGTTGGGGTTCACGCTCAGTGAACGGCAGGCGGCGGAAATCGTCCGAGGCAAGGACTTTGTGCAACTCAAGCACGGGCCTTTTGATTTGGATCTGATCTTCGCCCCGGATGGTATTGAGTCCTTCCAGGCAGCTTGGCAACGGCGACTGGACGTGGCCGGGTTCCCGGTCTGCCACCTGGACGACATCATCGCCAGCAAAGAGGCCACGGGGCGCGTCAAAGACCGAGAATCGCTCCCGCGCCTGAGGGCGTTCCGCACGTACTGGCTCAACCAAGGCCGCCCTTGAACCAACGCGTTGGTCGCACTCTGAGTCCGTACGGGGTGCGTTCCACTGCAGGTCGCCTGCTCACGCGGAGCAGCACGGCGTGACGCTTGTCGGCCTGCTTTGCTCCTGCCTCCCGCCAACGCTCGAGCGAAGAGCCGTCATCAATGATCTTGATGGCCGCGTCCCGAACTCGAGCTTCAAGGCGCCCGAGACTCCACTGGGTATCGGCCAACGCGCACCAGATAACAGGTCCGTCGTCCGCATCTTTCATCGCCCCTTTCCATTCTCTCAAAAAGCGGTCGGTCGCTTTGGTGCCGTCGAGCCCACTGCGAAGCTGGCGGTAAACCGGCCGCCGCCAGAAAGCGCCGACGTCAAGAACTCGCGTGACCGGCGGCTCGGGTTGACCGCTTCGTGCGGCTGCGGTGGGCTGCGAGGTCAGATTCCCTGTCCGCAGAGGACCAGGGTCCGGGCGATCGACGTCGCATCCGTACGTTCGCGTCCTGACCGTCGTGAAAAACTATCTGCCGGATCCGGCCCAGACCGGCGAACACGACGCCGGTGTCCGTCGCCCGCACGCGAGGCGCAGGCCAGATCATCACGCGCCCCGCTGCGGCATGCCTTCGGTCATCCGCGGTCCTGCGCATACCCCCTCAACCGCCGCGACAAATGTCATCGCGGTAGGGACGGCCATTGCTGGCCGCCCCCCGCACAGATCCGTACGTGCAGAACGACCGCATACGGCTCCTACCTCGGATGTTGACA
>JALOQX010000456.1 GCA_025459265.1 Pirellulaceae bacterium | reverse complement strand
TGCCGAATCCAAGCGAGCCCGGACGGCTGGACGGAGCCATGCCGATGCTTACTCGCCACGGCGGCGGCCGTTACATGGTCGGCATGACGCACCTGCTCCTGTTCGAACGGCAACACGCGCTGCGCGGGATGGAAAACACGTTCACCGATTTCTACACCGATCCCGAGCGTGTGGATCGCCTGCTCGGCGCCCTGACCGACTATGCCGTCGAGATCATTCGCGGCTGGGCGAACCTGCCGCAGGTGGATGCCTTCTTCCTGACCGACGACTGGGGGACGCAGCGGGCCCTGATGATTTCGCCCGAATTGTGGCGCAAGTTCTTCGCCGCTCGGTATCGCCGCATCTGCGACGAGGCGCATCGTTTCGGCTTGGACGTGATCTTCCACAGTTGCGGGAACGTCATGGCCATCGTGGGCGACCTGATTGACGCGGGCGTGGACGTCGTGGATCCGATCCAGCCCGACGCCCTGGATCTCAAGCAGCTCGCCCGCGAGTTCGGCGGCAAGGCGGCATTCAGCGGCGGGATCAGCGACCAGCGGCTGGGGCGGCAGACACCTGCGCAGGTGAAGGACGAGATCCGCGCCACGATCGATCTGCTGGGCACGGCCTTCGACAACGCCTATCTGGTGGCGCCGTCGAACATGTTGACGCCCGAAATCCCCCTGGCCAACATTGTGGCGATGTTCGAGGCGTGCCACGAACATTGAGACGCTGTCTGGGTCGAGCAGACACTTTGGTGTCGGCCATGGTCGGCGAAGTCAGCGACCGGCTGCTGCCTGCAGTTCCGCGGGACCTGCGAGACCATCCGGCGCTGCGCACCGGGTCCCGGCGGTCCCGCCGATTTCCTCGCGGCCCAGCGCCTGTGGTAAGATCTCCCCGGGACTCGTATCCAAGGACGATGAGCGTCCTGCTCGGGGAGCGTGTGCCGTGGCAAGTACGACATACAGTTGGTGGGTCCAGGTGGTCTGCCTTGCTCCAACCTTGCTCTGCCTGTCCGCCCGCGTGGTGGCCCGGGAGCATCCTCGCGTCTGCCTGTCGGGCATTTACCCGCACCTGGCCATGTTCAATGACGAGAACGAGTGCGGTGTCGGAGCAGTCGTTCCCTGGGCAGACCGACTGTGGGCCGTGACGTATGCGCCCCACAAGCCGGAAGGCTCGACCGATAAACTCTATGAGATTACGACCGCGCTGGAGCAGATTACGCGCAAGGAGAGCGTCGGCGGAACGCCGGCCAATCGGATGATTCATCCGGAGTCCGCCCAATTGTTCATCGGCCCCTATGTTATCGATTCAGAAGCGCGAGTCCGTGTTATTCCGTATTCCGCCATGTTTGGGCGGCCGACAGGAAATGCGCGACACTTGTTCGATCCGGTCCACAAAATCTACTCTGCCACGATGGAGGAAGGGCTGTACGAAATCGATGTGCATTCGCTGGCCGTGACAGAACTGTGGGCGGACGAGCAGCGGCAGTCCGGGCGGCACGCCGAATTGCCGGGCTATCACGGGAAAGGACTCTACTCAGGGCACGGCCGAGTCATCTACGCGAATAACGGAGAGCATGGTCCCGAGGCGCTGACACATCCTGAAATCCCCAGCGGGTGCCTCGCCGAGTGGGATGGCAAGAGCGCGCAATGGGCGATTGTCCGACGCAATCAGTTCACCGACGTGACCGGCCCGGCGGGAATCAGCGGCACCGGTTCCGCCGCGGATCCGGTCTGGAGTATCGGCTGGGACCACCGCTCGTTGATTCTGATGTGTCTCGACGACTCCGGTTGGCACAGCTGGCGGCTGCCCAAAGCCTCACGCTCCTATGACGGGGCGCACGGCTGGAATACGGAGTGGCCGCGGATCCGGGACATCGGCGAGCCCGACCTGCTGATGACGATGCATGGGATGTTCTGGAAATTCCCGCGCGGATTCTGCTCCACTCGTTCAGCCGGCATCGCGCCGCGCAGTCGCTACTTGAAAGTCGTGGGCGACTTCTGCCGCTGGGAGAGGCGCGTGGTGTGCGGCTGTGACGACACGGCACGCAGTGAATTCCTCAACAAGCGAGCCGCCAAAGGAGAGATCGCGGCGCCGCAATCGCAATCGAATCTGTGGTTCCTTGACCCGCCGCAGTTGGACCAGCTTGGTCCCGTCGTCGCAGCGGGAGGCGTGTGGCTGAACGACGCTGTCAAGGCCAAGGAACCTTCCGAACCGTTCCTGCTGGCCCAGGCGGACCGGTGCGTGTTGCATCTGGTGCATCAGTCAACCGATCCGGTGCGGGTGACGCTCGAAGTGGATCGCGCGGGAAACGGGCAGTGGATCAGTCTGCGTGAGATACGACTCGAACCGCACGGCTATCAGTGGCTGGACCTGGCAGATGAGCCGCCCGCAACGTGGATCCGCCTGATTGCCGACCGTGATGCGGAGCACATGACCGCGTGGTTTGATTGCTCGCAGGTTGAGCGCCGCACAGCGGCGCCGGCGGCGATCTTCCGTGGGCTGGGCGGTCCAACCGAAAGGGACTTTGTCGGCGGGACCGTGCGGGCGCGCGAGGGAAATCACCGCACGTTGTTCTTTCTGGCAAGCCAGTACACGTACGCCGGACCGCAGGAACTCGGGCTGTATGAATTGGATGCGAACCTCCAGCTGCGTCCGGTGAACGATGATCCGGCGGCCGTGGAATTCGAGCGGCGTGGAGCGGCGATCCCCTGCGGAGTGCTGAGTGAGGATGCCGCTTCGCTGATCTACGTCGACGACAACGGCAACCGCTGGCGGTTGCCACGCGGGGAAAGAGCGGCTGAGCCGGCAGCGCCGGTCGTTCCGCAACGGGTGTGTCGCGAGGTGGCCACCGAGCGCGACCTGTTCAACGCGGGCGGGATCTTCTATGAACTGCCGGCGGAAAACGCAGGGGGGTTCGCTCACGTCCGGCCGATCGCAACGCACAATTCCCGACTCACCGATTACTGCTCCTGGCGCGGGCTGCTGGTGCTGAGCGGGATTGCGGTGGACGCCGCAGCAGACAATCCTCATATCATTCGCAGTCCCGACGGAAACGCTGCTCTCTGGCTCGGCGCGTTGGACGACCTCTGGCAGTTCGGCAAGCCGCGCGGTGTCGGTGGCCCGTGGCGCGATTCTGAGGTCGTTGCGGACACGCCGTCTGACCGCTATCTGCTGGGCGGCTTTGACCGCAAGACGTTGACGCTCTCGCACGACCAACCGGGCGAGATCGAATTCGCCGTCGAGTGCGATCTTACGGGGACCGGGTGCTGGGTAGTGCTGACGAAGGTGAGTGTCCCGGCTGGCGTCGAACGGCATTTCCGCTTTCCGGACGGCTACCAGGCGCAGTGGTTACGGCTGCGCAGCAATCGCGATTGCCGCGCGACCGCCCAGCTCGTGTATGAATGACCGCCCGCGGAATTCAGACCGCTGGGGGCTCGTAACCGTTCACGGGCCGCCAAAGTCGCCTTTCGCTCCGCGAAAGTCGCGCCACTTTCGCG
>JALOQX010000174.1 GCA_025459265.1 Pirellulaceae bacterium | reverse complement strand
CTCCGGCATGCAGAATGCTGGGGGCTCACTTCGTTCGTCCCCAGCCACCCGGAAATTCCCGGAAGCACGCCAGTCCATTCACTGCACCGCGACTTCCGGTCGCCGCCGGCCACGACGCCACACGAACAGCCCGCCGAGCACGCCGGCCACGATCAGCACCCAGCCGCCTCCGTGCACGAAACTCTGCACGGGCGACGGCAGGTACCGCGTGACCGGGTGGATCACGCGATAGAGCGGGTCGAATCGCTGATTGATGGGCTCCCACCACGAGTGCACTCGGCGGACCCACGGCCCCTGGGCCGCCCCCACGTTGGCGACACGCTCCTGCAGTTGCGCCAGGCTGGTGGGCCGACCCGCGGGAGCCGGCGGCGGCACCGCCGGTTGGTTGGCACGCTGTTTGCGCGCACGACCGTCCGTCTTTCCCGCCGCGCGCCGGTCGGGTTTGCTGCCGGCCTTGCGGCCCGGTTCCTGACCCGCACTCCGCCTCGACGCCTCGTCCCCCGTGACGCCCTCGTAAATGCCGACTCCAAAGCTGAAGACGAGGGACAGCAGGGCCATGGCGATCACGGTGAGAACCACGAGACTGACAAATACCAGCAGCCCTTCGCGAAAGGTGATCTTCCACAGAAACACCTGCACCGCGCCGCCGGCGCACAAGGCAAAGAGGATCGGGAGGTACCGGATGATGGGAAGGAACCCCAGGACCTGCCATTTCAAGGCCAGCGGTTCGCGAAGCCAGTGCCCGTAGTGATACCCTTCAGGAAACCCAATGCCCAGGTCCGGCCGCTGCATCATCCAGGCGAACACGTAACCCGAAAAATCGAACGTGAAGAAGACCGCTACGCTCATCAGCAGAATCGTCTAGGCCGCTCCGAACATGGTGCCGGGACCATCGCCGACCCAGAAGGCAGTCACGCGGTCGAGCACCACCATCGCTATCAGTAGCACGAGCACCCAGTACAGGATGGCCAACCAGCTGTATTGCTCCAGAGCGGGAATCATACGATCCTCCAGACCTTTGGTTCGATGCCCGACTGTATCAGAAACGACGCTGCGATACTGCGCCCCTGCGGAAGAGAGGCCAGAGGGCGGAGGTCGGAGGACGGAGGTCGGAGGACGGAGGTCGGAGGACGGAGGACGGAGGTCGGAGGTCGGAGGTCGGAGGGCGAGGCATTCGGGAGGGCGAGGCTCCTGCCGAGCCGCATTCGGGAGGGCGAGGCATTCGGGAGGGCGAGGCTCCTGCCGAGCCGTATTCGGGAGGGCGAGGCTCCTGCCGAGCCGTCGCGTCAGGAGAGGAGCGAGGAGTAAGCCGAACCTGATGGGAGGGTGAAACTCATCCTGTCCATCCTGTGCATCCTGTCGAACAAGAGGCAGGTTCATCTGCGGACCGCGACATCTAGAGACAGGATGAACAGGATGTACAGGATGCGGACCGTGGAACCGGACGAAACGGTTCTTGTGTCCTTCGGAGTTCGTCGTTCCTTGCTCGGTAATCGTCCCTCTTTATTTTCCTCGTCAGCCGCATCCTGGGAGGGACCGCGCGCTGGTCAAGGCCATACGCAGCATTTGCGTTCTGACGCGGGGCAGGTGTATGATGCGGACAACGCGTCGGGCGCTCGCTGTTCCGGGAGGTGGTGGATATGTCTGGTGGAAACGCGCTGCAACGGGTCTTTCGGCGGACCCCGGGTGCGACCGGCAAGAACGACTCCGCCGATCCGAGTCAACCCGTCGCCGTGCCCAACACACCGGGGACGGTCGGTGGCAGTGCGCAAGGAACGCAGGCGGACCAACTCGCCCTGCAGAAGTCGCTCGACAAAGTCAACCGCATGGTCGAGGGGGGACGCAGGGCAGGGTTTGTCCACGCGGCCAGGCACCTCGAGCACTGGCGGCGCGGGACAGGCCAGGAACTCGTCATGCCCGCCTCCGCGTTTGACAAGCAGGAGTTTATTACCAGTTGGCTCAAGAAGAAAGTGTGGCCCGAGTTCGTCAAGGGGACGGAAAAACGCTTGAAGTCGGGTCAGCTGGTGCCCGGCGGCAAGGCCAGCATGCATTGGATCGATTCGTTGTATGCCCCGCAGCTGACCGATCTGTATTTTGCGCTCGGCGGGTTCACCATTCGCTCGGACGTTGTCGTGCGGGCCGTCGTAGTGCCCCCCGCGGACGGAGGCGGCACGATTTTCGAGTTTGAGCGGTGGGTCTGCCAGGCCTTCGACAAGTACAACTGGGACCTGCTCAAGAGCACGTACATCCCCGGCATCGGCCGGGTTGAAGACGAGGAATTGCGCGTGCTCGAGGCGCACGGATACGGAAAGATGTTCGACATCAAGTCCGATCCGTGGACCGTAACCGATCCGCGGGTGCTGCAGGCGTTTTCCGTCACGGGGTACTGAGCTGGTGGCTGTGGCGACCAGGCGAGCCACTTTCGCGGCAAGGCATGCCCGGCCACAGCCAACGCTCCGCACGCCATGCACTCGGCGCCATTCCGTGACCGCTAAGCCACCGGACAACCGCGCGGCAATTCAGTACAATCCGCGTCCATGAGCAGTCGCTCGACCCACGTCGGTCCGTCGGACGTCCGCCATAGCGGGACACGCGAGGAGGATTCGCGAGTCGTTCGGAGCATCGCGTTCTGCGCGATGCTGGTCATTTACGGCCTGGCGTTCTTTCAGCGGACGGGGATCCCGGGGACGATCTTCGACGAGCTGCAGACGGAGTTTCAGCTGAGCGCCTTTGCCGTGACGGCCCTGGGTTCGGCGTTTGTCTACGTGTATGCCGGCATGCAGCTGGTGGTAGGTCTGGCCGCCGACAGCTTCGGTGGGCGGCGCACGCTGCTCTTTGGCAGCGTCATCATGTGCGGGGGCGCCGCGCTGTTCCCCTGCGCGGACTCGACGACCGTGCTCTTCGCGAGCCGCGTATTGGTCGGGTTCGGGTCGAGTTTCGTGTATTTGAGCATCGTCAAGGAGGTCGACACGCTGTTCGCCCCTCGTCATTTTGCCGGACTGTTGGGATTGACGCTGCTGGCGAGCTATGGGGGCAATATCGCCGCAACGCTGCCGTTTGAGCGGGCGGTGCAAGGATACGGGTGGCGCGCCACGCTGCTGGGCGTGGCCGGCTTTTCGCTGCTGGCCGTGATCGTGGCCTGGTCGGTGTTGCGGCGCCTGAGGCGTGACGACGTGCAGCGCCGACGAGTGCCCGTGACGCGCGTGTGGGACGTGCTGCGCAACCGTCGCAGTCGCGGCCTGCTCATCTCGGGTCTGATCAACTTTCCGATCGTCTTTGTGATCCAGGGGATCCTGGGTAAGAAATTCCTCGAGGACACGGCCGGGTTGAGTTCCGCCCAGGCCGCGGCGTTCCTGCTGGTCATGGCCGTCGTCAGCGGCGTGGCCGCCGCCTCCGGAGGTTTTGTGCTGCGACTGACCGGCCACCGCCGCAAGCCGGTCATCCTGTTTGCGGTCAGCATGATTCTGCTGTCGACGAGCCTGATGCTGGTCGCTGTTTGGTGCCGTGCCTCCGGCCGCGTGTATCTCATCGCGTATGTGCTGCTGGCCCTGTCCATTCTGGGCAGCCCTGCCAATCTGGCAACGATGAAGGAGGTCAACCGTCCCGACGCGGTAGCCGTGGCCATCTCAGTGCTCAACACCGCCGTGTATCTGGGTGTCGGCTTGGCAGGGAATCTGGCCGGAGCGGTCCTCGATCTGTTTGCTCACAACGCCGCAGCGGGCGAGTCGCGCATCGTGTATCCGGCTGAGGCCTACGCCACGCTGTTTGCCTGCCTGGCCGGACTGGCATTGGTCTCGACGCTCGTCACCGCCCTGCAGATTCCCGAAACTCGCGGCTGCCCCGTGACGCTGGAAGAACTCACGGGTAGTTGAACTGCCCTGTACCGCGCGCAACAATGGCCGAGGCAATCCATAAGGAGCCTGTCCATGTGCCGATTCTGCATGCGCGAAGACGGGGTTGGGGAGTACACACGTCGTGAGGTCCTGAAAGCGGCCGGTGCAGGTGTGACGGCCGGATTGTTCGGTCCCACACTGGTGCGGGCAGCAGATGACGCGGCCGTGCAGCCCGCGGTGGAAGACCCGCTGGATGTACGCGTCGTCTACGTGCATCAGAAGGAGAAACAGTGGCTCGGCTGGCCGGGCACGTTCTGGGACCCTGGCACGTTCACCGGCAAGAGTCGGGAACTGGTGGAGGAATTCGGCAAACAGTTGGGCATCGCCGTGTCATTCGAGCCGGCGCCCATTCATGATCCTGCCGAGATTGACGCCTTCATCAACAAGGTCAAGGCGGAGCGCCCCAAGGGCGTCGTCATCTTCCCGCTCAATGCGGACGAGTTCATTTCCGGCACGATCGATCGGATGACGCAGACCGGCATTCCCACGGTGGTCTTCTGCGGCCTGGGACTGTTTCATACCGGGTTTGCCGGCTGTGTTGTGCCTGTGGCCCGGCGCCAGGGCGTCTATCTGCCGTCCACAACCGACTGGGAACTGGGGCCGGTGCGTTTCGGTATGAAGATGTTTCAGGCGGCCTATCGCCTGCGTCACACCAGGGTGGCGGTGCTGCGGGGGACGGAAACCGTCGACCAGGTCATGGAGCCGTTGGGACTGACGATTCGTTTCCTGCCGCGGCGGCGATTCCCCGACACGCTGAAGTCCATTCCGGAAACGCCGGAAGTCGTTGCCATGGCCGACGAATATGCCCGGGCTGCGCAGAAGATTGTGGAGCCGACACGGTCGGACATGATCAACGCCGCGAAGAACTACTTTGCCTCACTCAAAATCATGGAAGAGGAAGGATGTCAGGGGATTTCGATGGACTGTCTGGGGTTGGTCGGCAACCGCGAAATCCCCACGCCGCCGTGCCTGTCGTGGACACGTCTGTTGGACCACGGCCAGAGTGGCACGTGTGAGGCGGACGTCAATGCGGTGATGTCGCACGAGGTGTGCCTCAAACTGCTCGAAAAACCCGGGTTCATGCAGGATCCGGTCCCCGAGACGGAACGGGGCACACTGATCGGCGTGCATTGCGTGTGTGCGACCAAGCTCAACGGTTGGGACCAGCCGGCCGAGCCCTTCATCCTGCGCAGCCACTCGGAGTCGAACCTGGGTGTGGCCGTCCAGGTGTTATGGCGTCCCGGTCAAGACGTGACCATCATGCAGATGGCCGGTCCCGACCGCATGCTCTTGGGCCAAGGACGCGTCCTGCGCAACTACGATACGCCGCCTGCGGGCGGTTGCCGCACGTCGGTCGAGCTGGAGATCGATGGGCCGCCGGATCCGTGCGACACCAAAGGATTCCACCAGCTGTTCATCTACGGCGATCACGTCCGGCAGTTCAAGGCATTTGCGCAGATGTACGGTATTGCCTGCGAGCACATCTGAACCGGCAGGCGGAAGTGAGTCCCCAGCCGCGAAAAGCTGGGGGCGAGTGGCGGGTGGCTGGGGACGAACGCAGTGAGCCCCCCGCCGCGAGCAACTGGGGGCGAGCTGACACTCGACCCCAGCCACCCAACCCGAACGCGCAGCCTTGACTCGGCAGTGGCCAGATTTCTGGAAAATTCTGCTGGCATTTCGCGTCGAGGCTGCTATCCATCCTGTGGAGTCGCGAGAGCGTGCCGGCGACAGGGCGTGGTGCATCCTTGTCGCGCATCCGGCCCGCTCGCCCCTTCCAGTGCCGCTGCGGAGGTACGGGGACTGTTCAACTGCCTCCTGTGCGTCGCGCTGCGCGTTTCCCCGACTTCGTGCGCCATCACCGCGGAGACTCGGCGATACATCGCCGACAGGCGTTCATGCGCAAGACAACCCTCCCCAAGCGACGTCGCAGGCGTCCATCAGAACACGTCGCATTTGCCGCGCGAGCCGCACTGATCCGACGCTTGGCCGTGCCGGAACGACTGGAACCGCGAACCTCGCCAGGGTCGCTGATGCTCTCACTTCCCGGCGGCCCGGCCTTGGGGGAGGGCCTTGTCGCGGCGCTTGACGCGCAGAGCCGGATCGACGATGAGGGTGCCGTAAACGCGTCGTCCCGCGATCGCAAACTGCAAGGGACGTTCCACCGTCCGCTCGGTGCGTCAGCCTGTCCCCTGCCGTGCCCGCTCGCGTCGTCGCTGTTACCCTCGAAGTCTGGCGAACGCAGCGCCCCTCGTGCGACGCCTCTGGCTCGCACCGCGCCCCCCAGCGACCGAGCGGACAGCGAGGACGGATCGTTTTCGTTCGACGTGGGGCGGTTCACCGAGCGTGGATCGGATGGCACGGCCGCGCCTCACGATCAAGGGTCCTCCCCAGCGGCTGCCGGGCATGCGGGCGCGTCCCCACCGGCAGGCGATACGCCAGGTCGTGCGGACAGCGTCAATGCACGCAACAATCCTCAGACGGGACAGCAGCGCGCGGGAGTTCCTGCACGGCCGGCACCGAACGCCACCGTCCCATCGCCCGGAACGCCACCGACCGAGTTGTCGTCGCTGGGCCCTCACACATCCGCGGCCGCGACGTCGTCGGACCTGCAAACACTTTCTCGGCCCTCAGCACCGGACACGAGCGTCTCGGTTGCCGCGGGTTCAGTTGCCGGCAGCCCCGGACAATCGAGCGGTGCGTCCGGCTCCCTCGTGGCAGCGCCGCCTCCGATCCGAAGACTCGGCTTTGACCACGGTCTGGAAGGCTGGGACCTGAGTGTCGTGGGAGGATCAGCCAGTGGACGCGGCAGCGTCACCGTCGGTTCGGCCATCCTGCGCGAGGGCGATTCGTTTCTGGTGTCATTGGAACACGCGTTTCAGGTCTCTGAACATCCCGCACCGCTCGTGTTCACCTTCACGGATCTGCACTTCGATCGAACCGATCCGGACTTCATCAATGATGCGTTTGAAGCCACGCTGGTTGATGCTGACGGTCGGTCGCTGGTCCACACAATCGGCACGGGTCGCACGGCCTTTTTCAATATCACGGAAGGAGAAGCGGTCGTCCTGGGGGCGGGGGCAAGCATCGCCGAGGGGGACGTGCGCACGGTGACTGTCGACCTGACGCGGGTGCCTGCTGGTACACACGCCACGCTGCAGTTCCGACTGGTCAACAACGATGCGGACACCGAGTCGACCGTGCGCATTCTGGACGTACTGATTCCGGGGGCCGACGATCCGCCGGCGGTGGACGTCACCTTGTTGAACGACACAGCTCCCGACGATGTTGCTCTTGACCACCCTTACCGCTCGGACGGCTTGACCCAGGACGCCACCGTACACGGGACGGCCACGGATGATGTTGCCGTGGTCCGCCTGGAGGCGAGTGTGGATGGCCAACCGCACATCGACATCACCGATCGTCTGATCGCCGGCGCATTCACGTTTGACCCGGGTTCGCTCCCGGCCGGCGCACATCGAATCACTCTGGTGGCCACTGATTCCTCCGGCCAGACCGCTGAAACGCACATCGACTTCCGCAAGAACGCACCGCCGACGGCGCGCGCGGGTGGAGCACAGACCGTCGCCGAAGGCGCGTCGATCACATGGGATGGATCGTCATCGACGGATGACGACGACGAGATCCACAGCTACCGCTGGACGTTTGACGGCGTGACGGTGGAAGACGGAGCTGTGGTTTCCCGGACCTACGCGGACAGCGGCGACTTGCTGACCACGCTGACGGTCATCGACACGGCCGGGGCAGTGGCCAGCGACAGCGTGTCGGTCACGGTGCTGAATGTACCGCCGGTAGCAGCGATCAGTGCCCCCGCCACCGGAGTGGCCAACCAGCCCGTGACGGTTTTTGTGTCGGCCAACGACCCGTCGCCCGACGACATGCAATCGCCCTTCATCTACGAGATTGACTGGGATGGCGACGCGCTTGTTGACGAAACGGTAGCTGGCCCGGCCAGCGGTCTCGAGTTGGCCCACACGTACGCTGCGGCGGGTGATTTCACGATCGTTGTCACGGCCATGGATCAGGACGCCGAGACAGGACCTGCGGCCCGACACCGCGTGACGGTCGTTAGCGGGGGCACGGCTGCGGTAGGCGGCTACGTCTACGTGGATGTGAACAACAACGGGATCAGGGAGGCCTCCGAACTGGGACTGCCCAACGTACCCATCGCGCTTGCCGAGGCGTCCGGCGAGCTAGTGGCGAGAACCACCACGGACGTGCACGGCTGGTACGAGTTCCGCGATCTGCCGCCCGGACGGTACCACGTCCTGGAAAGCCAGGCGGCGGCGTTCTTGGATGGGAAGGACACCCCGGGTGTGCCGCGGCTTGGTTCTGTAGCGAACGACGAGTTTCGCGACTTGGCGTTGTCGAGCGACACAGTCGCCCTGGACTACAACTTCGGCGAAATGGGGCTGATTCCGCAGCTTGTCTCGAAACAACTGCTGTTGGCTTCGACACCGCAGGGCCAGGCGGTGATGCCGTGGGTCGCCGCGCAACGCGGCGCGGGCTGGTTCACGTTTGTGCCAGGATTGACGGGGGAACTGGCCGTGAGCCTCAACCGGGGGGCGGACCAGCCCGTCGTGGAGCTGTACACGAGTCGCATGATGCCGATCGTGCTGTCCCGGGGTGAATATGTCCTGGCCTCGGCCGTCGCAGAGGGCGAGCAGTACGTGCTGCATATCGCGGGCGTGACCGACGACGGGCATCTCCAGGCGAGCCTGGTCATTCAGCGTCCCGCTTCCGCCGAGGATCCTCAGGCCCGCGCGCTGGACGTCAACCGCGACGGCTGGGTCTCTCCGCTCGACGCCCTGCTGGTCATCAATCAGCTCAATGGCGAACGACACATTGAGGTTCAGGTTGGTGGAGAGTGGTTGACTGTCGACGTCAATCGCGACACGTATCTGACGCCGATTGACGCGCTGTTGGTCATCAACTACGTGAACCAGCGCTCGTCAGCCGAGGGTGAGGAAACGGACAACGCGGCGCTTGCGGCCGGCTCCGACGAGGATGTCGACAATGCGGCGGAGGGCACGAAATTCTTCGTTGTCGACGCGTTGTCGGGAGCGACGTTTCGCTATGCGAGCGACGGTCGCAGCCAGGGATCTCTCGCCACGGGAACCTATGTGCACGATCCGCGCGGCGTGGCGAGCAACCGGGACGGAACTCGATTGTGGACCGTCAGCAGCGACCACACTGTTCACGTGTTCGACGCGCAGGGCACGCACGACGGCAGCTGGGCGCCGGACCAGCTCTCGAGCCCCCAAGGCATCGCCACCGACGGTACTGACCTGTGGGTGGTCGATCGCGGCGACGGTCGCATCCACTATTTCGCGGAGGGTGGCGCACGCACCTTCGGTACGGCGTCCGCGGACGCCGTCTACTTGCTGCATGTGGACAACAGATCTCCGAGCGACCTGGTCGCCCGCGACGGCGTGTTCTGGGTGACCGACGACCTGCTGGATCAGGTGTTCGTCTACGACGCACATGACGACCAGTTCCGTTACCTGGGACGCTGGAGCCTGGATGCTGCCAATGCCGACGCTTCCGGCATCGCGCTCGACCCGTCTGGCGCCAGCGACGACCTGTGGGTCGTCGACCGAGTCGACCGTCTCGTGTACGCCTACGTCGGCGGAACGACGTGGCGCGGCGGGAACCGTGCCGCAGACAGCTCCTTTGCGCTGGCCATCGGCAACTCGGCACCGGAGGGGATTGCCGACCCGCCGGTCCTGACGCTCAGTGAGCCGGTCCATGGCGATCAACTCCCGGTGGGACAACCACTGGTCATCAGCGGACAGGTGCAGGATCCGTCGGGGGCGATCCCGACAGTGCGCGTCAACGGGCAGACCGCCGATGTGGTGGATCCGACCGGGCAGTTCTTCCACCGGGCGCAAGTGACGCCTGGGAGCAATGTGTTTGAGGTGGAAGCTACTGACGGGGCGGGAGACACGGTTTCGAGCAGCGTGACTGTGGAGGCGGCAACGCCGCCGGCTGGGACGGTCGATTTCCGCCGGTTGAGTGTGGTCAGTGGCAGCACGCTCGGGGTCTATGGCCGCACGTCCTGGCACGAGGCGAGCACGTCGCTTCACGTCGATCTGCGCGTGGAGAACACAGGCCGGTACGCCGTGGATGGTCCGGTGCTTGTCGGGGTGGCGAACATCAGCGACCCCAGCGTGCGGCTTCGCGAAACAGACGGCACGACGCCGGACGGGATTCCCTATCTTGACATGTCGTCGCGCGTGTCGGGCGGCAGTCTGCAGCCGGGCGACATCAGCGACCTGCAGACAATCAGCTTCTTCGTGCCTGGCCGAACGCAGTTCACATACGACCTGGTGTTCTTTGCCGGCGTGAATCAGCCGCCACGCATCACGACGGTGCCGCCTGTCGAGGCGTTGAACGGGCAGGCTTACGTGTACGATGCTGAGGCGACCGATCCGGACGGGGGTGTTCTGCAGTTCTCCCTGCTGTCCAGTCCCGACACTATGACGGTCGACGCCAACACCGGGCGGATCGTATGGAGCCCGACGAGCGACGATCGGGGCACGCACACAGTGATTGTGCATGTTGACGATGGACGAGGCGGAACCGCCCAGCAGCAGTATGTGCTGTCGGTGATCGAGACTCCGCCGAACCGCCCGCCGTTCTTCGCCACGGTGCCGGTCGTGGATGCAGTTGTCGGCACGCCTTACGAGTATGATGCAGATGCGATCGATCCCGACGACGATGCGCTGATTTATCAGTTGGCTCAGGCCGTGACCGACGTGATCGATGTGGCCAATCCTGGATTTGAGGCCCAGGTCTTAAGCGAAGGTGCGGCTACCGCGGGCGTCCTGACTGGCTGGGTGGTTGCCGGGGGATTCGGCGGTGGCGCATTCAATCCGACGGCGAATCAGTATCCCGGCGGCGCGGTTCCTCAGGGGCAGAACGTTGCCTACAGCATCGGTCCTGCCATCTCGCAGGTGCTTACGGCGACGCTGCAGCCCCGCACGCGGTACGCGCTGACCGTAGCGGTTGGGGACCGGTTGGACACGGCCGCGCCGAGCTATGCGGTGCAACTGTGGGCGGGTGGCGAAATGCTCGCTGCCTCAACCCAGCCACAGCCCGCCAACGGCGCGTTCGTCGATATCACGGCGATTTTCGAGTCCGGAACAACTCATCCGGCCCTGGGCGAACCCTTGGAGATCCGGCTCCTGGCACTCGGCTCGCAAGTCAACTGGGACCATGTCCGACTGATCGCCAGTGGCATGCTCATCGACGCCGACACAGGCAAAGTGACATGGACACCCCAACGGCAGCACATGGGCACCCACGAAATCGCGCTCCAGGTCTCAGACGGCCGCGGCGGCACGGCGCTGCAGGCGTACAGCATTCGCGTCGAACCGGAGGCGAACAACCGCGCACCAGTCATTGTCTCGACGCCCACCACATCCGTCGTCGCCGCGGTGCCGCCGGAAGTACAGACCATCCGGACGATCACGTTCGAGGGGCTCCCGGCGGCCGCGAGTTTCTCGCAAAGCAGCCCGGTACGCCCCGAGGCGAGACTCTCCGACCAGTTCCTCGAGTCGCACGGCGTGACGTTCTCCTCCGCCTCGGGGATTCCGTATGTCGCGGTCGTTCCGTTGGGAGCGGGGCATGCGCACTCGGGAGTCAATGGAATCGGCGGGATGCTGACGGACACTCAGCTTGACTACGCGACTCCCATCCACGTTCAGTTCTCCCTGCCGGATGAGGCAGGGACCGGCTACCTCCCGGCGGTGACCGACTTCGTATCGATCAAGGTCGACACGGCGGGCGTGCGGGGCACGGTCTTCCTGGAAGCATACGATGTCAACGGCAATCTCTTGGAGCGCACATCCGCCATTGACCTCGGTGGACCCACGCTCTCGCTGTCCACCGCCGGCATTCATACGGCGAAGATTCGCGGGACATCTACCACAGCCTTCGATGATTTGAGC
>JALOQX010000173.1 GCA_025459265.1 Pirellulaceae bacterium | reverse complement strand
GCCACCTCACTTCGTTTCCAGGCCGCTGTGCCTCAGGCGGGTGCGGCCAGCATCCGGCTGGCGGTCTGCCCCTCAGGACAAGTATCTCCTGCCGTGCAGGGGATTACCGACGACGACCTGGCGCAGGCCGGCAACGAGGGCTATGCCATCTGCATTGATGACACAGGTGTTTCGCTGGTCGCGCGGGACTGGGCGGGCCTGTTCCATGGCGCCACGACACTCACCCAGATGGCAACGGATCGCCAGACTCTTCCTGGAATGCGTGTTCTTGACTGGCCGTCGCTGCGTTATCGCGGCGTGCAGCAGGACATCAGCCGCGGCCAGGTACCAACCATGGATACGTTCCGCCGTCTGGTGGATGTACTGGCGGAAAGCCACATGAACATCCTGGAGTTGTACATCGAGCATACATTCAAATTCGAGCGCCACACCGACATTGCACCGCCCGAGGGTATCACGCCGGAGGAAGGCGGCACCCTGTTCCGCTATGCGGCCGACCGGCACATGGAAGTGCACCCGCTGTTTCAGGTACTCGGTCACTCCTACCACATTCTCAACAAACCACAGTACCATCATCTGCGCATCGGTCCGTGTGAGAAGACACCGTGGATCATGACCTTTGATGTACGCAAGCCGGAGGCTGTGTCCTTTGTCAATGAGTTGGTCGACGAACTGTGTGCGGCCTTTCCGGGGACGATCTTCAATGTCGACATCACGGAGATTGATTGTGACGGCATGTTGGCGGACGGGATGACGTTAGAGCAGGTGACGGACCTGGTCTACGGCTATGTGCTCCAGCTGCGCGAGATGGTGCGGCGTCACGGCATGCGATTGATGATTGCTCAGGGCCCGCTGGACAGCACCGGGCATCTGGCGGGCATGGGATCGAAGTTGGATACGCTGCCCAGGGATGTCATTGTGGGCAGCTACTACTGTGCGGGCGGACCCTACGCCCCAGCCTGGGAGAAGGACTTTCCGCGTCTTCAGGCAGCGGGCTTCGACTTCTTCGCCCAGGCGTGGATTGGCAGTCATATCCGCCTCATGCCGCCGCCTCAGCATGCCCTCGACTTCTCCGACGCGGAGATTTCCCGGGGACTGGCGCACGGCGCGATCGGCAGCACCACGTGTGACTGGGGTGATGCGGGCAATTACCACTTGACTGGTCAGACCTGGTACCCGTTTGTTTACCACGGCGCCAGTGCCTGGACGGGCGCGGCCCTGGACCGCGCCTACTTCAACGAGGCTTTCACGCGGCTGTTGTACGGAATCAAGGACGATAGCGTGGCGCGCGCGATCCACCTGGCCGGAAACATCAGCGGCGACAAGGTGAAGGTGCGTGACCGGGAGGGCAACATCTCCGAGACAGGCTCCTATCACTTCTGGGAGTTTTTTGGTGATCCCTTCACCCGCGAAGAGATCACCTCCCTGGTCGACCCGGGTGCGGACGGGCGGCGGATCCTCGATCAGGCGGTGCCCGCCGTCAAGCTCCTCGAGGCCGCCCGGGTGATCGCCACCCGAAATCAGGACAACTTGGACCAATTGCTCTTTGGCGCCCGGAGTTTCGAGGCGCTGGGCCATAAGCTCGTCGCCTTGAGTCACTACAACGATCCGGGTTACAACCGCGGCGAGGTCGCGTCGGAGTTCGAATCAGTGGCCGATACCTATGCGGCACTGCAGGCGGAGTTTCGGCGTCTGTGGCTGGCTGAAGATCGAGACAACGACCAGTTTCACGATCATTGCGCACGATTCGACTGGACGATCGTACCGCTGCGTCAGAAGGCAATGCAGCTGCGCGCGACGCAGTCGACCGACACGTCACAAGGAACTCGAGGAAATGAACTCCCGTGATCGAGTGCTGACGGCGATCGCGCGGCGTGAGCCGGACCGCGTGCCCATCTACCTGTGGCTGACGCCACATATCATCGAGCGCCTCAAGCAGGAGCGCGGCGTTGAGACTCCGGAGGACGGCCTGCAGATGGATCTGCGGATGGTGGACTATGTGGCCTGCCCGGAATCGGCGGACTTCACGCCGTTTACGCGTGACTTCCCCGAGAACACCACGGTGGATGAGTGGGGGTGCGGGACGTTTCCCGTCGGCTTCTACCACTTCACCAAGGCGGTCTGCCCGCTCGCGCACGTCACCACGGTCGCCCAGGTCGCCGACTATCCCTTTCCTCGACGTGAACCAGTGCGCAGCGAACTGGCGAAGGCCGTGCAGGCGGTGAAGGCACGGGACCTGGCGGCCGTTTCACAATACGAGTGTGGAACCTTCGAGCAAGGTCACGCCCTGATGGGGATGGAACCGCTGCTGGCCGCCATGTGCACCTGTCCGGACATGGTGCATGCTCTGTTTGATCGCATCAGCGACGTGAAGGCGCGCATGGCGGCCGCCTATGTGGAAGCTGGCGTCGATGTGCTGTTCATTGGTGACGACATTGGCATCCAGGCCGGCCCCATCATGGCTCCCGCGATGTGGCGTGAGTTTCTGCTCCCACCCCTCAAGAAGATCATCGACCGGGCGCGCTCGGTGCGTCCCGACATCCCCATTGCCTACCATTCCTGTGGCGTCGTGGGTTTCGCCGTCGAGGGCCTGATCGAAGCGGGCATCACGATTCTGCAGTCGGTCCAGCCCGAAGCGAATGATCCGGCGGAGCTGAAACGGAAATACGGCGACCGCCTGGCCTTCTGGGGTGGAGTGGGCAGCCAGAGCACCATGTCCCACGGCACGGCCCAGGACGTCAAGGCGGAAGTACGGCATCTGATCGAGACCGTCGGCGCGGGCGGTGGGTACATCTGCTCGCCCGCTCATTTCGTCGAACCCGAGTCGCCGTTGGAGAATCTGGACGCGTTCCTGGAGGCCATCGAAGAGTTCGGCTACTACTGACCTCTCAGCAAAACACCGCCAAGGAGTTTCATCATCCCTGCAGATAGCTGTTGGCGTGTGGGGCAACCTGGTCGATGTTCGGCGTGATGTCGGCCTCCACGCGGCCCAGAGCCCACGACAGTCCGCCGCGCAAAATCTGCTGGAAAATCTGGCTCGACCAGACATCGTCGCGATGTCCCAAGGAGGTGTAGAAAACGCGTCCCTGGTCGTGCATCCGCGCCCAGGTGATGGGAAATGGCGGTCGATCATAGCAGCGTCGGTCCTCGGGCGCTGTCGTGTCCATGCCGGCGCAATCCTGGACCAGGATCACGTGCAAATCCTGCGCGAAGCGAATCAAGGAAAACCACTCTTCCATCAGGGAGAAGGAATCTCCCAGCTGCTCGACGCCGGGAAACTGGGGCGAGACGACCTGGATGCGAGCTGCCTGCTGCGTGCCATGTCCGATGCAGTCCGCGCCGGCCGCTGCGGGCAGGAGCCAGATCCCGGGATGAATGGCCACCAAGGCCTTGCCGCCACGCACGGCGGCGTCGAGCTTCTTCCAACCACGTTCCGACAAGGGCGGGCTGCCGTCCAGACTGTCGGGCTTCATCAGGTCGGTCGGCGAACCGCAGGTGTAAGACACGATCGCCGCGAATTCGTCGAGGTCGTCGTCGAAAACGCGTCCGTCCTTGGTACACTCGACCTCGCAGTTGATCTGCCGGGCCAGAGCCACGACCGCCTTCTCGGCCAACGACAACTCGTCGCCTGCACGACGAATGACCGGGTGTTCGAACAGCACGCTCCGACTGAAGAACAGGAGTCTGCGTTTGGTCGGTTCCGCCGCCGATGCGATTCGGGCCACCAGCGGCCAGCCGAGCATCGCCGTTCCCATTACCTGTAGCGCTTGCCGGCGTTGCATAGGTCACCTCCACCTGCTGCGACTCGTCGATACCGCCGAGCCGACTCCGTCGGGCACACGACTATCCTAACAGGATACGTCGGTCACTCACAGGTGACAGGATGAGCAGGATAAACAGGATGATTGACCGGGCGAGGCCCACCGGGTTATCCTCGTGCTTCGGCGAACAGTCGACGAAGATCAGCACGCGGGGGACGTGAGTCCTGACCGTGGTATCCACAACATTCAGAACAAGGTGTGCATCATGCATGCGCGCAGCACCATCCTTCTGTTGGGGCTTGTCCTGCAGGGAATGGTCACTTGCACTGCATGTGCGGCCGACGCCCATCTCTCCGTCCCGGAGGACGTGGCGTTCTGTCGCGAGGTGCTGATCCTGCACCACAGCCACGTCGATATCGGTTACACGCATCCCCAGTCCATGTACTGGGAGCTGCAGAAGGACTACTTGACCGCGGCGCTCGATCTGCTCGATCGCACGGAGCATTGGCCGGATGACCTGTCACGTCCGCGTTGGACGGTCGAGGTCACGGCGCCGCTGGTGCGCTGGCTCGAGACGGCCTCGGCCGCCGACCTGGCACGCCTCAAGAAGCACGTGGCCGCCGGACGACTGGGCATCTCCGGGTTCGAATACAACACCACGCCCTTGAGTTCCGCCGAGGGTCTCGCGCGGCAACTGTACCACGTGCGCACGCTGCGCGAACAGCTGGGGGCCGAGATTCGCACAGTCCATCAACACGATGTGACAGGGCTGCCCTGGGGCGCTGTGGACCTGTTGCTGGACAGCCAGATCGAGTGTCTTGTGATGGGCATCAACCTGCACCTGAGCGGGACGCCGATGCCGCGGCCAGCGGTGTACCGCTGGCGCGGGCCGAGCGGGCGTGAGCTGCTGGTGATGAACGGCGAACACTACAGCATGTTTGACCAGTGGTGCGATCCCTCGTCACGCAACCTGGAGACGATCCAGTCCGGGCTCTACAAGTACCTGCGGCACCTGCGCGAGCTGGCGTACCCTTACGATTTCGTCTACCTCACGGCGACCCACGCTCCGTACATGTACGACAACTCGCCGCCGAATCAGGACCTGCCCGAGGTGGTCCGACAGTGGAACGAAGCGGGACGCCATCCTCGCTTGCGCCTGGTGACGCCCAATGAACTGCTCGCGCGGATCCAGCAGATTCCGCGCGACCAGATCCCGGTGGTCACGGGCGACTGGACGGATTACTGGAACTTCGGCGCCGGCAGCTCGGCCGCGGAAACCCGCCTGGCACGTCAGTTGGCAGCCAATACGGCGGCCATCGAACTGCTGGCCACGGCGTGCCCACCAGATCGGCAAGCCACGGCCGCTCTCACGCGACTGTGGGATGATCTCCATCTCTACCACGAACACACCTGGGGCGCCCATAACTCACTGGACGCCGACAATCCGTTCGTCGTCACGCAGTGGCATCTCAAGGCCTTCCCCGTCTACGATGGGAAACCGCTCTCCGATTATCATCTGCGTCGCGCGCTGCATCGCCTGGCAGGCAACCCCTGGCAGGCGTGGGACACGGCGGGCGTACTGGTGGTCAACCCGACCGGCCTGCCTCAGACGTACTTCGTGCCCAGCACCTGGCAGGGCACAGGCAAGCGTGTCGAGTCACACTTCATGGGAGCGCCGCGCGAAGATACGCCCCGTCCGCTCGATAGACTGTTCGGTCCCGTCACGCTCGAGCCGTACAGCTGGCAGATTGTGCCGTGGTCGGAACTGGCAGCCGCGCCCGATTCAGACACGATTCAGACCGGGACGGACTTCATGGAATCCAAGCACTACCGCCTGACGTTCGAGCCGACGAGCGGGAGAATCATCGGGCTGCACGACAAGCGAGCGGACCGGCAGATCGTGCCGGCCGATGCCGCGTGGGGGTTCTTTCAGCTGGTGCACGAGCGTCCCGCCCTGAACGAACGCCATGCCTTCCACGTGCGGAGTGTCGAGGGCGAACGCTATGGGCGCACGGGGTGGAAGCCAGACTGGGAGGCGACGCGCACCAGCTACACGCCGCCGGTCACGTGCCGTGTTGAAAAGCATGCCAGGTCTGCCACGCTGGTCGTCCAGGGTACGGCGGAAGGCCTTCGCGCGTTGGAACAACGCATCACATTGCACGCCGATTCGCCCTTGATCGATCTGTCGGCACGGTTCCTCAAGGCGGACATCCGGTCCCCGGAAGCGGTCTACTTCGCCTTTCCCCTGCAACTGCCCGCTCAGTGGCGCGCTCATTTCGACACGTCCAGCGTCGTGACCGAACTGGATGGGGAACAGATTCCAGGTACGTGCCGCGACTGGGTGACGGTGGATACGTTTGCCAGCGTGCATCAGCCCGACTTCGGCGTCACCCTCTACTGTCCGGATGCGCCGCTCGTGCAGATCGGCAACTTCAACTGGGCCAGGAAACAGGATGCCATCCAGCGCGGCGCGAACCCGCTGTTGCTCGCCTGGCCGCTGAACAACTATTGGGAGACGAATTTTCGCGCGAGCCAGCCCGGGGTGGTCGAGTTGCGGTACGCGTTCGCGAGTCACGGAGCGTTTGATGCGACGCGCGCGATGCGGGAGGGCCAGCAGACCTGGAATCCTCCCATTACCCACCTTGTGCTGGAGAACGCCGCCCGGCGGCAGGGCCGGTTCCTGGATGTGCGCGGCGACCAGATTGTCGTGACGCACATCAAACCTGCCGGGGACGGACACGGCGTGGTGGTGCGGCTGGTGAACCTGGGACCAGCGGCCGCGGAGGCGACGCTGGCGCTGCCCGGCCGGTCACTGGCAGAAGCGTGGCAGTGCGGGACGCTCGAGGACAATCGCACGCCACTGCCGCTGGCAGACGGCGCCGCCACGTGCCGACTGCCACCACGGCAGATCACCACGATTCGCCTGCAATGAGCGGGGGAACAGAACAGGAGGGAACGGAGGCTTGCTGTTTCGCTTTCTCATCCGCTGCCGCCGCCGGTTCACCGTACGCCTCTACGGCATCCGCTCAAGCAACTCCAACACGCGCAGCCGATAAACATCCGGTATCGCGCGATCAACCTCGGGTGTCCATTCCCGGTCCGGCTTGTACTGGCCGATCACCGCTTCCGGAGCCTCGACCAGCAGACGCTCGGCCTGTGCACGCAGTTCACCGTCTGGCGTCCGGGACGCAGCGTCCCGGAGCATGCTCAGGTATTCGAAGTCTTCGATCCCCTCACGCACCGCCTGCCAGTGGACGGCGTCCGTCACGTCATCGACGCCGATGAACACGGGTGTGAAGGCCGTACGCGTGCCGGCATACTCGTTCCACGACGAGTGGCCCCCGCCGGTATCACCGAACGACCAGAACCCGATACCTGCGGCACCATGGCGAAACGCGTGCCAGGCGGACCGCCGGTAATACCGGCACGGATCGAAGAGCCGAGTCGGTCCGGAACACTGGTAGAACCACAGCCGCTGCCCGGCGTCCCGCCGCTGTTCATAGTACCGGATCGCGGCAGGTCCTCCGCCGTAGAAGATGGCCAGTTGGGGGCAGACGATATCGGCCAGCGTGATGGCCTGCTGCAATCTGGCCTCGTCGGGATGGAGCCAGCACGGGTCCTGGAAGATGGTGAGTTCCGGCGCCCCGGCGTTGATGGCCTGCGCCCAGGCGATAATCGTCGCGTCCTGTTCTTCGGTGCTTGGTTCGTCCACGAGCAAGAGACCGAGTTGACTCGGGTGCAGTTTTCGATCGTGCATGTGTTGCGCAAGTGATTTCGCCCAACTTGCGACACGAGGCGCGAATTCCGGGGCGTCAATCGTCGCGCCCGCGAACGTCCGGCCCACGGCCGCGAACACCAGATAGTTCCGCGCGCCCGGCCACCGGTCCATCCAAGCGTCCAACGCCTCGAATGAAAGCGCCACCTTGAGATTTCCCGCAGCATCGAAGTCCTCGGCCGGGGGCCAGGGAAGCACAGTGGCCTTGGCCCAGGGAGAATCCACGAAGTGCGACCGCTCTAACGCGATCGCGGACCGCAGGTTCCTCTCCGTGAGACCATACGCCCCGGGTCCATCTGTGTAGTCCCACATCCCCAAGGAGAGTCGCGGCCGACCCATCGCGATCCGCGAGACCCGGACGGTCAGGGGAAGTCGCTCCTGATAACCGGGTGCCTCGACGACCAATGTGCCCGCATAATTGCCGGGCGTCATCGCCGATGAGTCGACCGTGAGCCATAACCTGCTGGTCATGCCGGCAGGTAGCGGTACGACGAAATGGTCCTGCTCAAAGGCAGCGTCCGGCAGCGCCGCTGCCACGGGTGTACGCTGCGCCGTATCGGTCCAGGGCACGGCCGACACAGCAAGCCAGGAAGGCCGTGGCGCGCCGGGCAGGCCAGCGATCCGAACCTGCGCGTTCACCGGGTGATCGGAGGCATTGGTGAGCAGGCACGCGTCCGCGCGATACTCGCCCTGCATCATCGTGATGTTGAGCGTGGGCGTCTCGGGACGCTGCGCCGGCACTTCATGCGGGCTTACCGGGTCGAAGCGATGTTTGCGCCACGCGAAGAACTCAGGCCACCCGTGCGCACGCGTGATGGCGCCATGCGTAGCCAGGATGGCCGCGTGCGTGGCATTGAGCGGGAACGTGGTCCGGAAGACGGCAGGGTCGGGCTCCTCGACGTCGCAGAGGCGGCCTTCCAGCCGTTTCAACCGTTCCCGCAATGCGGTCTTGTCCCCGTCCGACAGCGGCGACTGCTCGACCGCCGCCAGTGCGGCATGCCCATCCAGCGAAAGACGCCGGAAGATACCGGTCCGCGTCTCCGACCAGCCCAGGGGTGTCGCTATCTCAGGATCTGAGGTGACTGGATCCCTGGGCTCGTCCGTCAGCAGTGCGTCCGGTCCGCGAACGATTTCCAGCTCGTCACAGAAGGCATAGGCGCCGTCGGTCACGACCGCAATCCGTACATAGCGACCCCGGCAGGCGAGTTCGTGCGACGTGTAGCGGAACATCCCGTATCCTTGGGCCGGCGGCTGGCCCTGTGACTGGGAGAGAACGACAAGATCTCCAGGGCTCCGCCACAACCTCCCGTCCTCGCTCACGGCAAGTCGCAGTTCTTTCGGCCATGCGACGCCGGCCACGCCGGCTGCCGTACTGTACGACACGCCGGAGATCGGGAGCATCTCGCCAAGATCGATGGTCAACAGTACGATCGGCGTTCCTTGCCAACCTACGGTCGTGACCTGCGTCCAGAAATAACCCTGGGTGTACACCCCGTCCGTCAGCTGAGCTGTGTCGCCCGCGTCGGTACAGTGGCCGTAATTGGGTGCCGGCTGCATCGTATAGGCACAGCCCCGTGCCATGTTCTCGGGCGGCCGTTGCCCGCACGCGAGCGGGGACCAGTACGGCGCGATCATCGCAACCGTAACGACTGCTGAGCGGCAAAGAACCTTGTGCATGCCCGCGGCCCTCCAGAACTGGTAGCAGCGCGTCCGTCGGAACAGCGACCGGCGCGGTACCATTCGTTGAAATTGGACTGCACGCCCGTCGACCGCGTCAAGATGACTGCGGACGTGAGGGACTGGACCCGTGACCGACGCGAGGCGCAGGTGCTAGTGGCACCCACAGAACCCCGACGCCGGCTTCAGGCGGCCGTTCACGAACTGCTGCACCGCTTCCTGGGGCGAGACCACGCCATCAATCACAAATGGCTTGATTCCGTTGCGGGAGAGATCTTCCGCAGCCCGCCATCCCATGCCGTAACACAGCACCGCGCTGCAATCCTGCAGCGCCGCCACAATGCTCGCGTGACTGTGAGGCTGGTCGTGGTGTCCCTGTGCGCCGTCGCATTCCCCTCGCGCGTGCGCCGTGTACGTGTTGGGACGCACCTCGGGCGCACCGATCTCCGTCCCTTGCACGTCAAAGACGATGAAACACTGCGATCGGCCGAAGTGATGTGAAATCGACACACCATCAACGGATGCTACGGCGACCTTCATGCCTATCCCCTTTCATTCGCGCGATTTCCCCGTCTACGTCCCTGTCCTCGTTCCTCTGCCGCACGGTGGAAGTTCTGGCCATGGCACTGGGGGCATTCTGCCGGTCGGCCGGTGCCAAAGGGCACGTGCCACTCGTGAGTGCAGTCCCCACATCGGAATGTTCGCTGGTCCGCCATCTGGACAACTCCTCCTTCGATCCGCAGCGCCATACCGTGAATCAACGCGTCAGCCACTTTCCGGCGTGCCGATTCGATAATGCGTCCGAACGTCCGTCGCGATACACCCATCCGGTCGGCCGCCTGCTCATGGTAGATCCCTTCCAGGTCCGCCAACCGGAGCGCCTCGAGCTCATCCATCGAGACAACCCGTTCGCGGAGATGCCTGACCGGTATGCCGGCTGGTTTGAAGTACATGCAGGCGGGCGACAAGCCGACACGTCGGCACCGTACAGGTCGTGGCATGGACGCTTGCTCCTCGTGGCAGCACCGGCTATTATGCGCATATGCGCACAACAGTCAAGGGCGGTGGAGGATTCCTGGGGGAGGGCTGGAGATGGTCTATCGCGTCTCGCCGTGGATGTGGCCCGCGCTGGCCCTGGCGTCGCCGGCGCTCGTTCCGAGCATGCTGCGGCGCCATCGTGTGTTCAAGGCGAACAGCAGCCGTGCCGAGACACTCAATCGGGAGCGGATCGCGGCAGCTCGGGCGCTGGAGCTGCCCGTGCTGGATCGTCTCGACTTGACAGTTCTCGTGGATGAGAAGACGAGCGCGGGTTTCCGGGGTGACCCGGGGGTCTCCTATCTGATCTGCACCGAGATGGGCACATTACTTTTCGACTAAGCCGTGTTACCTGCCCGATGCGGCGGAGGCTCCCGGTTTCGAGATCGAGGTGGTGTCTGCGCCGAGATTGCTCGCGGCCGGCGTGGGGACCACAGGGCCGCTTGCCCGGAGTCTGTTCTTTCTCGGGATGTGTGAGGAGCAGGCGTTGGTCGCTCGCGTCCGAGACAAGGGACTGGTGCTGATCACAGGCTGTGGTCACCCGACGGTTGAGTTGATGCTGCAGATGGTCCGTCGCCTCTGCGACGAGCCGTTGTACGCCATCGCCGGCGGCATCCACTTCCCGGTTACCCAGAGCCGTTCTCGGTGGCACGGCATCCAGCTCCAGATGTTTCTCGGGACCGGGAAGCCGCCGTGGCAGCGGATCAGCGACGACGATTTGAGCCGGACCATCACGCACATCAACACCGTCGGCCCGACGAGAGTGCTCCTTTCCGCTCACGACACCTGCGATCACGCGTTGCGCCGACTGAGCCGGGAACTGGATGCGGAGACCACCGTCCTCGAGGCCGGGGCGACGTACCGAGTCTGATGGCGCAGAAGAGCAGTCCGGTTCGGCAGGAGACGCGGCCAGGATGGAGGGCGGGTGTGTCCCAGTATTGTCAGTCTGAGCGATCAGTTATCGGGCTGGACATTTGGGTCGCCACGTCGATCGCGATCACACGGAGTCGAGGGAAATGACAACCTGGCCCGGTCACTGGGCCCGATCGAGCGGATCGTCGACGTCGGGCTTCACGAATCGGGCGGCGCCCCAGGCGGCGTGGTCGCAGGTGTAGCCGTCACCCGCGTTGAGGACGCGCAGCGTGACCTGGCGAGCGTGCGAGACGTCCACACGCAGTGCCTGGGTCTGCCTTGAGCGCAGCACGGGCGTTTCGACCTGCACGGTGCCGTCAACCAGCACCTGAAACTGCACGCTGCCGCTACCGCTCGCGTCATCGAGTCCCACGTCGGCTTTGAAGAACTGAAATCCCATCTCCGCCACATCGTAGACCGTATCGGCCGGCGTGGCATCCGGATACGCATGCGTCCACAGGCCTTTGGGATAGCGTCGGCCGGCAATTGCGATCGGATTGCCGTAGTAGTTTGCATCGCGTCGCACGGGATTGTCCGCCCCGGCACAGGCCGCGACCCAGGTCATGTCGGAGGCAAACGTCAGTCCCGGCGGCCGATTCAGCGGCGGCGTGACCAAACGGCCCGGCTCGCCGCTATTGGCGAGTCTGCCGCCCCACGCCACGGCCTCGACGCGCCAGTACAGAGTGCGCCCGCAGGGCAAATCCCGC
>JALOQX010000455.1 GCA_025459265.1 Pirellulaceae bacterium | reverse complement strand
GGCCCCGCGACGCGGGCGACACCGACCGATCCAACTGCAACAGGTCGTCGATCCAGGCGACGGCGTCGTCGGCCAGTTGGGTCAGGCGGAGCAGCCAGTCGGCGGGCTGGCTGAGAAACGAGTCCCCGAACGTGCCGTCGCAGCAGGCGAGGATGCTGCGGGCAATGCGGGCGTTGAGATCCGCGTTGGGGCTGACATCGGTCAGCTCCCGCGTGAAGAAGGCACGTAGCGAGGTCCAGGCAAGCTGGGTCGCGTGGGGGTTGAGCGGGTGCCCCTGCGCGTCCCGCGCGTCGGCCGCGCATTCCAGGGCCCGACGCGACTGAAAGGCGAACCGTGCGACGTCCTGGTCGCACGCCAAGTGGCCCAGCAGCCGGTCGGTCCACCGTTCGGTGTGGCGGCGGAGGCGGTTGAGCAGCACGCCTTCTTCGAGCGAGCAGCCGTGGCCGCGCACGACCAGCTGCATGACGCGCTGACGCGCCTCCATGTGGCTCTCCAAGACGTGCACGACGAACGGTTCGAGCAGGACCGCACCGTGCTGGCGGTCGTGCGCGCACGCCACGGCGGCCCAGGTGCGCGTCAGCAATTCGGTGGCCAACACCTCCTGCATGGCCGGGCGCAGGCGGTGCCAGGAGGCCGACACGCTGGCCGGGGGGAGCTGCGCGGCGGACTTGAGGATCCGTGCCCAGCGATCCTGGCGGTAGCGGGACGCGAGCCAGTAGTCTTCCAGATCCCGTTGTCCCAGCGCCGCCGCAGGTCGCAATCCGGCGGTGCCCCGCAGGGCGACCCAGGCTCCCAATTCCACCAGGTGACGTGCATGCATGAGCCGTTCCCGATTCCGCAGTACAGGAGCACGCCGCATGACCCGCTGACCGACAGCCAGCCGGGACCGGCCGCCCGCCGCGCGCGAGCCTGAGGGGACCAAGGCTCGCGCGCAGCAGGTCGACCGCGCTGCGCCATTGGCAGACTCGACATTCCGCCCGGCGAGCCGCTGGTGGCCGGGGAGCACTCGGGGCGGCGGAGTGACGAGCTGTGGCTCAGGAGGACGTGCAAACCCAGTGCCATGCCGGCGACGCGCGCCGTGCGTGAAGCCTGCCCGCAGCCCTAACGCACACTGCTGCCGTCAGTTGCGAGCAGTATGGCGGGCGGGAAACGCAGGCCGGGCGGATCGGGCAGCAGAGACCATGGAGGCGAAAACACCACGTGCTGCAGTCCGATCGTGTGGCCAGACGGCCACATGCACAGGCCCGATCCCCGTCGCGCACTTACCGCGCGTGGCGGGCGTGCGGGTCATGATCGCTCGCGCGGCGCGACGCCAGCGGCGGCAAGAGGCTGGGCAGGATCACCGCGTCGGCGCGATCCGTGCCCGCTTCGGCCAGCCCATTGCGATTGCGGAAGGGATCGTCCCCGGGCAGCAGGCGCGCGTCGATGACGAACGCGACGTGGCCGTCCTCGAAGAAGATGTTCTGACCACGCCCCCCATGGTTGGCACTGCGCGGATGAGCCTGGCTCAGGCTGGGCGTATCCGCCAAGATCGCAAAATGCGCACGGCCTTCGTTCTTCACCGCCTGCAGCTGGTTGTTCTCCACATAGCCGACACAGTAGGCGTAGCTGCCCGCCGCCTGGCTCTGCAGCAGCCACCGCTGGCTGGACTGCGCCCGGTCGATGCGCTCGAGCGTGGGCACCGACCACTCCGCCGCACGCTGGGCCAAGGTCGAGGCGGGGCAGACCAGGTGCGGCCGGTCGGGATCCAGCAGCTGGTGGTCGAGCAGAATCGGGGCGAAGACGCCGGCAAACGCCCGCGGACCCGCGACCGCGACCTGGGGAAAACTGTGATCGGGCTGCAGCTGGCTGTAGTCGATCAGCTCACTTCCGACGGTACGCAGGTTGTTGGCGCAGAGCACCTTGCGGGACTCGTGTCGACTGTTGGCCAAAGCCGGCAGCAAGAGCGTCAAGGCCGCCACGCCCACCAGCGCCAGGACGATCCTGTCCACGCCGGTATACCGCTGCAACCGCGGTGGACCAGCCGTCTGCACCCACGCGCGAGCGTGCGGCGTCACACGCAGCTCCTGGTCGCGCCGGTCAATTGACGCCAGCGTGCGCTCGGCGAGACCGGCAGGCGGGTCCACGTCCTCGGCGAGCCCCGCGAGTGGTTCCAGACACCCGCGCAACCGCTCCAGCTCCCGCTGCAGCTCGGGATCCACCGCCAACCTGGCTTCGATCCGGCGTTGCTCGTCCGCGTCCAGTGCCCCGAGCAAGTAACCCAGCAAATCTTCGTGCATCTGCCGCAATCACCTGGGTGGCACGCGTGTTTCCGACCAGAACTCACTCAACTTCGCAATGGCCGCATGCAGTCGACTCTTGACTGTCCCCACCGGGATCGACAACACGTCCGCCGCTTCGCGATATTTCATGCCTTCGTAGTACACCAACTGCACGACACTTCGCATCTGCTCTGAGAGGTCGTCCAGGGCTTCCCGCACCCATTCGCCCCGCTCGTACTGCGTCATGTAATCCAACGGTTCGCTGTCCGAGCTGACCAGGAGGTCGACCAGCTTGCCCACCTCTTCGCCGTTGACGGCTCCTCCGACCCGATCCAGACTCATCATGCGATGACGCCGGTTACGGCGCTGCGCGTCAATCGCCTGATTCGTGGCAATCGTGTACAACCACGGCCGAAACCGACGACCCTCTTCAAACTGATCGCATTTCAAATGCACTTGCAGGAACGTGGCTTGAAACGCGTCTTCGGCCATCCCTGGATCGCCCAGGTACCGTCGCAGGTAGTTGTACAGTTCCCGCTCGTAACGACCGACCAGATCGGCGAATAACTCGCGACGACCTGTCCGCCGGTACTCCAGCAGAAGCTGCTCATCACTCGCGTCGTCCGGACGCTCCGGGATCTCCACTCTCTGACTCTGCAGTGTTTCCATCGTTGGGTACGCACCAGCTACACAAAAGTTCAAGATGAAGATGATATGATCGCTGCCGGCTCACGCCCGGTGGTCCGACGCGACGATGGTCCCATGGTACCACAAACTCCCGCCGTGGGCGAAGGATTTGCTGGCCAAGATTTTCGCCCGCGGCGCGGCGAGCCGGGCCCTCAGGAAGCTCACACGTTCCCTCGGTTGCAAAACCCGTGCCACCGGTCGGGGCCAGCCAACGACTCTTTTTCTGGCGGCCTCACTGAGAGTTTTAAGTGCATTGACAGCAATGTGTTATGCGCTGTGCTTCTGCGGCATCTGGTCAACGGCCCGCTCGTCCCGGGCTTTGACTTTTCTACAACTGACTGCTGCCTTGGGTGCCCCCTGTCTCGTTCCTGGACGGCGGGCCTGCATCCTGCGGCCACGCCAGGGGCTCCGCGACGCGCAGAATGGGATAGTCCTGGTCGGCCTGCAGCGGTGGCTCAAACAGGTCCCAGGCGGCGAAGCTGTCCACGGCCTGGGGTTCCAGCAGGTGCACGATCAGATTGCCCAGAGGCTGGCGCAGG
>JALOQX010000454.1 GCA_025459265.1 Pirellulaceae bacterium | reverse complement strand
CTCGTACCCTCATCCGCGTTGGCCCGGACATCCAGATACTCCGCCGCCTTCGCCGCCGACCACTGGTCCAGCAGCGGTTCGACCGTCAGGTCCACCCGGGGCTTCTTCGGCGATTCAGCACTGCACGCCTCCGCCGCCACGAAAACCCACCATCCCACCACCATCGCCGGCCACGAGATCCGCTTGCAGACTGTCTGTCGCATCACCGTCTCCCATATTGAAGCCAAGGTCACTGCCGTCTCTCGCCGTCCACGATGGGGGCGGCGGCTGCCCGCGATGATAGTCATTGCTCCAGCGCATACAAGCCGGTGGCGATGACCTTGTTGTCCGTCCCCGTGACCGCGCTGCCGCGGGGACGAACGATGGTGTTGCCCTCGATCAGGATGTCGCTTTTCAGCGGGTCCGTAGCCGGGTTGCGGCCCCCCATCTCCACGGCGGCGGTGGTGGTGCACGGACAGAAGCCGGCGCCGCTGATCGAACGGAAACAGGTGTCTTCGACGTGATTCCCGCGGAGCGTCACGTGCTGGATGGCGCCGCACTCGGTCATCGAGATGCCCGCCTCCAACCTATTGAGAATGCGGTTCTTTTCGATCGACAGGTTCGACGCACGAGTCAGCACGCCGCGCGCGGCACCGACCTGGAAGTCATTGCCGCGAATGATGCCGCCGCTGTGCGCATCGTCGTCGGAGATGTCGCCGATGGTGATGAAGTCGTCTCCGATGCCTTCCAGACGGCAGGCCTCAATGACCGGGCCGCGATGCATGTGCGAGATCTGGAACCCGTCGGCATTGCTACCGAATGATCCAGGCTGCCCCGTTTTTGTTCAGCGTTTCACTTCCCAGCCATCGGGACTCAAGACGATCGTCACTGTCGTCCCGCTCGGGCCGACTACTTCCGCCTTGGTCAGCCCGTCGGCGCCTCGCACGATCGTCGTCCTGGCGGCAAATTCGTCCGGGGTCGCGCCGGCGGGGTCTCGCGGAACGACGAGCAGTGCAAAGACTTCACACCGACCGGCGCGGACTCTTCGCTGGCTATACGCGGTGAAGAACGCGGTGGGCTTGCGCCCTTTGGGGTTGGGCATGTGGAAGCGTTGCTTGACCTCCTCGACATCGATCCGCGTATCAGCACTCTCCAGAAATCGCGCCAACATGCTGCGCGTCGTCGTCGCTGCGGGACTGCCAGCGACGGTTGGATAAGCACCATCGTCGTTGGCGGCGAACCAACTGCCTTTTCGCGTTCCCAAGTCATAGAACTGCCAGAGCTGCCCGGCATTCCAGCCGTCCATGGACGGACCCGCCGCCAGTTCGTCGCGCACCAGCAGGTAGCCTTCTGCGGCGAGAACCATCTGCCGCGTCAGCTTCGTGCCGGGCTGGATGTAATCCTCGTAGCGGATCCGCCCGTAGGCGTCGTGCTGTCGCTGCTCCACGCTCGCGCCGGTCAGCCGGGCCGACAGCGATTGATCGCCCAGATCGACCTGCTCGCCCAAGCCGCGGACGTGCAGGTAAGGCCGCGCACCCTCGTACTTCAAGTCCAGTTCCAGATACGAATACTGTTCCTTGGTGAACGGCGCGGGCAGCGGCTCGGAGAACCGCCGACCGGACGCAGCCGCCGTGTTCCAAGGGATCCGCTGCGAGGCGTCGCCCTGCGTCCTGTCGCTGCAAGTCACGACCTTGTTGCTCTGCAGCAGTCGGCGATCCCAGCCGTCGGGCGCATCGAAGCTGTCGATCAGTCGGGTCCCGAACGGCCCGGCCAGCCGCAGGTTGTCGAAGTCGAGGAATCGGCAGTTGCGGTTCCACTCCGGGAAATCGCGCAGGCTCATGCCGCCTGCGAGGACGTATTTCCCGTCGACATCTTGGTGCAGTGCATCGACGAGCAGCCGCATGGTGAACCACTCGCCTTCGCGATTCCAGCAGCCGGGGAAACGTCTCTCGGCTGGCTGCGCCCAGAGCAGATTGCCGGCGATGGCCGAGCGGGTATGGTGCCGCCCCAGGTTGTGGAAAAGTGGAACCTGATCGACCTCGTAATAGGCGATCGAAGGGCCTTTCTGAGGATGGGAGTGCGAGCCCGAGGCGTACAGATCCAGGAGGACCATCGCCGCACCGGGTTCGAGACCGCTCCGCAGAATCATCTTGTCGACCAGCGGACACGGGCTTCCTCGCCGCGCGCGCCAGGTCACCAGGGAGGGAGGCCCCGCGGGCCTGCGCGCCTCGGCAGACGATGCCTCCAGGTCGATCAGCGGCAACGCGCGGCTCCACAGGTCGAGGTCCGGAAGCCCTGTTTGCGGGCGCCCGTAGAGTCTGCGAGCGGCAAACAGAAACGTGGGATCGCCGTAGAGCTGCGCCGCATATTCGAGCAGGTAAACCCGGTCCAGCGGGCAACTGGAATAGTCAAAGTAGGAGTCGCCGTACTCCGGGATCAGCCCGGCGGGCGAGACGATGTCGCGGAAACGCTCGAATTGCCGCCGGAAACCGGCCGATCCCGCGAGGTCCCTTTCCCTGCCGAGCAGCCGGGCCAGGTCGACCAGGAAGGCGAGCCCCAACGAATCATAGTTGGACGCGTCCTCGTCTAGGTCGCCCGTCGCGGCGATTCGGCTCCAATAGTCATCGAGATGGCGCCGGACAGCCTCTCGCGGGGCAAACGGTTCGTCCTTCAGCAGCCCGAACAGACCCGCGTATCCGGCAACCTGCCCGATCCGAATATTGTTGTCGCTCCAGTCTTCTGACCGGCAGAAGGCCTCCAGTTCCTCCGTCGCGATCTTCCGTAGTTGTGCAGTCTGTTCCGCAGGAATCAGCTTCTGTTCCTTCATGCGCAGGGCCAACTCGCCAAAGTGATGAAGAACGTGGAAGTCCTTCAAGCTGAACTGCGGGTCGGCGAGGGTTCGCCGGAACAGGCGTTCGGCCTGTTGGCGATACTCCAGGTCGTGCGTGCGCAGCCAGAGCTTCAACGCCAGGTGGCTCAGCGCGGCGGATTCGCCGAGACCGGGTTTGCCGGATTGCAACTCCTGTTGAAAGATCCGCTCGTAGAGTTCCACGTAGGAAACCGGCAGCCTGATCAAGGAATCGTTCGACGTCTCGGCCGAAGGTGAGGCGGGAGCGACGGCAACCACCAGGAACAGCGGCAGCAGGACTCGCGGCAGGAGGAATGGTCTCATCGTTGTGCCAATCATGGTATCTCCCCGCAGGCGTCCAGGGCCATCACGACATAGGCGCTCCCTGCATAGGTGCTCAACACGTCACGGACTCCTCGGGATGGCGGCGTCATCGTACGCACCAATCAATCGCCCTTGCCGGCGACGCGGAATTTCAGGGTTGCGGTCGTGGGCGTCCCTTTCGCCGGGGTGATTGTTGCCGCGACCTCCACCTCACCCGGGGTCGCGTCCTCGGCAACCTCGATGATGGCAAGTCCAGTGTAATTCAGACCCGCGTCCTTGGTCGTGAGGTTCTGCTGCACGTCCCAACGGCTGGGAGTCATCGTCAACGCACGCGGGGCTGA
>JALOQX010000453.1 GCA_025459265.1 Pirellulaceae bacterium | reverse complement strand
CAGTTCATCGGCGACGGCTCGGTCGTCGCCCTCAACAATGGCGACACCGTGGTGGGTCTGCGCACCAACCCCACCACCGGAGTCCAGACTCCGCTGATCAGCGTGGCGGGTGGCGCATGGACCGTGCTGCCCTCCCCGGCGGGCGCGTCGAGCGCCTTTCCGACGGATGTCAACGATGCCGGGGTAATCGTCGGCGTGGCCACGATGTCCACCGGGCGGCGCGCGATTCGGTGGACCCCCGCGGGCGCGGGGTATGCCGTCGAGCTGCTGCCCTTGCTGCCCGGGGAACTCGCCTCCTACGCCACGGGGATCAACAATCTCGGCCAGATCGCGGGCGCCCGGGCCGGAATCCTCGGCACGCCGTACGGCTTTGGCTGGCTCTACACCGATGCCGGCGGGCTTGTCGACCTCAACGCTCGCTACGGTTGGTTTGCGACCCCGAACGACATCAACGACTCCGGAGTGATCCTCTCCGGCACGCAACTGTTCGATCTGTCCACGCAGACGGTGACCGACGTGGGCCTGCCCGCGCCCGCCGGCTATAACGCGGTTGGCGGAGTGGCCATCAATAACGCCGGCCAGATCGTTGGCTCCGCCACGCTCAGTTCCATCTCGCTCAATATCGTCTCTGTCTTTCGCTATGGCTCCGGAACGGGCTGGGAATTCATTTCAGGTTCGAGCCGATGGACGGTGGCAAACGACATCAACAACCTGGGGGACGTCGGCTGGGGCGAACAGGGCGCCGGCATTTACCTCGAAGGCCTGGGGAAATACGCCCTGTACAGCCTGCTGGATTCCGCGGCCGCGGCCGCCGGTTGGACCATCACGGGCAACGGCTGCCTGGTCAACGATCATCGCGTGGTCGCCACTCTCGGCCGCAACGCCACCACCGGGCAGTCGGGTGCCGTGCTGCTCACGCCCACGGGACTGCTTGCGCCGCCTGCCGCCCCGACCGGCCTGACCGCGACACCGCACCCTGCAACGGCTTCCGAGCCCTATATGTCGATCAACCTGGCGTGGAACAACGGCGATCTGTTGCGGACCCAAAGCTACCAGCTTGAGCGGCGCCCGGCCGGGCAGGCTACTTGGGCATCCGTGGCGTTGGTGCCGCCGGCGATGTCCACATTGCACCAGGACACGACCGTCGCCCCGGCGACGAGCTACGACTACCGGGTTCGCGCCGTTGGCGTGGCCGGACCGGGCCCGTGGTCGACCACCGCCACTGCCACTTCGCCGTCCACACCGCTGGACGCCACGCCCCCTGAAGTGACGATCCTGACGCCGGCCAACGGCGCCAGCGTGTCCGGCATCGTTCAGGTTTCCGCCCAGGCAAGCGATGACGTGGGCGTCGAGTTTCTCGAGATCAGTTACTGGAACCAATACCTCGGCCAGGACGTCATCCTCGGCTCAGTCGCCGATGCCGGCAGCTTCACGGTCAACTGGGACACGCGTGGTCTCACGCCCGCTCCTTACACGGTCTGGGCCTTCGCCTACGACGCGATCGGGAATTGGACGCAGACCGAGATCACGGTGAATGTCGCCAGCGCCGTCACGGGGGCAAGGGTCAGCAACATCGCCTTGAGCGGAAAGGTCCAGGGCAGCAAGGCGAACATCACCGGCACCGTTTACGTCAAGGATCCCTCCGGAGTGGCCGTCCGCAGCGCGAGCGTGGCGGCGCGGTGGACCCTGCCGGGAGGCAGCACGGTGACGTCCGCGAGCATGACGGACTCCGCGGGTCGCGCCAAGTTCGCGGTCTCGGGTCCGCGGGGCACTTACACCTTGACGGTGACCGGCGTGACGAAGGCCGGCTATGTTTTCGATGCCGCTGGAAGCGTGCTCTCGAAGAGCATCACAAAATAGCCGCCGCAAAAAAGGGGACGGAGTAAATTAAATTTGTTTAATTTACTCCGTCCCCTTTTTACCAGCAGGGTCAGGAGGAGTGGGGAATGTCCTGGATTGAATGGTACGACAGCCTGATAAAACCATCCTGGACTCCCGAGCCTGCGACCATTGGCCTCGTCTGGCAGATTCTCTATCCCATTATCTTCGTGACGTTTGCGTTCGTCTTCATTCAGGCGATTCGCAGGAAAGTGCCCTGGAAAGTGACGTTACCTTTCGCAGTCAACCTGGTGGCCAATCTCGTGTTTACGCCGATCCAGTTTGGATTGCGCAGCCTGTTTCTCGCGGCGGCCGACATCCTGATCGTGTGGGGCACCATCCTGTGGATCATGATTGCCGTCTGGAAACACTATCGTTGGGTAGCGTTCGCGCAGATTCCTTACCTGGTCTGGGTTTCCATTGCGACCGTTCTGCAACTATCCATTACATGGAACAATTGGTGAAAAGGGCAAACTGCCATTTGGTATGAACGCCGGGCGACCGACCGGGGTCTAATTTTACGCGGAATGCAGCGTGGGATTACCGAGGAGGTGCGCCATGGCGGCCACGGTGATGCAGGCCCTGGAGGCCGGTCGATCCGGCGCCGCGGTGCGGGTCGTGATAGGCGGCATACTCGGCGTCGTCGTGACGTCGGGGTTGCTGTGGACGATGCAGTTCATGATCGAGACCGTGGATCGCGAACTCAACGAGGGCGGCAGCACCCACCTGGTGGATTTTGTCCGGATCAAGCGCGACGAAGCCATTCAGCGCCGTGAACTCAAGCCGACGAAGCCGCCACCCCCCTCAACACCACCGCCGCAGCCGGCGGCGCCGCAACTCGAGAGCCTTGACCCGGGCGTCGGGACGATCGCCATTCCGCCCGCGGCGGTCGAGACCACTATCGCGATGAGTTCAGGCTTCAACCTGGAGGTTGGCGGGGGTGACTACCTGCCGATCGTCAAGGTGGCGCCGATCTATCCGCAGCGGGCCTTGATTCACGGCATCGAGGGATATTGCATCGTGCAGTTCACGGTGACCCGCCAGGGCACGACGCGCGACCCGTTCGTGATCGAGGGCGCGTGCACCGATCAGCTGTTTCGAGACCCTTCAATCCAGGCCGCGCTGAAGTTCAAGTACAAGCCCCGGGTGATTGACGGCAAGGCAGTCGAAGTGCCGGGCGTACGGAACAAGTTCACCTATGTCATCGAGCAATAGGCAACCACAGGGGTGATCGGGGTGGTGGTTGGCGTGGGAGTCGACTCGGGAAGTCACTCCGCTTGACGCGGAAGAGATCATCTACGGATCCCGCCGCGAATCGGGCGGAAACTCTGCCGCCCTGCGGGTCGCCATCTGCTCGTAGAGGTCCCAGCGCTGGTACGCCATCTGCTGGGCGATCGTCAGCAGGCGCTCGGCCTCCTGCGGGTTCTCGCGCTCCAGTGACTGGAAGCGGCCTTCGTGCTTGCGGTACTCGGCCAGCGGCAGCGTCGGGCGCAGGCAGTCCAGCGTGAACGGTACGCCGCCTGCTTCGCGGATCACCGGGTTGTAGCGGATCAGCGGCCAGTGGCCGGCGGCCACCGCGCGTTTCTGCTGCTGCAGGCCCTGCTCCATGTCGATGCCGTGGGCGA
>JALOQX010000172.1 GCA_025459265.1 Pirellulaceae bacterium | reverse complement strand
AGCGACTTCCCCGGCCACCGACGTGACCGCGCCGTGCTCCGGTGGCGCCCACGCGATTTGACTGCGGGACAGGTTGCGGAATATCGGGTTAAACGAGAAGAAGCCGCATGACAGGATACGGTCCTATGCACCGCGCAGTTGCCGGAAGGCGTCCCCGCGCGCTGGGGCCAGGGCGGTTGGAAGCGGCGTCCTCGCCAAAATCCGCTTCGCCGCGGCGCGCATCGCGCCGTGTCGATCGGAGGACGTGTGGTGTCCCTGGTAATGTCTCCCTCCGAGCGACACTCTGCGATGACGGTCGTCGCCGCGCGCCCTCGCGTCGGTATCAGTCACCGCCAGTCGATCGAAACGCCAACAAGATAAATGCGACTCCCGCTATCGGAAGAGCAACGATCGCCCCAAAAATCGCACTTTCTCTGGCACAGAAGAAAAAGTAGGGCCACCCATTCCACTGCGGCAAATCAGTCGCCTTGCCGGTCAATAGGCTGAGCACTCCGCCGACAAACGCCGCCGCGGTGACCAGAACAGCTCCGACGATTACAGCAATCCCAAGAGCACGCATTGTCTGGCTCAGATTGCGGGTCCGAATCCAAACGTTCATTCGTGGCGAATGCCATGAAACACTCAGTACCCAAAACTTTCGAGGTGTGACACGCACAAGAGGCCGCCGCCACGGCCACGGCCGCCCCCTAGCCGATGATCTAATCGCAGCTGATGATCTGCTTCACCCGCGTGGCAAGCACGCGGGGGTCGTGGAACACGTAGCGCAGCAGAGACCGGTCGATTTCGACGCCGCCTACGGCAGCGACAGCTGTTCGATGTACGTCGCTTCGAAGTCCGGTTCGAGATTCAGTTCGACGATCTCCATGCGCTGCGTCACGTGTCGCATCTCGCGCAGGATGCTGCTGTCGAGCAGCGCGAGGTAGGCGCCGGCCAGGGATGTGTTGCCCATCAATTGAATCTGCTCGGGCTGGAAGCCGGGCAGCATGCCGCAACCCAGCAGGCTGTCGACGCGCATGTGGAACCCGAATCCACCGGCCAGAAAAACGGCGGCAACATCCGCGGCGGCCACGCCCGCGCGCCGTAAGAGACAGGTGACGCCGGCGGCGATAGCCGCCTTGGCCTGCAGCAGGCTGGCCATGTCGGCCTCGGTGATCAGCAGCGGCCGGGGCACCGCGTCGGGCACGACGACGAAGGCCCAGCCGTGGTCCGGATGCCGGATGATGCCGGGGACGTCGTGCCCGTTGAACCGCGCGGTGGGCGTGATGAGCCCCACCTGCCGCGCCTGGGCCACGAAATCGATATAGGCCGTGCCGCAGAGTCCGTTGGGAGGCACGTCACCGATGACTTCCGTGTGGATGGCGAGTTCACCCGGTTCCAGCCGGACGTGACTGATCGCCCCCTGCCCGGCGCGCACCCCGTAGGTGAGTCCGGCGCCTTCAAAGGCCGGCCCCGCCGCGGTGGCGCAGCCGAAGAGCTGACGCTGATGGGCCAGCACAAGCTCGCCGTTGGTGCCCAGATCCACGAGCAGCGTCGTGTCATCGCGATAGGCCATCCCCGTGGCGAGCACACCCGCCGTGATGTCGGCACCCACATAGGCTGCGGCACCGGGCAGCGTATGCAGCGGCAGCCGCCGGCGTTCCGCCGGCTCCGGGTCGTCGGCCGGCGCCGAGTCGTCCTGACCATCCGGCAGGACCCTGCCGCGACGCACCCGCAGCCGCAGTTCCCGCGCGTCGATGATCCGGTGATCGAGAAACACCGGCGTGAACGGGGCCACGCCCATGCTGGTCGGATCCACCCCGTGCAATAAATGCAGCATCGTCGTGTTGCCGGCCACAACCAGGCAGGCCAGGTGCTCCGGTGTGAGGTCGGCCGCGGCCAGCGCTTCGGTCAACAGGGGCATCAGCGTCCCGCGCACGATCGCGTGCTGCATCCGCGACACGAATCGCGGGGCCTGCATGCAGACGTTGATCCGCGTCAGGACGTTGTCGCCCATCCGCGTCTGGGCATTGAGCGCCGAAGCGCTGCTGACGACCCGCCCGGTCGTCAACTCCACGATCATCACCACCACGGTCGTCGTCCCGATGTCGATCGCCGCACCGTGCGCAGGTTCCGCCACGTGCGACGCGCTGAGCACGCGGCGGTCTCCCTGATGCTCCAGGGCCAATCGGTAGATCCCGTCCGGGCTGGTCGCTCGGCCGTCCAGTTCCGGCTCCACGTCCAACGGCAGCGTACACTCCAGGCGGGTGGCCACGGCTGCCCGGAGGGCGTCCTCCCAGGCACGCCGCGGATCCAGGTCCGCTGTCGAGAGGGTGAGTTGCTGCCAGACCGGGTCGTGTGCGCGGGGCACATTGAGCCGGAACGACGTGACCACTTGCGGTTGATGGGCCAGCAGCGACCGGCTGGGAATGTGAATCACCGCGCTTCCCGTGGCCGGCGTGCGCACTTCACAGCCGCGGATGGTCACCGGCGTGCCCGCCGCGGCCAGTACGGCGCCGGTCGCGGCGTGCTGCAGCCGCCCCTGCACGAACTCCACCATGCAGCCGTTGCACAACCCGCGCTGGCCGCAGCGCGTGTTGAGCGGCAGCTGGAGTCCGCGCAGCACGTCGGTCAGCAGCCGCGCCGTCACGTCGGGGGCGACCTCGACCGTGCGTTCCCCCTGCGGTAACTGAATGGTCAAGTGGAACATCAGTCTGCCACATCAATCACGCGATCGTCGCCCGTCATGCGGAGCGTCTTGCCCGGTGGCACGACCAGGTAGCGGGCCGAGTCCCAGGGACCCAGGACCAGGTCCCGCACCAATGCACAGTCGCCTTGCTGCCGGTCGAAGTGCCACCCCAACCACTCGGCGCACTGGCGGGTATACTCCACATCCTGCCGCGTCGTGCCCAAGCCCCCCACGTCGACATACGTGGCCCGGTTGTAGTTCCGATGCCACTGCTGCTCGGTCTCCATCAGGAAGCGGGCATTGTCCTCGCCATACTTCGCGCAGTACTCCCGAAACATCGCCTCCGCGCGGTCGGGGCCGGGGGGGAGATGGTGCTTGATCCAGCCGGGCGAGTACCAGTACGTGCCGGGGTGCTCCGCCACATACCGCGCATAGCGGTCCTTGTCGCCCAGCAGGAGCGTGATGCAGTCGTGGGCCCGCGGCACGACCAACTGGCAGCGCTGGCACCGCAGCTTCTCCGTACCGCGACTGCACAGGCCGTACCCCAGGACAATCACCTCGGCCGGCGTCTCCCGCTCAATCCAGTCGATGGTGGCCTGGACCTCGCGCTGCAGCTTGGCCGGCTCGTTGTGCAGCCCCTGCTGGAGCCGGGCGACGTGGACGACGTGGTCGGCCGTCGCGGCAAAATGGTCGATCTCCAGCTCCACCACCTGACAGAGGATGATCGCGGTCTTCAGGCGAGGCGGGCCGGGGTCCGCATGGCTCATGGGTGAATCCTGCGCAGGCTGATTGCTTCGGCAATTGCCATATTGTAAGCTGCTCAAGTCGTTACGCACATCCCGGACCACTGCTGGAGATACGGATCGATGCCAGACCTGCACGAGCTTGGTGAAGCGATCAAACGTGGCGATCGAGACACCGCGGCCGCCCTGACCAAGGCCGCCATTGAGACCAAGATTCCGGCCCAGGAGATCCTGGACGCGATGGTCGGAGCGATGGACATTGTGGGCCAGCGATTTCAGAAGAACGAGATCTTCGTGCCGGAGATGCTGATCGCCGCCCGCGCCATGAAGGAGGCCATGGGACTGCTCGAGCCCATCCTCGTTGAGGCCGGAATCACGCCGGTGGCCAAGGCGGTCATCGGCACCGTCGAGGGTGACCTGCACGACATCGGCAAGAACCTCGTGGCCATGATGTGGAAGGGAGCCAACTTCGACGTCATCGACCTGGGCACGAACGTGTCCCCGCAGAAGTTCGTCGACGCCGTCCGCACCAACAACGCCCAGTTGGTCGGTCTCTCGGCACTGCTCACCACCACCATGCCGGCCATCAAGAAGACCGTGGATGCGATCAAAGGCGCTGGCCTGGACGTGACCAAGATCGTGATCGGCGGCGCGCCGGTGACGCAGGAATACGCCAACGAGGTGGGTGCCGACGGGTACGCGCCCGATGCAGCCAGCGCCGTGGATGTGGCCCGCAGTCTGCTCTGAGCCGTGCGTCATGAATGGTCGACAACGACTGCTCGCGTTCCTGCGTGGGGAACCGGTAGACAGCCTGCCGCTGATGCCCATCACGATGATGTTCGCCGCCGACCACGCGGGGGTGAAGTACGGCGAGTACGCCACCGACTATCGTGCGCTGGTGGCCGGGCAGATCGCGCTGGCCGACGCGTACGACGTGGACTACGTGTCCTGCATCTCGGATCCCGCCCGGGAAGCGGCGGACTGCGGTGCCCGTGTGGCCATGTTCGACGATCAACCCCCGGCGATCGTCGAGACCGACGCGCTGCTGGCCGACAAGGCGCGTCTGGCGAGCCTCGAGCCGCCCGACCCTCACACGGGGCGGCGCATGGCGGACCGCGTGCGAGCCGCGGCGCTCTTTCGCCAGCAGGTCGGGGACCGCAAACTGATCGAAGGCTGGATCGAGGGCCCCTGTGCGGAAGCCGCCGACCTGCGCGGCATTAACACGCTGATGCTGGACTTCTTCGACGATCCCGACTTCGTGCATCAGCTGTTCGAGTTCACACTGCAACTGGGCATGCGCTTCGCCCGGGCGCAGGTCGAGGCGGGCGCGGACCTGGTCGGGGTCGGCGACGCGGCCGCCTCGCTGGTGGGTCCGGAATTTTACCAGCAGTTCGTCTGGCCGTACGAACGGAGGCTGGTGCAGGCGTTGCACGATATGGGCGCGCTGGTGCGGCTGCATATCTGTGGCAACACCGGCGCGATCCTCGGTGGCATGGGGCAGCTGGGGTGCGACATCGTCGATCTCGATTTCATGGTCTCCCTGGCGGATGCCCGCCGCGTCATGGGTCCGCAGCAGGTGCTGCTGGGAAACATCGACCCCGTGCGCGTGCTGCGCGGCGGCACGCCGGAGTCCATTCGCGCGGCCATTGCCCAATGCCACCGCGACGCGGGGCCGCGGTATATTGTCGGAGCAGGCTGCGAAGTCCCGCGGGCCACCGCGCCGGCGAATCTCCGAGCGCTGACCGAGTACGCCCGCGCGACGGCCCCCTAGCGGACGCGGCCCGAGGAGCCAGGTGGCATGTGGTGGAATCAACTGCTGGCATCCGGTCCCGTCATCACCGACGGTGCCTGGGGTACCCAACTGCAGGCGGAGGGACTCCCGGGGGGGACCTGTCCGGACCAGTGGAACGTGACGCACCCGGACCGCGTCGCGCACGTGGCCGCCCAGTACGTCGCGGCCGGCAGCCAGATCGTGCTCACCAATACCTTTCGCGCCAATCGCGTCGCCCTGGCGACGTATCAGCTGGCCGACCAGTTGGCCGCGATCAATCGGGCCGGTGTGGAACTGTCGCGGCGGGAAGCCGCCGGTCGCGCTCACGTCTGCGCCTCCCTGGGACCGACCGGCAAGATGCTCCTGGCCGGCGAAATCGCCCCTCCGGAGGTGCTCGCCGCCTTCACCGAACAAGCGGCCATCCTGGCCGACGCCGGCGCCGAGGCGCTGGTCATCGAAACCATGGCGGAACTCGAAGAAGCGGAACTGGCCATCGCCGCCGCCCGGACCACCGGTCTCCCCGTCGTCGCCTGCGTCGTGTTCGACTCGGGTGCCGCCCATGACCGCACGATGATGGGTGTGACCCCGGAAGAAGCCGCCAGGCGGCTCGCGGCGGCTGGCGCCGACGTGGTCGGCGCCAACTGCGGACAGGGGATCGCCGGCTATGTCGACATCTGCCGCCGCATGCGGGCCGTCACCGACCGACCCCTGTGGATCAAAGCCAACGCCGGCAGCCCGCACGTGGTGGATGGGCAGATCCAGTACGAAGCGACGGCCGCCGGGTTCGCCGCGCATGCGCCGGCGCTGGTGGCCGCCGGCGCCCAGTTCATTGGCGGTTGCTGCGGGACTACCCCCGAGTTCATCCGCGCCCTGTGCCAGGAGATCCGTCGATGAACTCCCGCGAGCGTGTGTGGCGGGCCATTCATCATCAGCAGGCCGATCGCGTGCCGATCGATGTCGGAGGTACCCGGCAGTCAGGCATCGCCGCCGCCGCCTATCACCGGCTCAAACAGCATCTTGGACTGGCCACACCGACACGCGTCTTTGACCTGTACCAGATGCTGGCGGAGATCGAACGGCCGGTCATCGAGCGACTGGGGGGCGACGTGATCGGGCTCTACCGACCCGATGTCGCGTTCGGCATCCGCAACGAGAACTGGCGGCCGTGGACGCTGTTCGACGGCACGCCGGTGGAAGTGCCGGCCAGCTTTCGGCCCCAGCAGGAGCCCGACGGCAGCCTGATCATCCTGCGGGACGGCCTGCCCGTCGCGCGGATGCCGCAGGACGGCTTCTACTTCGACCGCCTGGAAATCTACCCGGGTGCTGCGCACATCGACCTGGAGGGATATCAGCCGCCGCTGCTGACTACCGAGCAATGCGCACATCTCCGGGTGCAATCCCAGTGCCTGCATGAGTCCACCGAACTGGCCATCGTCGCGCCGCTGGGCCCACCCTACGAACTCTTCTACGGCCTGGGCACCGGCGATTTTGAACGCTGGATGATTACGCTCGCCTGCGAGCCCGACTACGTGCATCGGCTCTACGAGTGCCTCGTGACGGCCTGGATCGAGAACCTCAAGCGGTTCGCCGACGCCGTCGAAGACCGCGTGCCGATCGTGCAGTTCTGTGACGATTTCGGCACCCAGCAGTCGCTGTTCCTGTCGGTCGACATGTTCCGACAACTGGTCATGCCCCACTATCAGCGCGGCCTGGAATGGATTCACGAGCACACGAACATGCAGGTGCTGCTGCATTCCGACGGCGCCATCTTCCCGCTGATCCCGTCGCTGATCGAAATGGGCGTGGACATCCTGAACCCGGTTCAGACCAGCGCCGTGGGGATGGACCCCCGGCAGCTCAAGACCCACTTCGGCGATCGGCTTACGTTCTGGGGCGGATCGCTCGACTGCCAGAAGACCTTGCCGCACGGCACGGTCGACGAGGTCGTGGCGGAGGTCACGCGGCACGTCCAGACCTTCGCGCCCGGCGGGGGGTACGTGTTCGCCTCAGTGCACAATGTGCAGGCGGGAGTACCCCCCGAGAACGTGATTGCGATGTATGATACGGCCAGAAACTTCACGCTGCCGGCCACCGAGCCGGAGCCGGGATGCGCGTAAAGAGAGCTGCGTGATTCCGTTCGCCAACCCGCTATGAACTTGATCGATCGAAAGGGAACTCACCATGCGTAGCAAGTCCCTCCTGCGAATCTGCTGTGTGCTTGTGGCCCTTACCATCCTGCTGCCGCGGCTGGCAGCGGCGGAATCGCCGGCGGAGCGCGACGCGCGCATGCAGTGGTGGCGCGATGCGCGGTTCGGCCTGTTCATCCACTGGGGCCTGTATGCGATTCCCGCCGGGAAATGGCAGGGCCAGCCGGTGGGAGGTATCGGCGAGTGGATCATGAATTCGGCCAACATCCCGGTGGAGCAATACGAGCAGCTGGCACAGCAGTTCAACCCGGTGCAATACAACGCGGACCAGTGGGTGCGGGCCGCCAAGGACGCCGGCATGCGGTACATTGTCATTACGTCGAAACACCACGACGGCTTCAGCCTCTTCGACTCGGCCGTCAGCTCCTACGACGTCGTCGATGCGACACCCTACGGCAAATGCCTGCTCAAGCCCCTGGCCGACGCCTGCCGCCGCGAAGGGCTCAAGTTCTGCGTCTACCACTCCATCATGGACTGGCATCACCCCGCGCAGTACCGCGCCAGCGCCGACCAGTACAACCCGACGAAGATCCACCCGGAGCGCAAGCAGGAGTACGTGGACTATATGAAGGCGCAGCTGCGGGAACTGCTCACCTGCTGCGATCCCGCCGTGCTCTGGTTCGATGGCGAATGGGTCGACTGGTGGACCGAAGAGGACGCGCGCGAGCTGGCCACGTTCCTCCGCGAACTCAAGCCCAACATCATCATCAACAACCGGATCGGCAAGGGGCGCCAGGGCATGGAAGGGATGAACAAGGATGACCAGCAGTACTCCGGCGACTTCGGGACGCCCGAACAACAGATCCCGGCCACCGGCCTTGCCGGCGTGGATTGGGAAACCTGCATGACGATGAACGACACGTGGGGGTTTGTGGCCGATGATCACAACTGGAAGTCGGCTGAGTCGCTTATTCGCAACATCATCGACACGGCCTCCAAAGGCGGAAATTACCTCTTGAACGTCGGCCCGACCGCCCAGGGCGAGATCCCCCAGCCGTCCCTGGAACGCCTCGCGCAGATCGGCGCGTGGATGCGCAAGAACGGCGAGTCGATCTATGCGACGCAGGCGAACCCGCTGGCCGACACCCCGTGGGGTCGCTGCACGCGGAGGACCCTGGCCGACGGCAGTACGCGGCTCTACCTGCACGTGTTCGACTGGCCCAGCAACGGACAGCTCGCCGTGGGCGACGTGCCCGGCGTGCCGCACCGCGCCATGCTGCTGGACGGTCGGCAGCCGTTGAAGCTGTCCGTCGATGGCCAGCAGGTCAACATCACCCTGCCGCCGACGGCGCCGGACAAGATCGCCAGCGTCGTGGTCCTGGAACTCAAGCCCACTCAGTAACGCAGCGACACCACGCGTCGAGACGCGCCCGCTGCCTCGCTTTCCCACGTCGCGTGAATCCGCTGATCGGCCCCGACGGTGATCGTCAGGCGTTCGGCGGGCGTCCCCGCGGGGTCCAATCGCACCCAGACCCCGCCCAGCACACCCAGGTCGGCCGGCGGCACCGCCGGAGGCGGAGCGGCCGCCTGGCCAGTCACCAGCGCGCGGGTTGTCCGGTCCCAGACCACCGTGCGGTGCGGCAGCCGGTGGCGGCCGTGGCAATCGGTGCAGGTCACATCGCCCGACGTGGCGCGCGGTGCCGCGCGTTCCTGCAACCGCTCAATCACGTCGGCGGCCGGCACGTCGTGCTCGTCATGACACTCGGCGCAGGACGTATCGATCGCGTCGCGCGGAAACATCACATCGGGCGGCGTGGTGTTGTTCTCGTCGTTGCGGTGATCGTACGACTTGCCGTGGCAATCGACGCAGCCCACGTCGCCGGCCGCGTGCTGCGTGACCAGCTCCTCCGTCTGATAGTTGGCATGGCACACGTAACAGGCCGCGTTCTCGGCCACGGACGCCGCGACCGGGCGGTCCGCGGGAACGGCGGTGTCGGGACCTTCGAGCGGCCGGGCCTTGGCGGCATCGAGCGTCAACGGAGCCAAGTCCTCGTCGTCATCCCCTTCATCCTGCTGGGCGGCAGCCGCTCGCGGTGGCGCACCGCGCAGGCCCAGCGCGGTGACCGCACCTGTCAGCAGCACGGCCGCGACCAGCCCCGCGCTGGCGACGCGCTGCACAGGGACGCGCCACGACCTCTGCGTCAGTTTCTGCAGCCCGCGCCTCACACGTACTCCCATTGCTTGAGCCATTGATAATGGGGGGGCAACTGCTTCCAGGCACGCTCCATGGCGTGACCCAGGCGCGCCTGCTCGTCCACGTCCAGCGCGCGCCGTTCGACGACGGCCAGGCACGCGTTGTCGACCTGGCGGCGCGTGATGAGCCCGGGAATGGGGGCCGTGATCGCGGGATTGCAGAGGATATGGCGGAGCGCCAACCGGGCGATGTCGCTGTCCTCCTGCGCGTGGGGGCTCCCCGGCGAACTGTCACCTCGGAAAATCGAGTTGCTGGCGAAGGGCTTGATCCCGAACCAACCGACGTCGTGTTTCTGCAGCGTGGCCCACAGACCCGATTCGTCGGTCACCACCTTCGTCTTCGCCGTGTACGGCGTTAACACAACCTCAATCTGCGTCGGGTACGTCTCGATCATCGTCTTGAGATGCGCTCGATCGTGCGACGAGACACCGATGAAGCGCGCCCGTCCCGACTGCTTGGCCCATTCCAGGGCCGCGGCGACTTCGTCGAGTTCCGCGCCCGTGTGCTGGTGGCTGTCGACCAGCAGGCTGATGCGCCACAAGTCGACATAGTCCAGCCCGGCCTCGCGCATGCCCTCCTCCAGGCCCTGCTGGAGTTTCTGGCGCGATCGCCATTCCTCAAAGCGGCTCTCCTTGACGTGCCACGAGTAGCCGAAGTACATCCGGTCTCGGCGCCCTTCCAACGCCTTGGCATACGCCAGGATCTCCTCGCGACAGCAGGCGTCGACGTAATTGATGCCGCGGTCAATGCAGCGGCTGACGACTTCGCGACGGTTCTTCTGGAAATCGCCGCCGTCGATATCCATGGTCATCCAGCCCTCGGGCTCGTTGCCTCCAATCACGCGGACAACGCGTTTCCAGTGCCCGCCCAGCGAAACGGCCGACACCATCAGGCCCGTTCGCCCGCAGCGACGATACTCCATCTGCTCGTTGTAGTTCCGAATCGTGCTCGTGTCGTCGCCAGCCGGGTTCCCTGCCCACACGGTCCGGGTGGCGGCCACACCGGCCGCGACGGCGGCCGCCGTGAGCGCTCCGTCGCGTACGAACTGACGCCGAGTTATGCGCGCTGTCATGGTCGGACTCCTCCGCTGGTACGCACCCCTGATCCCCGGCGCGTATTCTAACCTGACCCGGCCGACAGGGAAACAACCTGCGAGGCGCCGAGTACAGGGGAGGCGCATGGCGGCCGGCACGGTTCCGTGCTACATTGGCCGCTTCTCTCCGGCCCCTCGCGACACCGGCGCGACGTGCCGGGCACACCGCACCAGTTCTCCGGACCTCGATCAGGGAGCAGCCATCCATGAGTTCTGACCACCAGGGCGGAGCCTCGCACGGGCTCCTGGAGTACACCACAACCCAGCAGATTTTTCAGGTCGGCAACACGCGCATCGGAGGTCGACCCGGCGCGCAGCCCACCGTGCTCATCGGCACAATCTTCTACCATCGCCATGACGTCGTGCGGAACGCCGAACGGGGTGAAATCGACACGGCCGAGGCCGAGCGGCGCATCCGGATCCAGGAAGACTTCTCCGCCCGCACTGGGAATCCGTGCATGCTGGACGTCGTCGGCTCGTCCCCCGAGGCGATCGTGCGGAATCTGGAATTCGCTGCGAAAACCACCGACATGCCGCTGCTGATCGACGGGACCACCGCCGACGTGCGGATCGCGGGACTCAAATACGTCGCCCAGGCCGGACTGGCCGACCGCGTCGTCTACAACTCGATCCAGCCCGAGATCACGGACGACGAATTCACCGCCATCCAGGACGCCGGGGTCACGGCCGCCATCCTGCTCACCTACTACCTGCTCGACTTCACCGCCAAGGGACGCGTCCAGGCCGTCCGCGAACTGCTGCCGCGCGCCCACCAGGCGGGCGTCACCAAGCTGATCGTCGACACCTGCGTGCTGGACCTCGCCACACTGGGACAGGCCTGCAGCGCCATGCACGACATCAAGAACGAATTCGGCCTCCCCGTCGGCGGCGGTGTACACAACGCCGTGGCCGTCTGGAAAGGACTCAAGACGAAAATGGGCGAACAGGCGGTCAAACCGTGCGTCGCAGCCGTCTGCGCGTCCTCGGTGGCCATGGGCGCAGACTTCATTCTCTACGGGCCCATCGAAGATGCGCCCTATGTCTTCCCCGCCGTCGCTATGATCGATACGGCGCTGAGCCAACTCCTGATGGAACGCGGCGAGCGACCGGACGAGAACCACCCGCGGTTCCGGGTCGGATGACAGGAGGACAGAGGGCGGAGGGCGGAGGACGGAGGACAGAGGACAGAGGACAGAGGACAGAGGACAGAGGACACAGAGGACAGAGGACAGAGGACAGAGGACAGAGGACAGAGGACAGAGGACAGAGGACAGAGGACAGAGGACAGAGGACAGAGGGCGGAGGACGGCCCGCGGAGCAAAACCGATCTTTCTGTCCTCCGTCTTCCGTCTTCCGTCCTCCGCCGTCCGCCGTCCGTCCTCTGTCCTCCGTCTTCCGTCCTCCGTCCTCCGTCTTCCGTCCTCCGTCCTCTGTCCTCCGTCCTCCGTCTTCCGTCCTCCGTCCTCCGTCCTCCCTCACGTGGCGCGGGCGATTTTGTCGGCGATCTCCATGGCCTTGCGCCCGTCGAGCGGCGTGATGCTCGGGGGCGTTCCCTCGCGCAGGCACTGCACGAAGTACTCGTCCTGCTGGTGGTGTCCCCACATGCGCGCCCCGGTCTGTTTGACGTCCCACTCGCTCTTGAACGGGTCTTCCGCAAACAGTGTGACCTTGTCGTTATGGGACGCATCGACCATGTAGGTCGAGTCGCCGATGACTTCCAGGCGCGACGCCGATGCGGCATGGGTCACGGACCCGCTGTACTGCAGGCTGCCGACCATGCCGTTGGCGAACCGCAGCGAGGCCGCGGCGTCGTAGCCCAGCGTACCACCGTACTTGGCCAGTTTGGTGTATTTGGTGGTCGGGTGCACCTCGACGATGTCCGACCCGGCCAGCCACCGCAACAGGTCGATGGACCAGACGGCGAGTGTGTAGAGCGGCCCGCCGCTCTTGTCGATATCCCAGACCCAGCACCCCACGGGCCACTGCATGGCCAGGTCCTTGGCGGGGATGAATTCGCGGTACATCAGTGTGGTGATGTTCCCCAGGTGCCCCTTCGCAATCAGCTCCTTGGCCTTGACGTAATTCGGCGTGAAGTGGAACGTGAGGCTCGGCATGAGCGTCACGCGGGCCTTGTCGGCGGCTTCGATCAGACGATCCGCATCCTGGAGGTTCGAGGCGAGGGGCATCTCGCACAGGACATGCTTGCCGGCCGCGATGGCCGCGAGGGATGCCGGCGCATGCAGCGCAGTCGGCAGCGACACGACGACGGCCTGGACGTTCGGATCGTCCACCAGCTGTTGGTAATCTTTGTAGGCCGCCGGCACATCGAACTTCTTGCGCACCTTGGCCAGGCGCGCCTCGTCAGCATCCGCGATCGCCACCAGCTGCGCGTGTTCCATGCTGGCGAACGCCGGCACATGGGCACCGCGTCCGACGAATCCACAACCCACTACGCCCACACCGATACGAGCCACAATTCCACCCTTTCCTGCAAATGCGTCCCCTCAGGCAACGTCCGCCCCGCAGGCGAACGCGAGCCATTGTAGACCACGCGCAAGGCCTCTGCCAATCAGGCGCCGTCAATCGCGGCGCACAGCGCAGCCGAGGCCACCCCTTGCTCATGGCGTGCCCGTGGTCGGCACGGCCGCGCCCAGCTCGCGCAGGAACTCCAGCGTGTAGATCCCGGTATCGTGCCCGTCGCTGAAGGCGATCGAATAGGCGTAGTTCCCAACCGGCTTCATCGACTCCACCCGGAGCGGACGTGCCTCGGCGGCCGAAAGGATGGTCAGCTGCAACGGGTTGGGTTGGGCCGCCCCGTGCGTCCGCTTCTCGCGGCAGCCGGCGCACGGGCACTGATCGCGCAACTCCTGCACCGCGTAGCGGCGGCACTGGCCATCGCTCCAATCGATCTGCAGGGTGCGCGGGTCAATCAATTTCAGCGTGGTGGGGACGGGTACGTTCATGGGCACCAGGGGCACGCGGGCGGGTCCGCAGACCCGCCCCGCACCGCGACGACTCCAGGATCACTTGCCCATCAGGTGTTCCAGCACCGCCAGCTCGAGCGCCTCATAATCGCGCGCGGCGATGCACTGCTGCTCCACCTGCCGCGGGAACGACCGGACCTTCTCCACCAGCCGCAGGAAGATGGCTTTGCTGTTGGCCAGATGCTTCTCGGCCACGTCCGCCTTCTGCGTCCGCATCGTCTTGACATCCAGCCCCACGAAGCGGCGGGTGCCGGCATAGTCGGCCAGTTCCAGGATGCGCACCTGGTTGTACGCCCCGCGCAGGTCCGCCGCACCGAACGACTTGTCCTGATCGAACTTCAGCCCGTTCTGATCGTTCAGGTGGACGCTCCACAGTTTTCCCGCGGCCAGGGCAAAGGCCATTTCATCCGACGGGTCGAGTCCCGCCAGGCGCGCGTGAGCGGTCTCGATGAGCCCGCCGACGCGCGCGGGATCCGCCGACCGGTAGGCCAGCGCCAGCGCGTGGCCGATCGTCGGCACGTACGCCTGATCCATTGGTTCGTTTGGTTTGGGCTCGATCGCCAGCTGGATCTCTGGATGGTGCGCCAGCAGCGCGTTGACCGCCTCCAGCTGCCAGCCGTACGCCTGGATGGCGTTCTTGGATTCGCGAATGTACGTCCCCTCGCGGGCCAGCCAGAGGACCATCAGTTTCGTGCCGAGCGCGGCAGCAATGTCGATGGCCCGTTTGGTCCGATCAATGGCCCACTGGCGCGCCTGCGGATCGTTCGACGTGTAACCGCCGTCGACGCCGCGTGGATCCTCCCACAACCGCGGCGCCACGAATTCGGGCACGAGCCCTTCTCCCTCCAGCAGGCTCTTCAGCGCCGCGGCTTCCCGCTGCAGTTCCGCCGCCGATTTCTGATCCACATTCGGCACGGCGTCGTCATCATGCAGTTGGACTCCTTCGAAGCCGAGTCGTTTGTAGGCCGCCAGCTTCTTGCCAAACTCGATCGTAGGGCGCACAGGCGGCCCGAACGGATCCGCTCCTTCACTGATGTTCCACGGTCCGAACGAAAACCGGTAATTGCTTGCCATCGCTCATCTCCTCGCGTTGCTTCAAGTGCGTGAACTATCGTGGTGCGTCGGTCAGGCCGGCCAGACGCGCGGTTTCGTCGTAGTCGCGCAGACCGGCGGTTGCGCCGAGCCCGGTGACACAACAGGCTCCCGCCGCCGCGCCCAGGCGGCCGGCCGCGGCCACCGGCAGACAGCGCAACAGGCCGGTCAGCAGGCCGGCATAGAAACAATCTCCGGCGCCGGTCGTGTCCAGCAGCGGGCCTGGCGGCGCCACCGGCTCGATCGGCACGTACTCGCCGGCCCGCGGACTCAACAGCGCCCCGGCCGCGCCCAGCTTGACTCCCAACAGGCCCGGCGCACCGCAGGCGCGAAACGTGTCGATGATCGCCTGCGGCTCGCTCAAACCCGTCTGGTGCTTCGCTTCCGCCAGACTGGGCACATACACGTCCAGGTGCGGGAGCAGCTCGTCCAGCGGGTGCAGGGTCCCGCCGTCACCGGCGGCGTCGAGCGCCGTCTGGCACCCGGTCTGGCGAATCAGCCGCAGCACCTCCGCCAAGTCGCGTTCCAGCTGCGGCATCAACGAGTAGTAGCCGATCAACGTCATGCGACTCTGCGCGAACAGGTCCATGTGCTGCAGGAACAGCGCCTTGTCCATCTGCTTGGGAGCACCCACGCAGTGGGCGAAGCTCCGCTCGCCGCTGGGGTCGATCAGCACCGCCGTGGTGCTGGTCGCGCCCTGCTGCGCGGTCAGCAGCCGGTCGGCGTTGATCTGGTGCTCGGCATAGCGTCGGCGAATCACATCCCCCCATTCGTCATCGCCCACCAGGCTGAAGGCGGCCACACGCATCCCCAGCCGCGTCATTGCAATCCCGGTATTCGATACGATTCCTCCGGTCGTCACGCCGATCGGATCGACCTGAATCAGGCGTCCGCCGCCGATCGGGGTCGTGAGCGGCACGGGGCGCACGAGCAGGTCCACGACGCACGAACCACACAATACACAGTCAAACGACTTGCTCTGACCCGTCACCGTGCGGATTCCTTATCGACCCGTTGCCGGACGTGCGGAGCCACCCGCCCCGGGGGCCCGCCACGTGCAGGGCAGCACGACGCGCCGCCACGGGGGCCGGCCCCAAACCGCCTCGGATCATACCCGATCCCCTGCCCTGATACTACCCGCGACACGCGCACGGCGGTCAAGCTATAATGGGAAAGCCATGGAAAAATCGCTCGACCGCAAGATCGCCCGGATGCTGGCCGATTCCAGTTGCCGCGACTTCATCGTCGCCGATGCCAAGGACGCAGATATGGCCTTCGGCCTGGCCGCGCCCGGCCAGAGCCCGGAGCACCACGCCTGCGAGGCGCGCTTCCGCACGCTCACCGAATACCGCGAACTGATTCGCGACGTCGTGCAGCAAGGACTCGTCGACATCTCGCTCATGAGCGCCAGCTCGAACGAGGTCCTGACCATCCAGGAACGGCTCTTCGACAACAGCCCGGTCACGCCGGCCATCCGCGCCAACGATACCACCGACATCTGGCTGGCCGCCGGCTCGGGACGTTACACCGCGCAGCCGTCGGTGCCGTTCCGCACCGCGACGCTCGATCACGCCATGTGCGGCAAGGCGGAATGTGCGCCGCACGAGCGGTGCCTGGGTGCAGATCTCGGACTCTACTCCATCACGCTCAACAACGACGTCGAGCTGGACCATCGCACGCTGAGCCAGTACAAGGCGTTTCGCCTGGAAGCGGAAGCGAAGGGTTTTCGGCATTTCCTGGAAGTGTTCGCCCCCAACGCGTGCGGCGCCACCTGTCCGCGCGATATCCCTCGCTTTATCAACGACAGTATCGCCCGCACGCTGGCCGGCGTGACCAGTCGGGGGCGCCCCCTGTTTCTCAAGATCCCGTACTTCGGCCCCGCCGCCATGGAGGCGCTAGCAGCATACGATCCGCAGCTGATCGTGGGGATTCTGGGCGGCTCGGCCGGAACGACCTACGACGCATTCCACATGTTGTGGGAGGCCAAGCAGCACGGTGCGCGCGCGGCGCTGTACGGCCGTAAGATCAACAGCGCGGAGCATCAACTGGCCTTTGTCAGCTACCTGCGGGCCATCGCGGACGACCAGATCGCTCCGGACGAAGCGGTCCGCGCGTACCATGGAGATCTGCAGCGGATGAAGATCCGACCGCAGCGCAGCCTGGCCGACGATCTGGTCCTCACACCGACGGTCCAGAGTTACGGCGGGACCACGCCGGTACCGGCGTCCTCGTCGGCCCCGGCTCGCGCGAGCCGACCGACGCCCGGAGCCGACGGGGCCGACGAGCCCGATTTCAGCGCGATGACGCCGGCGGAGAAAGTCGAGTGGAATCTCGCCCGCTGGCGGCGCATTCTCGGCGGGTGACGCGCCGCGCCGGCTACTCAGCGCTCGGAGGGCAGCTGGGCATTGACCGCGGCACGCCAGGCATGCAACTGCTGCCGCAGCGCTGCTGCGCGGACTGCCTCGGTCGCCGCCAGGTCGCGTGTTTCGCCCACGTCCGCGGCCAGATCGTACAGCTCGACGCGGTCATCCTCGAAGTACTCCAGCAGCTTCCAGTTACCCAGCCGCACGGCGCTGACCGGCGTAGTGGTCGCGTAATAGTGCGGGTAGTGGAAGTAGAGCGCACGAGCGGGTCGCGCCGTACGCGGCTCGGCCAGCCACGCGCTGATGTCGTCACCGTCGAGCTGCGGTGGGGCCTGCGCGCTCCGACCGAGCAGGTGCAGCAGCGTGGGCAGAAGGTCGCACGACGTGACCGGCTCGTCGCAGACCGTGCCCGGCGCGGTGCAGCCCGGCCAGCGGATAATCAGCGGGATCCGAATACCTCCCTCATAAAGCGATCCTTTGCCGGAACGCAAGGGCGCGTTGTTCGTCACGGCCAGGCCGTCCTGCGATCGCGACGGGCCGATGTAGCCGCCGTTGTCCGAGAGAAACACCACGATCGTGCGCTCGGCCAGACCTCGTTCTGCCAACCGCGCCAGGACGCGTCCCACGTTGGTGTCGAGGCTCTCGACCATCGCCGCATAGTCGGGATTCTGGTGAACCCCATCCGACCGCAACTTGGCCCGATACCGGGCGACGAGCTGCGGCGGGGCCTCGATCGGCGTGTGCGGCGTGTGATACCAGAGATTCAGGAAGAAAGGACGGTCCCCCACACGGTCCAGGACCTCCAGCGCTTTGTCCGTCAGACGATCCGTCAGATAGTCGCCCGGCCGCCCCGGCTCGAGATCGGGCACATAACGCAACTCCGACGAGGATGTTCGGCCGCGGAACGGATAGAAGTAGGAGAATGGCGCACCCCAGAGCGTGCCGCCGATGTTGTCGTCAAAACCCTGCGTTTCCGGATAGTGCTCCGCCGCACCCAGATGCCACTTGCCGACATGCGCCGTGTAATAGCCCGCATCGTGCAGGATGTCGGCCAGCGTCACTTCCGCATGGGGCAGGTCCGCGCAGGCGATGGGTTCGAGCAGCCGTTGCGTCCCCCGCTGGGCGGCCGCCTCGCGCCAGATCGTCATGTGGAGCCGGGCCGGATGGCGGCCCGTGAGCAGCGACGCGCGGGTCGGCGTGCACACGGGAGCCGCCGCATACGCCTGCGCAAAACGCACGCCCTGAGCCGCCAGGCGATCCAGCTGCGGCGTCTCGTGCAGATCACTCCCGCAACATCCCAGACCGTTCCAACCCAGGTCGTCGGCCAGGATCAGCACGACGTTCCACGCCGGCTCGGCCGATCGCAGCACGTCCGAGACCGCCACACACGAGAGCCACAGCGTCAGGCTGATTGCCATGCTCCGCGTGCCGATTGCCATATCCACTCCTTGCCTCTCGGCTCCAGCGCGATGACTGGTCGAGACGTGCTCTGATGCTCACCTAGCGCAGAAACTGCTCATACGCCGCCAGCATGTCCGGTTCCGACGGAGCATCGAGTACCTGCAGACGAACCCGCGCCTGCGCCGGCTGGCCCGCCGGCAGGTCGCGACCGAAAAGCGAGAGGTACACCGAGTAGTGCTGCTCCGTCTCGTAGGGCATCGCCACGGCAAAGCCGTCTTCGGGGCGCGTCATCAGCAACACCGTCAGACCGCTGGCCGGCACGCGGCGCAGTGCCAGCGGCCGCGCCAGACGCGGCACGATGACCCACTGCACCGGATGCGGCGGCAGCGTCCACCGTCCGTCTTGAATCAGCGTCACGGCCTGCTCGTCGCGCGGGAACATCAGCCAGTTGCCCAGCGCCTCGCGGGCCGACAGGAACCCCGGCTGCCCCTGCCGCTCAGGCTGCTCCGCCACGTACGCGGCCGCGCTGGCAAAGGCCGAATCGAAATAGGACGCCAGGAAGATCTCAAAGCCATGCAGGTCGCGTTCGGGCGCGACCGTCAGCTCCAGGTCCAGCGTGGTCGGGGACACCCAGCGGTAGAGTCCGGTGCACGCGAACGGTCGTGCCGGTTCGGCGGCACACGCCACGGTGACGGTCCCGTCGGGATTGACACCCGCCTGGCTCGGCCAGTCCCAGCCCGCATCGCCGTAGCGCTGCCCGTCGGAAAACACCCGATACACAGCCAGCAGGCCGAGGGAGCCGGACAAGGACTGTCCGGACGCGATGTGCGTCGCCGCACTGATCCCGAACGCGCGGCCATTGCCGCGCAGCTGCCCGCGCATCGTTCCCGTGTCGAAGGTGAAGGCGCCCTCCTTGGCCGCTGTAAATGACAGTTGATTGTCACTATCTGGAGCGTTTTCGCCGGCCGCCGCTCGCCCGCCGGCAAGCAGGCCGACCACGCAGAACCCCAACCCTACGGCATACAGTTTTCCCGCTGCTCGATGCATGGTGTGTCCTCAGTCGGTCAGACCGGCGTGCGCCAGCGCGCGCCGGTCACCTCGGTTCGATAAACGACAGATCAAAACGCGTGAATGTAATGTACTTGTAATCGCCCCGTTCCCACAGACAGCCGACCGAGTGATCCGGCAGGACGGTCAGGTCCGAGTAAGCGGCGGGCTCGTCGGCAATCAGCCGCTCGTTCTGAAATGTCTGCCCGCTGTCGTAGCTGACGCGCAGGACCAGGGTCCGGCGGTCGGGCCCGCGCGGTCCCGTCCAGAGCAGCCGTTCCCGGCCGTCGGGGGTCTGGTGCGCCGCCAGCCGCTCGACAGCGCACGCGACCGGCGACACGGGGTTGCCAGCCCACGCAGCCGACCAGCTCTGTCCGCCATCCTGGCTCGCCGACATCCACCGATGCGGACCGGCGTTCTGCCGCATGTCCACCAGCACCCGGCCGTCCGCCACTTCCACCAACTGCGATTCGTCGTAGCCGGCGTCGCCGGGCACGAGCTGGCCGCGGCACCAACTGCGACCATGGTCATCACTGTAAAGCGTGAGCGCGCGGTACGGTTCGAACTTCCAGGCCGGCACCAGCAGCCGTCCCGCCGCAGTCTGGATGCCGCCGCCGGGACCGATGACCGTCACCCGCCAGGCCGGATCCCCCAGGTCGCGACTGATCGCCGTCAGATCCTCCGCCGCGGACCAGGTCACGCCATGATCCGCGCTCCAGCGCACCAGCACCTGACTGTCGTACGTTCCCGGCCGGGCCGTGTACGTGTTGCGGCCCGGTTGGCACCGCAAATAGAACAGGGCGATCCGGCCCGAGGGTCGGTCCACCACCGTCGTCGGATTGGCCGCCGACCACAACTCGCCGGGGTCCTCGATCACGACCATCGGCGTCCAGGTCTGACCCTGGTCCGTGCTGCGGCGCACCACGAGGTCGATATCCTGCTGCCCGAACCCCGGGTCCTCGAGGTTGTATTTGCGCGCCTCCGCCACAGCCAGCAGCGACCCATCCGCGGCAGTTTCGACGGCGGGGATGCGGTAGGCAAAATACCCCTCCGTACCCGCGGTGTACACGTCCACGGACATGGGCAGGGACGGGGACTCAGCGCCGAGCGGCGCGGTCGCGAGCCCCAGACACAGCGCCGTGCACATTCGCCACCACGTCATCGCTCGAATCCTCCCCCGGATATGAGCCTTGCGGCCACCACCCAATCGGCCCAGTGCCTGTTCTACAACGGCGCCGGACGAGATACAACATACGTGGGCCCCCGAGGGATTTGTGCCTCCGGGCCACGCCCAGACTCCGCGGAGTGCCGGGCCGTGGACGAACCTACGCTCATCGGATGTCCGGGAGACGTGCTGATGTCGAAAGACGCGAAACAACTGGTGCAGCGCTACTACCACGCCGCGCTGCAGGATCTGGACGGCCTGGACGCGCTGGTCGACAGCGACTTTGTCGATCATCATTTTCCGCCCGGCCTGCCCCCCGGCCCGGCGGGCGTGCGGCAGTTCTTCGGCGAGATCCTGCCCGGCATCTTCAGCGACATGCGGATCGAGATCAGCCTGCTGCTGGCCGAGGGAGATCGCGTCGACTGCCACTTCACGTTGTATGCGACGCACACCGGCGAGTTTGCCGGGATCGCACCGAAGGGTAATCCGATCCGCTGCCCGGCCATCAGCACGTTCCGCATCGCGGAGGGCAAACTGGCCGAGGCGTGGGAGATCTTCGACAGCGGAGATTTGCTGCAGCAGATGCGGGCGTGACCAACCGGCCGTCCCGGACACGGAGCATCTGGTGCCGCGTCTTCCAACTGGCTCAGGAGTCTCGATATGCCCTCGCTCAACGAACTGATGTGCTGCCATACGACGCTGTGCATCGTCGAGAATCAAGGCATCCTGCTCCACGCCCAGGTCGAAAGGCACACCGCTTAAAGCGGTCAGCAGCGTGCTGTTCTGGAACAGCGCCACGCTCGCC
>JALOQX010000452.1 GCA_025459265.1 Pirellulaceae bacterium | reverse complement strand
GACACGACCGTCAGCGTCGCGCGCGGTGCTGGGCATTCTTCTGCTGGTTGGTGCCGCTGCTGCCGATGCGCAGAACTGTACTGCGCCTGGCTGCTGGCCCGGCCGTTTCTACAAGTTCGACGTGGTGGCCAAGACCGGCGACACGGTCGGCGCCAATACCTTGACGGGTTTCGGTGACCAGACGTCCATCAACGACTACGGCAAGGTTGCATTCGTCGGTCAGGTGGGGGCGGGCAGTTTCGAGGGCGTCTTCGTCGGGGCCGTCGCCGCGGCACCAGTCTGGCTGAGCACGAACCTTGTTGACTCGGGTCGCACCTTCGGTCGCGCTGTCCAGATCAGCAATACAGACATGGTTGTCTCGCGAGACCGGATCAACGGTGCTCCGCCGCCGACCCGGATCCTGGTCTGGGACGCAAAGAATCCGGGGACTCGAACGATCGTCGCATCTGGTGGATCCACCGGGCCATATTCTTCAGTTCTCGCACAGCCAACCATCAATGCCGCCGGTCAAGTCGCTTTCAGCGCCCTGGATCAGAGCAGCGCCAGCAGGCTCGTCACCCCGAATGCGGCCCTCAATCCTCCGTACAACAATTTGCCGCTGTCGACGCCACTGCGTCCAATGATCGATGACACTGGTCGCGTGGTGGTGCAGGCCGGCAACCAGACGACCAGTCCGATTCGCCTCTACCAGAACGATCTCGCGGCCGGCACGGCGTTGACGATTGCCAGCACGTCCTCGGAGTTCGACGCTGCTGGCCAGAGCCCTGGCATCAGCCGGGATGGTTCGGTGGTGGCCTTCGTCGGCAACCTCAATGCGATCGGTGCCGCCGCCCGCGGCACGAATGTCGGCCCGGGCGTATTCATCGCGTTGATCGAAGCCGGCGCCGTTTCGAAGATCTTCCGTGTTGCTGGATTTTCGACCCCGACCGGCGGTCTTGGTACCAAGAGTGTCGAGAACCTGGATGCTTTCCCGCCCCCGGCTGGAACGAACTGGGATGACTTCTGCGATCCGGGCGAGCAATGCAAGGCCATCGGCGAAATCGAGGACAATCCGCCCGCGGCGGCCGGTGGCGCGTCGGTGCCCGTTTACTTCAAGACCTTCGATCCGGCCCTGTTCGCTGGTTCGAGCACGGAATGGCAACAGCGAGTCGGTGTCATTCATTCATCGCTGGGTCCGGCGGGATTCGAAGGCGACACGATCGTCGTATCGTTCATCGCTACGCCGAACGTCGCGAGCGGGCTCGGTTATTTCTCGGCAAGTGCCGGACTGTGGACGGTCCGCGTCGACCTCGCGAAATCGGGGGCGGCCATCGTCCCGAAAGTGCAGCGGCCTGTGCCGGTGATTCAAATCGGCGACAAACTCGGTTCGGCGGCGACGATCACCGGCATCTCGACGTATGACCCCATCGCAAAGGTCTTCACCGACGATTCGGGCAACGCGAGGGCACCGGTCCCTGGAGATCATCGAATCGCCCTCTGGGTGTCGACGAGCGACGCAAAGCAGCAGGTTCTGCGTGCGACGCGGATCGACACCGATCTCGACGGGTTGGCTGATCATTGGGAACGTTACGGAATCGACTTTGATGGCAATGGCGTAGTTGACCTCAGCCTGACCGACCTCGATGCGGCCAATCCGCCGAGCACGACTCACAAGGACATCTACGTCGAAGTGGATTATCTGTGCAGTGGGGGCATCTTTGGCGGCCAGTGCCTGCTCCTCCAGCTGCAGCACACGCATCAGCCGGGTCGACACCCGTTCACCGACAATCCTCTTGCGGCGGGCAGTGATCCGATCGCGTCGGTCGTCAACGCGTTCAGCGCCTCGCCCGTTGCGAATCCTGATGGAGCGAACGGTGTCGACCTGCACGTCTCCGTCGACGAGGCGATTGACGAGGTCCCGGTCATCATCTGGGGGGCTCCGCCCAGTACGGCCAACAGCTTCCAGAGCCTGAAGACGGGTACCGGGCCATGCGGTGCCGGCGCGGGCGTGGGACATCTCGGGACCATTGCCAATCGTGCAGACGCCAACTGTTCGAACATCATCGGCGCACGCCGACTCGTGACCCGGTACGCCATTTTCGGTCATGACTACAGTTTCGCAGCGACGCCGGCCAATGCCACCGGCAGTTCGGGCGTAGCGAAGATTCGCGGCAACGACTTCCTGGTGACGCTGTCCGCGGGTGCGAATACAGCGAATCCCTGCATCAACGGAGTCGACTTCGCCGACTGGGCGGTCTGCACCGCGATCAAATGGGGTACTACGTTCGACGTGGAGTTTGCGGACCTCCAGGCCGGCACCTTCATGCACGAGTTTGGTCACACCTTGGGCCTGTTTCATGGCGGCAACGATCTGTACGCCAACTACAAGCCCAATTTCCTCAGCGTCATGAACTACGCCTTCCAGTTCAATAATGCCGGGGTGCAGAGCTTCAACATGGGCAACCCGGCCGACTGCAAGGTGATCAATGGGTCGACACTGTGCAGGACGAACAGGAATTACGACTATTCCAATGCGCCTAAGCTCGCCACGTTGAACGAGAACAGTCTGTCGGAGGCCGCCGGGATCGGCGGACCCGCGGGCCGCACCTTGTGGTACCTGCCCGTCCCAGGCGGATTCGCGACCATGGCTGGTCTAAGTTCGGGTGCGCTGGACTGGAATGCCGACGGCGCTGTCGGGCCGAACGTGGCACTTGATGTTTCGCAGAACGGTACTCAAGAGTCGCTCACCGGTCACGAGGAGTGGTCGACCCTTCACTACGAGTTTCATAACTCATCGGAGCTTTCACTGGGTGCGACCTCCACTGCGCCGCCTCCGGTCGAAGAACCGACCGCCATGGATTACCACAAGTCGACGGTGGCCATTCTCGAGCCGGCGCTTTTGAACGTGGTCATCAGTGGCGAGGGAAATGTCACGAGTGATCCCGCCAACATAGACTGCCCAGGCAAGTGTGCGGCACATTTCTCTGCAAATACGTTGACGGTACTGACTGCAACGGCTGCCGACGGATCGTCCTTCTCAGGGTGGGGTGGCGCGTGCTCGGGTGTCGCTCCCTGCCAGGTCTTCATGGATCAGGCGCGATCCGTCTCGGCGACTTTCATAGCGGCCGGCGGTGCAACCGTCCCGAACGTGGTGGGCCTGACGCAGGCCGCCGCGGCGACGGCGATCACCAATGCGGGCCTCGTGGTCGGCACGGTAACGCAGCAGTCGAGCAATGCGGTGCCTGCGGGCAGCGTGATCAGCCAGAACCCAGGTGCTGGTGTGAGCGTGGCCGCCGGTTCCGGGGTGGATCTGGTGATCTCGACAGGCCCGGCCCCGGTGAACGTGCCGAACGTGGTGGGTCTGACGCAGGCCGCCGCGACTACGGCGATCACCAATGCGGGCCTGGTGGTCGGTACGGTAACGCAGCAGTCGAGCAACGCGGTGCCGGCGGGCAGTGTGATCAGCCAGAACCCAAGCGCGGGCACGAGCGTGGCGGCCGGTTCGGCGGTGGATCTGGTGATCTCGACAGGCCCCGCA
>JALOQX010000171.1 GCA_025459265.1 Pirellulaceae bacterium | reverse complement strand
GCAAGTCGTTCGCCGGCGAGCTGGCGGGGCGTGCGGTGCCGGTGGACGTGGCCGTCAGCGCACACGCTGGTCAGCGTCTGCGTGTCACCGTGCAGGCCGAAGGGCACGCCGCTTTGACGCTCGAGGACGACGAGCCGCTGGCCGTCGCCGTCAAACATCCCGTGACGCAGGAGATGCTCGAACAGCAGTGGGGGCGTCTCGGCGGGACCGGGTTCGTGCTCCGCCGCCTGACCGCGTCACTGTCCGGTGCGCCGATGGTGCCGCTGAGCGTCCTGGGCCGGCTCCGCCGCGAGATGGTCGCACAGCTGACCGCCCAGCGTGACGCGCTGCCGCCCCGCGTCCATACCGTCTGCCCGGAAACCGTGCTGCCGCGGTTGAGAGCCGGCGTCGAGCGGGTGGCGGATCACGCGGCAGAGCCGCAGCTGAGCGTGCTCTGCCGCTCGCTGCACCAGCTGCACTTGCTGCTTGCGCACCGGCCAGCGCTGGTCTACGCCGACTTTCAGGACATCCGCGAGTATCGCCAGGCCGTGGCGCTGGCGCACGAAGCGCAGACGCAGATTTATCTGGCCACGCCGCGCATCCAGAAACCGGGCGAACTCGGGATCTTCCACGCCCTGTACCGCCACCGCCCCGACGGCGTGCTGGTCCGGAACCTGGCCGGACTCGAGTTCTTTCGCCAGCGCGGCACGCGGACGATCGCCGACTATTCGCTTAACGCCGCCAATGAACTGACCGTCGCCTACCTGCAGCAGCTGGGCGCAGAGCGCGTCACCGCCTCGTACGATCTGAACCGCGACCAGCTGGTAGACCTCGCCCAACACGGCCGTGTCGAGCAGCTGGAAGTCGTCATTCACCAGCACATGCCGATGTTCCATATGGAGCACTGCGTGTTCTGCGCGGTCCTCTCGCCCGGTTCGAACAAGACCAATTGCGGACGCCCCTGCGATCGCCACGACGTGCAGTTGCGTGATCGCGTGGGGAGTGCGCATCCGCTCAAGGCAGACGTCGGCTGCCGGAATACGCTCTACAACGCCACTCCGCAAAGCGGCGCCGAAGTGGTACCGGCACTCCTGCGCTGCGGAGTCCGGTACTTTCGTATTGAGTTGCTGCACGACGAGCCGGCTCAGCGTCTGGCACAGTGCGTGCAGCTGTATCGCGATCTGATTGCCGGGCAGGTCTCCGCGCGGCACGTCTGGACCACGCTCCAGGCCGTCAACCGTGCCGGAGTCACGCGCGGAACACTCGAACACCGCCGTGACCCGCTGGCGATTCTATAAACGCTTGGCACGCAGACACATGAAGTATCCCGATTGCCGACATCTGGTGCTGGCCACGCGCAATCCGCACAAGCTCGCCGAACTCGCCGGGCTGCTTTCCGAGTGGCCCGTGGCCCTCGGTTCGCTGGCCGATTACCCCGGCGCGACGGATGTGGACGAACACGGTGTGACGTCGGCCGAGAACGCGGCACTCAAGGCCGCCGGATATGCGCGACAGATCCACCGATGGGTGCTGGCCGACGATACCGAGCTGGAAGTGGATGCGCTGGGCGGCGCACCAGGCGTCCGCACGGCGCGCTACGCGGGACCGCGGGCGACAATGGCCGAGAACCGAGCGAAGCTGCTGAACGAATTGACCGAAGTGCCCGACGCGCGGCGCACTGCGCGCTTCATCTGCCGGCTGGCGTTGGCCGATCCTGCGGGCATCGTCATGTGCGAGTCGACCGGGACGTGCGAAGGTCTCATCCGGCGCTCACCGGCCGATGGCCCTTACGGGTTTGGGTACGACGTGCTGTTCGAGGTGAATGGCCTGGGATGTACATTGGCCGAGTTGGATCCGGCGGCGACGGCCCGTGTGGGGCACCGCGGACGTGCGGTGCGCGCGCTGCAGGCCCAGCTGCGGTGAGCGCACATTTCGACACGTGCACCGTAGGACGGACCTCCCGGTCCGTCACGGGGTTTTCGTACCGCCCGAGAATCGTCCCAAGCGGCTGTTCTTCTCCTGCCGGGGAGGGCCCTTCTTCGCTGTGGGGCGGCGGTGTATTCTTGCATGAGCTGGTGCTTCGGCCCCCCGTGGCCGGAGCAACCCGGCGAATGTTTACCAGGTTTGCGGAATTTTGTTGCGAAAGGAAGTTCCGATGCAAGTGCGCGTCGACGAGACGCTCTGCACAGGCTGCGAGGTCTGTGTAGATACCTGCCCCGAAGTGTTCGAAATGGGGGACGGCGTGGCCCAGGTCAAGGTCAACCCGGTGCCCGAAGACATCGAGGGGTCGTGCCAAGAGGCCGCGGACGGTTGCCCCTGCGAAGCGATCATCATTGAGTAAGGTCTTCGCGCTTACAGCGGCCGGACGACGGAAGTGCTGCGCAGGTAGTCCCAGAACGTGTGGATCGACAGCACGCCGCCGCCCAGGCCGCTTTTCTTCACCCCGGCGTAGGGCACGCCGTGTGGAAACAGGTTGTGGGCGTTGATCCAGCTGTTGCCGGCCACCAGTGCTTCCGCCACGCGGGCTGCCCGGCTCATGTCTGCCGTCCAGACGCTGTTGGCCAACCCGTAGTCGGTGGAGTTGGCCAGGCGAATCGCTTCCTCTTCGTCGCGGAACGGGGCGAGGTACGCCACCGGCCCGAAGATCTCCTCGCGGGCGGCCACGTTGTCCAGTGAGCCGGCCAGGAGTGCCGGGCGAACGTAGAAGCCGGGGCGATCGCACACGTCCGCCGCACCACCCTCGAGCAAGACGGCGGCGCCCTCGGCCTGGCCCCGGCTCAGGTAACTCAGCACGCGCCGCCGCTGCTTCTCGCTCACCACCGGACCCATCTCGGTATCCGCGTCCAGTTGATAGCCGACGCGCACCTGGCTCAGTCGCTGCACGCACGCGCGGACGAACTGGTCGTAGATCGAATCCTGGACGAGCCAGCGCGTGGCATCACAGCAGACCTGGCCCGTGTGGAACGTAATCGCCTGCGCCAGCTTGTCCACGGTGTGTTCCAGCGGGACGTCGCCAAAGACCACCGCCGCGCCCTTGCCGCCCAGTTCGAGTTTCACCGGCACAAGATTGCGGCCGCACGCTTCGGCCACGAGCCGCCCGACTTCCGGCGAGCCCGTGAACGACATGCGGCGCAGGCCGGGATGCGATGCCAGTGCCGCACCCGCCGGGTCGCCCAGGCCCGGTACCACATTGATCACGCCCGGCGGAAGTCCGATTTCGCCGGCCAGCTGGCCGAGATAAATCGTCGAGAGCGGCGTGTCCTCGGCGGGTTTGATCACGACCGTGTTGCCCGCTGCCAGCGCCGGGGCAATGCCCCAGCCGGCCAGCAGGAAGGGGAAATTCCAGGGAAAGATGAACCCGCACGGACCCCACGGCTGACGGACCGACCACGCCTCGTGGCGCGGCACGGCCAGCGGCGTGCGGTATTCCGCATGCACCGCCAGCTGGAGAAAGTACCGCATCGTGTCCACGAAATTCTGGACGTCGCCCTCCGCCTGCGCGTAGACCTTGCCGCAGTCCAGGGCCTCGAGCTGGGCGATGATCGCCTTGCGCGCTTCGACGGCATCGGCCAGACGATGCAGCATCGCGCAGCGGGCGGGTACGGAAAGTCCGCTCCACGTGGGATGGACGAACGCGTCCGCCGCCGCCTGCACTGCGGCATCGACCTCCTGCGGCTGGCAGGCCGTGACTTCCGCCAGCACCTGGCCGGTACCCGGATCCACCGTCGTGAACGTGGCGCCGCCGGCCGCCGGCCGCGTCGTCCCGCCGATGACGGCACCCAACGGCTGACCGGCCAGATACGCCTCGACTTCGGGAAGCAACGGGATTGTCCGCATGGCCATCATACGCCTCGTCTGCAGGATATCAACTGTCGAAAGATGAAGCCGCGGCCTTGCAGTGCCGCGATCGCCCGGGCCAAGTCCGGTCGATTCAGGACAATGTCGACGTCACGCGTGTTCCGGACGGCGGATTCATCGACCTGCGCGACCCACAGCTGCACGGCATTTCCACCCACGACGGCGTAGGGAATTCCTGCACCGTCGAGCGCTGCCGTCACCCGTGCCAAGCGGTCCTTGACGTGCTCCACGGCTCGCTCAATCCTCTGCCAGAGCTCGTCTCCCGTGTACCGCACCTGCACCATTGCGCTATTCCCGACGCACTGCTCTCGACCGCGCGCACTATACCAGATGGGTTGGCCGCTAATCCAGTTCTTTGATCAGGATATTGGCGAATTGGATCGGGTTGCCATGATGCTGCAGAGCGATGGGACCGCGCGCGGCGACACCTGGCAGCTGAGCGTTCTCGATGACCCGCTGGCCGTTGAGGTCGACGGTCAGCCGGTCAGCACGCATCGTGATGACGAACCGGTTCCACTGGCCGATCGGTTTGTCGGCCTTGACTCGCGGAGTCACGGCGGCGCGCACGTCGGCCGGCATCGCCGGGTCCGTACGGTATCCATAGACTTCGCCGGAACCGATTGGCCAGCACCACATGTTCACCTGGCTCTTGCTGCTGCCGCGCAGGTAAATCCCGCTGTCTCCCGCATCCGGACCGTCTTCCGCGCGAATGTTCCCCTGTTCGTCCCGCGCTTCCTCGCCCGAGGGCAGAATCACGGGATGCGGCACCTGGCGCGGTTCACTGCTCCACCGCCAGTCGCAGACCAGCACAAAGTCCCCGTATTCCTGGGACGACCACAGGCTGGGATCGTCTCCCGTCGCCTGCCCGTCGTAATTCAAGATCCAGTTCTGCGGCTGCCAATGTCCGAGGTGACCGGCCTCGGCCCGCCAGCCGGCCAGGTCGACACCGTTGTAGAGCAAGGTGAAGCCGGTCGCCGGGTCGGCGATTTCTTCGGGTCGTGGATTGGTGCTGGGCAACTCACGCACGCGGATATTGCGGAAGTGACATTCGGAGCCCTCCGACTCGAGACACAAATAGCCCTTGCGCGGCGCACAGTCCTTGCCGACCGTGACTTCCTTGCCGTTGACGCTCAGCCGCAAGACTCCGTCGTTCCCCTCGATCCGATAGTGGTTCCACTCGGGCGAGCTCTTCGAACGCTCTTCGATCGGAAAGCTGCGCTCGCCGGTGGCCGAGATGCGGCCGGTCGGCGTCATGGTCGAACCGTGCACCGGGAAGACGTCGCCGTGCGTCGTGTACCACTGGTTCTTGCCGGGCACATCGAAGCCGTTGTCGAGCACCTGGACCTCCATGCCGCGCGCAAACGGCGATCCGACGGCAGGCAGGCCGTCGCCCCACACGAAGACGCCGGCATTGCCGCCCGGCTTCATGTGCCGCCATTCCAACTCCAATACGAAATTCTCGTACTGCCGCTCGGTGCGCAGCAGACCGGTCGGGATACCGGTCGACACGATGATGCCGTCACGCACGCTGAACGTGGTCGGTGCGACATTGATCGGCACCCACCCGGCGAGATCACGGCCGTTGAAGAGCGACACCCAGGCATTATCCTCATCCTGTGCCCCCTCGCCCACTTCCCCCGCGAGCCCTGTACCAACAAGCGCTAACCACCCACAAAACCACCACACCCCAATCAGACGTTTCGTATGCATCCCGTACCCCCAACGTTCAATCGGTCTTCGTCAATCGCCACTCGTCACTCATCAATGTTCAATGTTCAATGTTCAATGTTCCCGCCTCCCTCTTCCCCATTCATCCTTCCGAGCGCTTGCCGCATGCGTTGTTCCGATCCGGGTGCAACCCACAGCCAGTTGTCGTGGAAGCCATCCGCGAACGCGGCGTCGGTCGGAATGTAGCCGGGCCAGCACTCGCCGTAGCCGATGGCCAGGACGAACGCGTCGGGGCGCAGCTGCTGGGCCATGAGCTGGTAGGCGACGAACGATTCGCCGGGGAAGAGCACGATCTGTGCGGGTCCGAAATCGATCCCGACGAGGTCGATGGGTTGTCCGGCCGCCACGCGCTGGCGACTCGACAGGCCCATGGCAGCCAGGATACGTTGTTCGGCGGGTCGTTGCGAGTCGTGCAGGGCGGCTTCCAGCGCGGCGGGCGCGAGCTGAGGATCGGGATGGAAGTCCAACTGCAGCTCGGCGTGCCGGAACGTGATGTGTGACAGCGGCACGCGGCGCGTCTCCTGCCAGGCGGCGACCATGCCGCGATAGATCCGATCGACCAGCGCGAACCGGTCGTCCGGCGTGCCGGCGTTGAATTTCCCCGCCGTCACGTCGCCGCTGCAGCCGCTGACGTAGATCTGCCGCACCGAGAAGTCGTCGCGCTGGCGCCGGTCCCGCGCCAGTCCGACGAAATCGGACGACACCTCGCCGCGACCGTAGTAGCTCATCGGGTGCGTGGCATACGTGTGCAGCGCCAGCAGGGGCTGATCGCCGTCCCAGAACGACAGCGTCTTCAGATACGGATCGATCAGTCCTTCGGGCTGGTCGCGGTGGAACGGCTCGGCGCCGCTGCGGCTACCCCGATCGAAACTCACGCGCCCGTCCGGGTAGACGACGCGCCGGTTCGAGGCCACTTGCTCGACCCGTGCCTGGCCGAATCCCAGATGGGTCATGCGCCGAGCGCTCGCGAGGCTGTCGGCCAGCGCCGTGGCGGCGCGGTGCACGGCATCATCGTGAAAGGCTTCGTCGTAGAGCTCGCCCGGGAGTCCCACCTCGGCCAACAGACGCGCGGCGCCGCGGTCGATCACCGGGGCATCGTGCTGGTGGAGCGCACACACCAGGACGCGCTGCCGAGTCGTACCGGCCGATGCGGCCAGCGCATCACGCCACTGGTCGTAGGCTCCGTTGCGAATCTCGCACCAGTCGACCGCGCACAGCACGATCGGCAGGTCCTCGCCCAGGAGCACGAAGCCGTGCGCGGAGAGCGGGTCGGCGACGCGCTGCGACTTGGTGGGGAGGATCCCCATGCAGCGATGACCCAGGGGGATGGTCACGTCGATTGAAAATGTCGCGAGGCGGTAGTTGGTGGAGGCCGCTGCATTGGACGCATCGGCAGCGCGTGCTCGAACGGAGACGCAGGCGATCAGGATCACGGCGGACGCCAGGCGGGTCAAGTACATCGCGGCGGCTCGGGCAGAAGCGACTGGGTCACGGACTCACGACCCAGTATACCCGTTCGTTCCCGCGATCGTAAACGTTCACGGGCCGCCAAAGTCGCCTTTCTCCGCGAAAGTAGCGCCACTTTCGCGGAGCGAAAGGCGACTCTCTGGGCCAAATCGCGGCTAGCATGGCGCCGCCCTGTGAACGGTTACCCGCGATCCAGCAGTGCCTGTCCCGAGAGGGGCCCCCAGTCGCCACGCCCGCCTACTGCCACGACCGATCCGGCCGGCGCGCGGTGTTGCTGACCGGCGGCGACTCGTACGCCCGGAATTCGGCCCAGATGGGCAGATGGTCCGACACTTCCAGCGCCTGCTCCAGGGTCAATCCAAATACGGCCTGGACGTCCACCACGCCCCAGCGACCGGTGAACTCGGTCGTCGCGAAGCGCTGGAAGAGCAGATTGTCATACATCTTCGTGCGGCGTGTGTTGGTCGTAATTCCGGTGACGACGCACGTAATGCCCGGAACCTGGCCGAGGCGGCCGAGCTGCTGGTCGCTGGCGTTCAGATCCCCCAGCAGGATCACGTCGTCTTCGTCCGGACGCGCCGTCTGCATCACCTGAAACACGTCGGCCAGGACATCGATTTCGGACGCGACTTCATCCGGATCGGTGTGGATGTTGATCAGCCAGAATGAGAAAGGGGTGCCGACCTGGCCCACCCGCGCACGAAACCGCGCCACGAACGGCTCGCGGTGCAACAGGTCATTCGTATCCACTATGGTCCCGACGGAGGACCGGTCCAGCTCGATGCGGTCCGTGTCGTAGACAAAAGCGTACTGCTCGGTGCTGACCGTGCGACCCAGCCGCGGCCCGATCGCGAAATCGTACCGGCTGCCGTCCGCGTTGACGGCCGCGACAAACTGGGGCAACACCGTGTCGTCCTTCGAGCGTATCTCCTGGATCGCGACAATGTCGCAATGCCGCACCAGCTGCACCAACACGTCCACGACCGCGGGTTTGCCGAGCTTGCCGGTGCCAAACACCTGGATGTTGTAGCTGCCGATGCGAATCGTGTCGGGCGGCTTCTGCAGCCGAGCTCCACTCGTGGGTGCGGCGGCAGCGCCCGCTTTGGACGGGGCCGCGGAGTCGGCGAGTCGATGGAGCAGTTCCGAAGTGAGACTGGCCAACGCCGGACTCTGCGACACCACCGATGTCAGCGACTCCACGTCCTTGACCGAACCCGAGGCCACGAAGTCCTCGACGACCGGGCCCACCACCGGGATGTCGGAGATCATCCAACCGGCCACACTGCCGCTGGTCACCAGCGTCCAGATAAGCCAGGCGAAGCGCGAGAAGACCGAACGACCTTTGCGTTTCGTCCGCGGCCGGGTCGCCGCCGACTTGGAATTCGCTCCCGACTTCGGGTATGCCATGGCGGGCCTCCATGCCGTGCCATTACGTAGGTCAGGGCCACGCGCCGTGCTGCTCCCACGGTCAGCGCGGCTCCAGGGCCCCGCCTACTGCAGTTGTGCGAGCGCCTGCGTGGCCAGCCGCGCCAACCGCGGATCCTCGGCACCGGCCGCGCGCGTCAATGCCGCGATCACCGGCGCCGACCCGTCTCCCACCTGCCCCAATGCCCAGGCCGCGCGCTGTCGTACCGCCTGGTGCGGCGAGTGCTGCAGGGTGTCGGTCAAAGCGGATACGGCAGTCACGGCTGCCGGGCCGAGCCGGCCGAGCAGCGTCACCGCCCAGTACCCCACTAGTTCGTTTTCGTGCGCCGTCAGACCGCACAGTTGGCGGATCGCCGCAGTTGGCGGAGGCCCCAATTGCTCCAGGGCCGCCACCGCCCACTCGCGCACCTGCTCCTCGTCGCCCGCCGCCTGCACCAACTCGACCGCCGCGACAGACGCGTCTTCCCCACTTTGTGCCAACTGCTCCGCCGCGCGCTGCCGCTGTGCGACTTGCCCTTCCCGCAGCTGCTGTGCTAGCACTGTTACATCGGACATAGTCCGGTCCTCGACCTTCCGCTCTGGGTTCCCTCCCGAGTAGGGAATCGAGGGGAAATAGTCGATCCCGCCTCCAGGGGCAAGAGCAATTTTCAAGGGTTCTCAGATGAGGTTCACACCGATGGGTCTGCGGGTAGTCCGCACTTGGTTTTCCACGGCAGCGTTGGCGATCTGCTGCGCGTTCGGTTGGGGACATCGCGCGGCCGGTGACGAAGCTGGGCGGAGTGATCTGCGGCGACTCCTCCCGCTCAACGGAAACAGCGTCTATGCCGTTTCCGGGCTGCTGCGGTCCTGGCCGCCGGAGGGCCCGCGGGAGTTGTGGCGCACCGAGATCGGATGGGGCAAGAGCGCCGTCATCGAAGTGGACGGCGCCGCCTATACGCTCACCGAGACGGACGATCAGCAGTACGCCATCTGTCTGGACCCCGAGACGGGTGCTACGCGCTGGAAGAAGCTCTTGTTGCCCGCGCCGAACCGGCATTTTGCCTGGGGGCCGGTGACGTCGCCGGTCGTGGACGAAGATCGGCTGTATGTCATCCCGTATGCCAATCACGAAGGTGATGTGTGGGAGATGCGGTGTCCGATCATCTGTTTGCGCACCGACGGCACGGAGCTGTGGCGTGCCGATCAGACGTTCTGGGCCACCGAGGGCTCGACACCTCTGGTGGTAGGTGACACGCTCTACGTCGCCGCCGACAATCCGCAGCGTGCGGTGCTCGTGGCGCTCGACAAACGTACCGGGGCGCTGCAGTGGTCCGCAGCGGCTGAGTCGGATGCGCCCCGCGAGCTCGGCGCGCCCGCGTCGCTCACGTACCAGGAGGTGGACGGCATTCCCCAAGTGATTGTCGCCACCTATGGCACGCGCGAAGTCCTGGGCGTCCACGCGCGGACGGGTGAAATCATGTGGCGCTACCCCTACCCGGCTGAAATCCTCATTGGACTGGTCAGTACCCCCGTCGCGATCGACAAACGCCTGTTTCTCTGCGCCGGCGAGGGCGCGGACAAGGACTTCTCGGTCTGCCTGCAGATGGATGCGGTAGATGGACGCATCGCGTACCGCGAACTGTATCGCAGCACCGAGCTGCAGAACAACATGTTCAACACCGTGGCGATCCACGACGACGCCGTGTTCGGATTCGCCGGTTCGCGGACCTTCGGCTGCCTGCACTGTACGAATTTCGACGACGGCCGATTGCTGTGGCGGCAAGACAACCGCGACTGGACGAAAGACCAGAACCTGGTCGTTGCCGACGGGCTCATCTTCGCCCTGACCCGCAGTGACGAAATGGTGCTGGCAGAAGCCACGCGGGAAGGCTACCGCGAACTCGGCCGGGTGGCCGTGCAGACCGAACTGGATATGCCTCAGCAGCCCACGATTGCGAACGGCCGACTGTATCTGCGTGGCAAGCAATGCGTGATCTGCTATCAGGTGGGGCGAAGCTGAGCCGCTGCATCGGAGGGGACAGGAAGATGGGGGACAGGAAGATAACGAAGAGGTAGGGTCCCACTGCAATCGTGGAACTCTATTTTTCTGTCTACCATTTTTCTGTCTGCGTGAGCGGGTTCTCCCGGTTGGCCAGCGGGAACGAAACGGGGCCCCCTGTCCGCTGCGACTCAAACACGGCCGCGATCATGCTCACGGTGACGCGTCCCTCGTAGATACTGGCCTCGGGTTGCCGATCGTCCTGGATGGCGCGGAGCAGGTCGCGACACGCCGCAATGTTGCCGGCGAGCAAGCCGCCGTCGGGCAACGGTTCGGACTGACCGAGTCCGGCGGAACTGACGGGAATCCACTGTTTACCACTGCGACCGGGGGACCAGCTGGGATCGTCCAGGAAATGAACGGCGGGCAGATATCCCGTGAGGAGTTCGAGGACGCCGCGCGAGCCGAACACCTGGACGCCGAAGCGCCCGCCGGCCGTGCCGCGATGGGACGCGAAGTATCCGGTCACTCCATCGTCCAGGCCATACATGGCTTGAACCGTATCGCCGGCCAGCGGGCCGATTCCTTCCGCGCCCTCACGGACGTCGTCGCGTGTGATCGGGCGACCGTCCTGTTGGACGGTGGCAAAGCACCAGTGCGGCTCACCGCCCAGGTGGTGCAGCAGGTTCAGCACGTGGCTGCCGAGGACCCAGAGATCTTCGCCGCCACCGCGCTGGTCTTCTTTGCCGCGAGCGCGCAGTTCCAGGACCTTTCCAAGACGTCCATCTTCGATCAGGCTGCGGACGACCTGCAGCTTGGGGCTGTAGCGACTCTGGAAAGCGATGGCCAGCTTGACCCCCTGGCGTTCGCAAGCGGCGACCATCCGATCCGCCTCGGCCAGCGTACGGCAGAGCGGTTTTTCGAGGAAGATGTGGATGCCGCGTTCGGCTGCGGCCACCACCATTTCGCAATGCTGGTCGAGCCAGCGCGGTGCGATGCTGACGATGTCGGGCTTCTGTTCGTCCAGCAGCTGGCGGTAGTCGGCGTAGCCCGTGGTGATCCCCAGCCGCTGGAGCGCCGCGGCACGACCCTGCGGGTCGGCATCCGCCACCGCCACGATCTGGCAGCCGGGGATCTCCAGCCAGACGCGATCCAGGTCGTGCCCGTAGTCTCCCCGCCCGGTATGCCCGATCACGGCGACCCGTATGGATTCCATCGGCCTGACTCCCTGTGGAGGTCCTGACGCGCTGTTGGTTCGGCCGGTACCGGATTGTACCACAGGCGTCCGATCCGCGATGCGGGACTTCCGTTGGTGGAAACGCGCGTGGGAACGTGCTAACCTGCAACCTGAACCGGCGCACAAAGGAGCGTGGATTTTCCTGTCGAACATCGACCAGCCGACGTGTCGGATCGACACGCACGATTGACCAGTTGCCGCTGAGCCGCTGAAAGGAACGCTGCATGAACCGCCGCTGCCGCTTGTTTCCGCGGGTGCTCCAGGTGCTCACCTGGGCAGGGGGACTCTGGTCCGCGTCCTGTGCCG
>JALOQX010000170.1 GCA_025459265.1 Pirellulaceae bacterium | reverse complement strand
CCACCGGCTGGCCGATCGCGCCGGCCAATCGCGGTGACAAGAGGCAGGGATCCCCCACCGGCTCGCCGTTGACACGCCGGATGATGTCGCCGACCTGGATCCCCGCGCGCGCCGCCGGGCTGTCTTCGCGCACCGCTTCCACAGGCCCCATGTGCATCTCCAGTCCCACCTGCCGCAGCGGGTTGGGTGGGATGGTGATTTCGAGCTGGCGTATTGCATCCTCCGCCGTCAGGTGAGGGGCCGTGTCGCGACGAGCCACCACGACCGTAATCGGCTCGTTGACATGCGCCGCCAGGGCGCTCTCCAATGCATCGGCCGGCAGCTCTCCCTGTTCATTGGCCCGCGACGGATCGATCCCCTGGCCGTTGACCGCCACGATCCGGTCGCCCGACTGAAACGGCGGCTCGGCCCGCCCGGCGGCCATATGCGGGACGAAGGGCAGGTCCTGGGCCAGCGTCGTGGAGTCCGTGGGCCGCACACCAATCGTGGCGAAATCACTGATGCCGCGGCGGACCAGCCGGTCGCTGGGCACGACCGTGAACCACTCCCGCGTGCCGTCGGGCAACTGCAACTGCAAGTCGATCGGCTTGGGCTCCTCGCCCAACCCGCGCAATGCAATCTGCTGCCGCAGGTCCCAGTCGAAACGCAGATGCTGGCTCTCGCGGCCGTCCCGCTCGATCTGCACGATCCGCGCGCCGAGCGGCATGTTGTGGGTCCAGGCCGGGGAACCGGCCGACGTGCCGCCGATCTCGCAGGGCTCGTACGGGACCCCGGTGCGGTAGGCCACGGCCGCGAAGATCACGGCGAAGATCAGGTTCATGATGACGCCGGCCGAGATGATCGCCATCCGCTGCGGCACACTCTTGGCGGGGTAACTGCGCGGGTCCAGTTCATATTCCGCCGCTGCGTCCGAGACGAGTTCCGGTTCGTGCTGGTCGCGCGCCGCCGGATCTGCGGCGGACACCTTGGCCACGCGGATCCGTTCGGCCTCGCGCTGAGCATTGGCCGGATTGTCATCCTGACCGAGCATTTTCACGTAGCCGCCCAGCGGGATGATGCCGATCCCGTACTCCGTTTCCCCCCACTGGAATTTGCCCAATGTGCGGGGCAGCGTGACCGGGCCAATCTTGATCGGGACGTCAAAGCCCAGGTAAAACTTCTCGCATTTCACGCCGCACGCTTTGGCCACAAGAAAATGGCCGAGCTCGTGAACGAAGATCACGAGCCCGACGCCGATCAGGACCATGAGCACGATCGCCGCGTAACCCGCCAGGGTACCCAACGTCAGAGCGGCTAAGGACACACCCACCGTGAAACCTCCTCCCGGGCCCAGGCGTCGAGCCGCCACAGCTCTGCCAGACTTGGCGTCGGGTCAAAGTCATGATGCTGCAGGACGGACTGGCACGCCGGCACGATCTCGTGAAAACCCAACTGTCCCGCCAGAAACCGCGCCACGGCGGCTTCGTTGGCGGCATTCAAGACGGCACCTGTCGTGCCGCCCCGGCGGGCTACCTCCAGCCCCAGGGTCAGCGCGGGGAACCGCTCCAGGTCCACCGGAAAAAACTCCAGACACCACGGCCGCGTGATGTCCAGCTGCGTGTACGTGCTGTCCCACCGTTCCGGGTACGTCAAAGCATATTGAATCGGCAGCCGCATGTCGGGAGGGCTCATTTGCGCCACCACCGAACCGTCGCGGAATTCGACCATCGAGTGCACCACCGACTGCGGGTGAATCACCACGTCGACCTGGTCGGCACGCATGTCGAAGAGCCAACGAGCCTCAATCACCTCCAACGCCTTATTCATCATCGTGGCCGAATCGACCGTGATCTTCGGACCCATCTGCCACGTCGGATGCGCCAACGCCTCGGGCACCGTCACTCGGGCCAGTTGCTCGATGCTGTGCTCGCGAAAGGGACCGCCGCTGGCCGTCAGGATCAGCCGCCGGACGTCCTGGCGACGCCCGGCCTGCAGACACTGAAACACCGCGCTGTGCTCACTGTCGATCGGCAGAATCGTTGCTCCCTGGCGTCGCGCCAGCTCCATCACCAGGGGCCCGGCCACCACCAGCGTCTCCTTGTTGGCCAGCGCCACCGTCTTGCCCGCCTCCGTGGCCGCCCACGTGCCCGTCAAACCGGCACTGCCGACAATGGCCGCCACGACGACCTCGATCTCCGCGTGCTGCACGACCTCAGGCAGCCGGTCCGCCCCGACGAGCAAATCCGTGCCGGCGGGAAGACCGCGCCAATCATGGGCTGAGGCTAGTCTTTCGTCCGTGGCGATGACCCACCGGGGACGATGCTCGACTGCCTGACGCACCAACGCGTCCAGCCGCCGATGAGCGGTAAGTGCCCGGGCGCACAGTCGACCTCCACTGGCCCGAATCACGTCCAGCGTGCGACATCCAATACTGCCGGTCGATCCGAGGATCGCCACATTGCGCGCCTGGTCTGCCACACCGCTTCCTCAAATTCGGGCCAATTCTAAGGTTAAGGCTCTCACCCCACAACCCGCGACGGCCCGCCAGCGGGGAGCCGACGGCACTGCCGCGCATTGTATAATACGTTGGCAGGGAGCGGCTGGCGGAGGTCTCGCCCGCGCACCGCCCGCATTCCGAGGGTCGCCAGGGAACCAGACTGATGAATCATGACGAGGGCAAAGGCCGCCGAACGCAGGACACCAAATCGGGTGGGGGGCAGAGCCTTGTGCTCTACATCGTCGCCGCGGCGGTCGGCGTCAGTCTGTTGGTCATGCTGCTGGCCAAGAACGCGGCGACAGTCATCAGCTATCAACACCTGATGCAGCTGATTGAAGAGAACCAGCGACCCGCTGGAGAGGGGGCGATCGAGGTCACGGTGCGGCAGGGGGACAAGACGCAGCGACTGCGTCTGAGCCATCTGCGCGACATCAAGGTGGGCGATCGGGTGGTGCGAGGGCTGATCGACATCCGCAACCTGGATGAAGGCGAGTCGGCGACCAATCCGCGGCGCGGGGCGCCGTTCCAGGCGTTTCGCAGCAACGCGGATTCCGTGGAAGCGGAGTTGATTGCGAAGCTGCAAGCGAGTTCGCTCGAGTGGTCGAACGATCCGGAGCCGAGCGCCTGGCGGTCTTATCTGCCGATGTTGCTGTTTACCGGTGTGTTGATCCTGTTTTTCGTCCTGATGATGCGGCGTTTGGGCGGCGCGGGATCGCCCATGCAGTTTGGAAGAAGTCGGGGCAAGTTGTATGCGTTAGAGGATCTGGGCGTGACGTTCGACGACGTGGCGGGGATCGATGAAGCGGTGGAAGAGGTGCGCGAGGTCGTCGATTTCCTCCGCTCACCCGACAAGTACCAGCGACTGGGCGGACGCATCCCCAAGGGAGTCCTGTTGGTGGGGCCGCCCGGGACCGGCAAGACGTTGTTGGCCAAGGCCATCGCGGGGGAAGCGGGTGTACCGTTCTTCAGTCTGTCCGGCAGCGACTTTGTGGAGATGTTTGTGGGCGTGGGTGCTGCCCGTGTGCGGGACATGTTTCAGCAGGCGGAAGCCAAGGCTCCGTGCATTATCTTCATTGACGAGCTGGACGCGCTGGGCAAAACGCGCGGGACGAGCATTGTGGGGGGGCACGACGAGCGTGAGCAGACGCTCAACGCGCTGCTGGTGGAGATGGACGGCTTCGATTCGAATTCGGGTGTGATTGTCATGGCGGCCACGAACCGGCCGGAAACGCTCGATCAGGCGTTGCTGCGACCGGGGCGGTTTGACCGGCAGGTGCTGGTCGATCGCCCGGACATCCGCGGTCGCGAGGCGATCCTGAAAGTGCATGTCAAGAACGTCAAGCTGGACGACACGGTCGACCTGAAGAACATTGCGTCGATCACATCGGGGTTTGCGGGTGCCGACCTGGCGAATCTGGTCAACGAGGCGGCGCTGTTGGCCGCCCGGCGCGGCAAATCCAGCGTGGGGATGGAGGAGTTCAACGAGGGGGTGGAACGCGTCACGGCGGGTCTGGAGAAGAAGCAGCGCGTGATGAACGACGACGAGAAGCAGCGGGTGGCGTATCACGAGAGTGCGCATGCCCTGGTGGCCTACAGCCTGCCGAACACCGACCCGGTGCACAAAGTCTCGATCATTCCGCGCGGGCTGGCCGCGCTGGGTTACACGATGCAGCGGCCGGAAGGGGACCGCTTTCTGGTGACCCAGTCGGAGCTGGAGAGCCACATCCAGGTGCTGCTGGCGGGGACCATCGCCGAGGAACTGGTGTACGACGATATTTCGACGGGCGCTCAGAACGACCTGGAGCGCGCCACGGCGATCGCCCGGGCCATGGTCACCGAATACGGCATGAGCCGGATGGGGCGGGTCAACTTCCGGGGTGCGCCGCGGTCGGCGTTCCTGGCGCTGTCGGCTGCCGAGGATAGCTATCGCACGTACAGCGAACAGACGGCCCGCGAAATTGACGACGAGGTCCGCCGGATCATTCACGAAGCGATCCAGAAGGTCCGTCACATCCTGGCCCAGCGCCGCGCATCACTGGAGGCTCTCACGCTGCGCCTGATCGAAGTGGAATCGGTCGATGCGGGCGAACTGCGGGCGATTGTGGAGCGCACGTCGCCGGGACCGCTGGTCGTTCCGGGCACGGCGGAACCGCGGCGGGCGATCGCCGCGCCCGAACTGGGTGAGAGTGGCGGCGACGTGCCAGCGGAGCGGCAGGGGTAGCCCGCGTCACACGTCGAACCACTTGCGCAGCGCATGCACCGTGGCCGCCCGTCCGGCCCGCGCGATGGATGTTGTGAGCGGGATGTCTTTGGGACAGACGGCGACGCAGTTCTGCGCGTTGCCGCAGAGCTGAATCCCCCCCTCGGCAATCAGGGCATCGAGTCGCAGGGACGACATGTGGCGTCCGGTCGGATGGGAGTTGAACAGGATGACCTGGCTGATGGCATGCGGACCCAGGAACAGGCGGTCGTAGGTTTCCGCCTGGCGCTGTACGAATTCCTCCGGGGACTCATCCACCCCGCGTGTTAACTCGACCCGCGCATACTGCGGACACGCTTCCAGGCAGCAGCCGCAACTCATGCAGTGGCTCAGCGGGTAGAGCTGTTCCTGCTCCTCCTGCGACTGGGGTGGGCCTTCGCCGCGGTCATAGTACCCGTCGACGGCGACCCAGGCGGTCACTTTCTTCAGGGCTTGAAACAACCGCCCGCGGTCCACCACCAGGTCCCGCACGACTGGGAAGGTGCTGGCCGGGCGCAGTTCGATCTCGTCAGGGTGTTGTTCCAGCAGTCGATCGACCAGCGCGGAGCAGGCCTGCCGCACGCGGCCGTTGATGACCATCGTGCACGAGCCGCAGACTTCTTCGAGGCAGTTGCAGTCCCAGGCCACCGGGGTGACGTCCTGGCCGTCGGCAGTCCGCGGGTGCGCCGCAATCTTCTGCAGCACGCTGATCACGTTCATGTCCGGTTCGTAGGACACGCGGTGGCGTTCCCAGTAGCTGGCCTGGCCCGGACCGGCCTGCCGCAGGATCCGCACGTCGAAAGTCTTCGCAGCCTCGCCTTCGCGATGGTTCTCTGCCATGGGCCGTTTCGCACCTTGTGGTAGACGTAATAACGAGTTGCCTGCCGCGGCGCCGCCGCCAGGGGCCGGCTGCCGCCGAGCCGCTCAGGGGACCCGTGCCAGCTGGGCCGTCACCCGCTGGTTCCAGACTTCTTCAATCAGCGCTGCACCCACCAGTCCGTAGAGTCGCGGCCGGGGAGGAATCAGGGACGTGTCGACATCCTCGTAGGAGAGCTGCACGGACTCCTCACGCGGCTGCCAGACGGCCACCGTGGATTTCAGCCACCGGCGGTTATTCTCGTCGAAACGCGTGCACCACGCGTCGGCTTCCGCCCGTCGCTGCGCGGTGGTTTCCCCGGTCAAGTGCGGCATGGCGAATTCCGGCTTGTAGTGTGCACCGCGGCACTCGTCGCGGGCCAGCGCGCCGCGCAGGATGGTCTGGGCCAGCGGGAACATGTCGAGCAGCGCCCGCGTGAACACCAGGTTCTGGTTGGTCCACTGCCCGGTATCGGCCAGCGCACAGCGCTTGGCACGCGCCGCGAGTTCCTCGACTTCGCGGAGCGCGTCGCGCAGCTGCGGATTGCGGCGGACGACCGTGGCGGCCTTGGTCATGACCTCGCCCAGCGTCTGGTGGAGCAGGTAGGGGTTCTCACCACCGGCGGGCCGACGGATCAGCTCCTGCTGGCAGGCCTGCTGCCGGCGCACTTCCGACTCGAACAACGACGCCGGCGCTTCCGCCGCCGCGGTTGCCCGCGACGAGAGCCAGACCTCGAGCCCCGGTGCGGCAAACAAGCCGTCAAAAATGCAGCTCAGCAGCGAGTTCGCGCCGAGGCGGTTCGCGCCGTGGTACTGGTAGTTGCATTCGCCCAGCGCATAGAGCCCTGGAAGGTTCGTGACCATGTTGGTGGGCGACGCGCTGCGGAGTCCGCCGTCGGCCGTCCGGTCGTAGTCGACCCACAGGCCGCCCATCGAGTAGTGCACGGCGGGGAAGATCTTCATCGGTGTCACGCGCGGGTCCACGCCCTGGAACTTCTCGTAGATTTCCAGGATCCCGCCGAGTTTGCGGTCGAGTTCCTGGCGCGGGATGTGCGTCAGATCGAGGTACACGCACTGCCGCCCCTTTTCCACGCTCAACCCCTCGTTGATGCAGATGTCGAAAATCTCCCGCGTGGCGATATCCCGCGGCACGAGGTTGCCGTACTGCGGGTACCGCTCTTCCAGAAAGTAGTACCGCTCGGACTCCGGAATGTCGCGCGGATTGCGCGGGTCCTGGGGCGTGCGGGGTACCCACACCCGACCCCCTTCCCCCCGCGCGGATTCGCTCATCAGACGCAGCTTGTCGGCACCGGGCACCGCCGTCGGATGCACCTGAATGAACTCACCGTTGGCGTACTTCGCGCCCGCCTGAAAACAGCGGCTCACGGCGCTGCCCGTACACATCACGGAATTGGTGGAACGGCCGTAGAGCAGCCCGCATCCGCCGCTGGCGATGAGCACCGCATCCGCGGGAAAGGCGCGAATCTCCATCGAGACCAGGTCCTGGCCCACGCAGCCCCGGCACACCCCGTGGTTGTCCAGCACCGGACCGAGGAAGTCCCAGTGCTCGTACTTGCGCACCTTCCCCGCGACTTCCCAACGCCGAACCTGCTCGTCCAGCGCGTAGAGCAGTTGCTGGCCCGTTGTGGCTCCCGCGAAGGCCGTCCGCTTGTAGAGCGTGCCGCCGAACCGCCGCCGATCGATGAAGCCTTCGGTCGTCCGGTTGAACGTGACCCCGAGCCGGTCCATCAAGTTGATGATCTTCGGCGCCCAGTACGCCATCTCTTTGACTGGCGGCTGGTGCTGCAGAAAATCTCCGCCATAGACGGTGTCATCGAAATGCTTCCATTCCGAGTCCCCTGCCTGCCGCGTCTGGTCGCTGCAGGAGTTGATGCCTCCTTGCGCACAGACGCTGTGCGAGCGCTTGACCGGCGTCAGGCTCATCACGTCCACGTCGATGCCGAGTTCGGCCAGCTTCATGGCTGCCGACAAGCCGGCCAGCCCGCCACCCACGACCATCACCCGTTGTCGCGCCATGCACTTTCCTTCATTCAACCCGCGAACCACCGCGCCCGGTGCGCTCGGCGTCAGCTCGCTTCCGCTCGTTGGGTGCGAGCTTGTGCGCCGTCACCCTCGCTTCGTACAGAGCGTCTTCAATTTCCACCGCCCGCGGTACATCCACCGTCATCGCCCCGTAGAGGGCTGACAAGGCGAGGATGCCCAGAACCACACCGGCCGTGCCGCAGATCCAGTTGGCCCGCCGCTGCGCCTGCGGTCCTGCCCAGACTCCCCACGTGATGCCCATCGTCCACAGGCCATTGGCCAGGTGATAGACGCACGCCACCAGGCCGACCGCGTAGAGGGCCGGAATGACCAGCCCCCCCTGCATCGCAGCGCCAAGCGTGGAGGGAGCGCTGAAGGGGCGAAACCGCCCGCCGCCCAACGGTTCGACCACACGCTCGAGCCACAGCTCGCTGTGAAACCAGCCGTGCATGTGGAAGACGTGGCAGAGAATAAACACCAAGGCAATCACGCCGGTGGCACGCTGCAGTACGTAACGGATGTTACCGATCAGCGGGTAACTGCCGGTGTTGACCATCCCGCCGCGGATGATCACCAGGCCCAACAGGCCGTGAAAGAGGATAGGCAGGAAAATGAACGCCCATTCGACGACCGGCAGCAGGCGGCCCAACGAGTGGATCTGGTACACCGCCCGCTGGAAGGTGGCCGGGCCGTCCAGCACGCTCGCATTGGTGGCCAGATGCACGGTCATGAACGCCCCGACAGGGATTAACCCTGTGAGCGAGTGCAGCCGCCGGATCAGAAACTCATTTCGAGCCAGAAAGGGGCGACAATCGGTCGATGCAGCCACCGGACGCCTTTCCATCCCGCTTGCTCGGGGAAGGTACGTGATTCGCCTGCCGGGCTGGTCGGCACAACCACCCTGAAGTCGCAGCGAAGCGCGCCCGGCCCGGCACCACCCGGCGCCCGCCACGCATTGCACGCCTAGGTAGTATAGGAAGGGGAGCTCACCGCGAGCAACCGGAGCCCCGCCAAGGGCCACGACAGGCGGAGTCGAGCGGCCGAGCGGACTGCCGTTTTGGCAGCCGGGCTTGGTCGGCCGCCGCCTCTACCCCGCTGGCGGAAGCTGCGCGCGTTTGACGAGTTGCTTGCCCGAGGTTCTGATGAAGTGGTGCGAAAACAACGATTTGCGCGGCCGCGAATGACATCGCCCAGCGCCAACCGGCCGATTTGGCACTACAGTTGCTAGAGAGGGAGTGGCGGTGGGCTGGCGTTCGTCACACCGTGGGAGAGCGGTGCGAAGGATCGGCGGGACGGAACTGAGCGAACGCGGTTCCTGTCGCCCGACTTCGGCGCGGTTCGGTCGGAAGGCGTGGTAACGTGTTGATCTCTCCGCCCAGCTTGTTGATCACCGACGACGACGGTGCTTTCCGCGAGACACTCTGCAGTGTCTTCGCGCCCCGCGGATTCCACACGCTGACGGCCTGCGATGGTGCGGAGGCACTCGAAATCGTCGCGCGCCAACCCGTGCACGTGCTGTTGACGGACATGCACATGCCCCGGTTGAACGGGCTGGAGACGATTCGGCAGATCCGACAGCGACGGCTGATCCTGCCGTGCATCTTGCTCTCGGCCGGCTGTGACGACACCCTGGAGGCCCATGCACGAGACGTGCAGGCGTTCACGGTGCTGCGCAAGCCGGTCCGCTTTGCCGACGTGACGCGGGCCGTGCACCAGGCGCTGCGCGTCACCTACGGGTGGGGTGACGCGGACGTCGCCGTTTCCTGATCCGGTTCAGCGTGAGCCAACCAGCTGCGCTTCCTTTTTCTCCGCCACGATGGCTTCCTGCAGTGAGGCGGGCACGCGCCGGTAGCGGGACAGTTCCATGGTGAAGGTCCCCTGCCCCTGGGTCATGCTGCGCAGGTCGGTCGCGTAACCGAACGTTTCGGCCAGCGGGACTTCCGCCACGATGTCCGTGTTACCTTCCCGCATTTCCGTCGAAAGGATCATGCCGCGCCGGCTGGTCAGGTCGCCCACGATGGTCCCCTGGAACTGCTGCGGGCAGACGACGTCCAGTCTCATGACCGGTTCGAGCAGGACGGGCTTGGTCCGGGGAAACGTCTCGCGGAAGCAGCCCTGGGCGCAGATCTGGAACGCCTTGTCGCTGCTGTCCACTTCGTGATAGGAACCGTCCTCGATCACGGCTTTGACGCCCACGACCGGGAACTCCGCCAGTGGCCCCTTGGCCAGGCAGTCCCGGAATCCTCGCTCGATCGACGGAATGTACTGCTTGGGAATGCGGCCCCCGACGACCTGTTCTTCGAAGACGAAATCGGCTTCCCGTTCGTCGCCCAACACCTCGAGGCGTCCGATAATATGGGCGTACTGGCCGGAGCCGCCGGTTTGTTTCCGGTGCCTGTAATTGAACTCCACCGACTGCGTTGGGGATTCGCGGTAACTGACCTTCGGCGGACCCACCTCCACTTCCACGCGGTACTCGCGTCGAATCCGCTCGACGTAGATCTCGAGATGGAGTTCGCCCATACCCGCGATCAGGATCTCGTTGGTCTCCTGGTCCGACTGGACGCGGAACGTGGGATCTTCCTTGCGGAACCGGGCGAGCGCCTTGCTCAGGCGGTCCGCGTCCGCGCGATTGGCCGGGGTGACGGACACCTGGATCACCGGCTCGGGGACGAACATGCTTTCGAGCGAGCAGAAGCCGGGGGACGCCGCGTAGGTATCGCCGCTGGCGCAGTCGATTCCCATGACGGCCACGATGTCACCGGCCGCGGCCCCGTCGATTTCCGCCCGCTTGTCGGCATGCATGCGGAGGATCCGGCTGAATCGATCCCGCTTGCCCGTGCGCTGGTTGTAATACATCTCACCTTTCTGCACCCGCCCCTGATAGAGGCGGAGAAACGTGAGCTGTCCGTAGGGGTCGTCGACGATCTTGAAGGCCATGCCGACGAAGGGTGCCTGCGGGTCGGCGGCCAGTGGCACTGTCTGTTGCGGGTCATCCACGCGACGAGCGGAAATACTGCGTTCCGGGGGAGACGGGAGGTAGCGTACGACGGCGTCCAGCAGCGGCTGGACGCCCTTGTTGCGGTAGGCACTGCCCAGGAACACGGCGGTGACGTCCTGCTGCTGGACCACGGAGCGCGTGATGCTGTGCACCAGTGCTTCGGGTACGGGTTCCTCGGAGAGCAGCAGTTCCATCAGCTCGTCACTGTACATCGCCAACGCCTCGAGCATCTGCGTGCGTGCCGCCTGCGCCTCCGCCTGCAGTTCCGTCGGGATGGCCGCGCACCGCACTCGCTCGCCGTTCTCGCCGTCGAAGAAGAGGGCCTGCTGCGTGACCAGGTCGATCACACCGCGAAACGACTCGCCCGACCCGATCGGATACTGCATCAGGATGGCTTCATCCCCCAGCTTGTCGCGAATCTCCTGGCACACCCGCAGCGCCTCAGCGCCGGTGCGGTCCATTTTGTTGATGAAGGCCAGCCGCGGGACGTGATAGCGTTTCATCTGCCGATCGACAGTCAACGACTGCGACTGCACTCCCCCCACGGCGCAGAGGACCAGAATCGCTCCATCGAGCACGCGCAGACTCCGTTCCACCTCCACCGTGAAATCAACGTGCCCGGGCGTGTCGATCAGGTTGATCTGATGCCCCTCCCACTCGACGCTGGTCGCTGCACTGGTAATGGTAATCCCGCGCTCACGCTCCAACTCCATGTGGTCCATCGTGGCCCCGGCACCGTCCCCCTTGACCTCCTCCATTTTGTGGATCCGCCCGGTGTAGTACAAAATGCGCTCGCTGAGCGTCGTCTTGCCCGAGTCGATGTGGGCCGAGATACCGATATTTCGAAGTCGTTGCAGTTCCATAAGCCACCTGATCGTTTCTCATGCATCCGCTGCGGCGACTCCCGGCAGGGAGGACGGGGCGAACCGAGCGTTTACTCAGCAGCCGCAGCCGGCGTCCACGCGGCAGGGGCCTCCCCTGGACGGCGATCCTCGACCGACGCGTGGTGCAGCGGGCAAAGCGAGGAAGGCAGCACCGCAGGACGACTGACCCGGTCAGCGCGCAACCGTCAAGGGTGTTGCCGAGCGCATTCCGCTGGTATCTTACTCGAAATTATCGGGCCGGAAAGGTCAGAAAATCGCCAGGAGTCCAGCCCGTCCGAACCGCGGGCCGGAATGGACCGGCCGGGCTAACCGTTTCGTAACGACTTGGATCACCATGGTAACACCCATGTGCCCTGCGTCAGCCGATGCGACCGTCACCACTGGATCATCCTTGCGTCAGCGGTGGCTGGCACGCGATACGTGGTTCCCCTACGTCTTGCCGCTGGTCGTCTACCTGCTGGTGGGCTCTCTTGGCGCGGACCGCCCGCCGGGCGACC
>JALOQX010000016.1 GCA_025459265.1 Pirellulaceae bacterium | reverse complement strand
TACTTTCTCCTCTCTCCTCTCTCCTGCTCTATTTTGGCCGCGAAGCGGCCAAAATCGGGGTGACTGGATTCGAACCAGCGACCTTTTGACCCCCAGTCAAACGCGCTAGACCAGGCTGCGCTACACCCCGCACGCAGAGGGGGGCACGCCGGTGGCGGCCCGGAGCCTCGATCACGAATATGGCAGATCGGGGCCGTTCGGACAAGGTCCGGTATCCGTCTGCACGCGGGCCGCTAGAATGGGGAGCAACCGGGCCCGGGGGTGGGCGGCCGCAGGCCGACGTGCCTCGCCCGCCCCGGTCGCAGATTCCCGGATCGCCTGTTCCCCGTTCCTTCCTGGAGCCGACTCATGCGTCTCATGACGTGGATGATCTTCCTCTGCACAGTGCTCGTGACGCTTGCCACCGGCGCGGACGCTCAGCCGCTGCCGACCGATCCGGCGCTGGTCACCGGCCAGCTCGACAACGGCCTGCGGTACGTCATCCGCCAGCACGCGAATCCGCCCGGGCGGGCCGCCCTGTGGCTGCACATCCACTCGGGGTCGCTCAACGAAACCGACCCGCAGCGCGGCCTGGCCCACTATCTGGAGCACATGGCCTTCAACGGCTCCGAGAACTTCCCGCCCGGTTCGGTCGTACCGTTCTTCCAGTCGCTCGGCATGACCTTCGGCCGCGATCAGAACGCCTTCACCAGCTTCGATCAGACGACGTACCAGCTGGCGCTGCCGCGTGTGGATCGTGAAGCGCTGGCGCAGGGCATGACCTTCCTGGCCGATGTGTTGTCCCGCCTGTCGCTGCTGCCTGCGGAGATTGAATCCGAGCGGCAGATCATCCAGGAGGAGCGGCGTCGCAGCCTGTCGGGCCAGCAGCGCACGATGTACTACATGCTGGAGCGGATCGCTCCGGGCTCAATTTTCGGGCAGCGGATCACCATTGGCACCGAGGAAACGATCAACAGTGTGCAGCGCGCGGACTTTCAGGACTACTACGGGCGGTGGTACGTTCCGTCGAACGCCACGCTGTTGATCGTGGCGGACAGCGATCCGGCGCAGATCCTGCAGCTCATTACGGAACACTTCGCCCCGCTGCCGACCGTCGCGCGGCCGACGCCGCAAGAGATCGGCGTGACGGCCTACACCGAGAGTTTCGCCATCGTGGCCAGCGACTCCGAAGTGCCGACGGAGCAGATCCGCATCACGCGGATCGAACCCGCTCGACCGGCGACGACCACGGTGGCGCAGTGGCGGGACGACCTGGTCACGACGCTGGGCGTGGTGGCGCTGAATCGTCGTCTGCAGGACAAGATCGCGACGGGTCAGACCAGCTATGTGAGCGGGGGCGTCTCGGCTGGCAACCAGGCCGGAGCGCTGTACACCGCCGATCTGGACGGTCGCGCGCGGCCGGGCAAGTGGCGGGAAGCGCTGGCCGAGCTGGCGGCGGAGCTGCAGCGTGGTCGGCTCTATGGTTTCTCGCCGCAGGAGCTCGACGATGCCGTCAAGGAGATTCGCAGCGGCCTGGCCCGCAACGCCGAGACGGAAAGCACGCAGCCGGCCGGCACGCTGCTGCGGCAGATGAACCAGGCCATCGCCGCAGGTGAGCCGATCATGGGCGCTGCGCAGCAGCTGCAATTGCTCAACCAGCTGACCCCCACGATTACACCCGACGAGGTCGCTCAGCGTTTTGCCGCCGAATTCGATCCGACCGCGGTGTGTGCCATCGCCATCCTGCCTGCTTCGGCGGACGTGCCCACCGAGTCGGAACTGCTGGAGCTGGCCACCCGCTCTCTGGCGGTGCGGCCGGAGCGGGAAACGCCGCAGGCACGCCCCACCCAGTTGCTGGCGTCCCTGCCCGAACCAGGCACGGTGTCCGAACTGACGGAACATGCCGCGTCGGGCGTCTGGTCGTGCTGGTTGTCGAACAACGTGCGAGCCCACTACCGGTTCATGGACACGCGGAAGAACGACGTGACCGTCCGCATCACGCTGCTGGGCGGGGAACTGCACGAAACCGCTGAGGATCGGGGCGTCACCCAGTCCGCCACGGTGGCCTGGATGCAGCCGGCCACGCGTGGGCTAACCTCGTCCGATATTCGCAGCCTGATGACCGGCAAGAAGATCAGCGTGCGCGGCGGCGTCGGCGGATCGGGCGGCGACCGCGGCGGGATGGCCAGCGGCGCCTCCGGTTCGATCAGTCTGACCGTGACTGGCAGTCCGGACGACCTGGAGAGCGGCCTGCAGTTGGCTCATCTGCTGCTGACCGCACCGCGCGTGGAGCCGGCGGCGTTCGAGCAATTCACGACGGTGCTGCGGACCACGCTGCAGGGAGTCGAGAAGAATCCGCTGCAGGCCGGCATGCTGGCGGCTGCGGCGGCACCGTATCCCGAGGACGTCGCACGGACCCAACCGGTGACGATCGCCCAGGTCGACCGGCTCGCCGCCGCCGCCGCTCAGACGCGTCTCGACCAGCTGATCGCGCAATCGCCGATCGAAGTTGCGGTGGTCGGCGATCTGCCGCGGGACCGGGCCCTGGAGCTGGTGGCACGCTACCTGGGTTCGCTCCCGTCGCGTCCGCGGATCGCGCCGGACGCGTTTGCCGAGCTGCGGCAGCTGGATCGGCCCCGCGGGCCGCGCGCAATCCACCGCACAATTGAGTCGGAAACGCCGCAAGCCGTGGTCTACTGCGGCTTCTATGGATCGGACGAGACCAATCTGCCGGACACGCGGGCCTTGAACATTGCCGCCATGATTCTGACCACGCGGATGATCAAAGAGATTCGCGAGGAGGAGCAGCTGGTCTACAGTATCCGAGCCGGCTTCCGACCAGGCACGACGTATCCCGGTTTCGGCACAATGGCCGCCGTCGCGCCCACGGACCCGGCCAAGGCACAGCGGCTGCTGGACAAGATCAACGCCATGTTCACCTCCATGGCCAAAGCAGGTATTACTGACGAAGAGTTGTCAGTTGCCAAGAAGCAGATCGCCAACACGCTTGACGAACAGATGCGCGATCCCGCCTACTGGCTGAGTCGTCTGGCCCAGCTGACGTTCGACGGATTCCAGCTGGACGACATCGTGCAGGCCCCGGCAGCGTACGAGGCGATCTCGGCCGCGCAGGTCCAGGAGACTTTCGCGAGATACTTTGCCCCCGAAGCGTCGGTGGCTTTGGTCGTGGAACCGGCCGCGCCGTGAGCGGCCGTGCGTTCAAGGCCCAACGCGGGAGCCGCACATGAAACATTTCGCCGACCAATTGGTGGGGGCGGTTCGGCGCTGCCGGACGCCGGTGCTGGTCGGGCTCGATCCCCGCTGGGAGAGTCTGCCGGCCGTGCTGCGCGGCCACCGCGACGGGCGCGACCTGGCGGCGGTTGCCGAGCAGTACCTGGCGTTCTGTCGTGGTGTCATCGATGTCGTGGCGCCGCTGGTTCCGGCCGTCAAACCGCAAGCGGCGTTTTTCGAGCAGCTGGGCCCGCCCGGCATGGCCGCCCTGGCGCAGGTCATCGCCGCCGCCCGCGACCGTGGTCTGCTCGTGATCCTCGACGGCAAGCGGAACGACATTGGATCGACGGCCTCGGCCTATGCCGAAGCCTATCTGGGACCGAGTCCGCCGAGTGCCTGGGGCGCCGACGCCCTGACGGTCAGCCCGTATCTGGGCGCGGACAGCCTGGAGCCCTTTGTTGAACTGGCCGTCCAACGGCAGGCGGGGATCTTCGTGCTGGTGAAGACCTCGAATCCAGGTGGCGGGATGTTCCAGGACCTGGTCGGGTGCGACGGTCGGCCGCTTTATCAGCGGGTGGCCGATGTCGTCCAGCAGCTGGCGGCCCGGACGCGCGGCACCCACGGGTACGGTGCCGTGGGGGCCGTCGTGGGCGCGACCTATCCGGAGCAACTGGCGTCGCTACGCGCGGCGATGCCCGCGACGTGGTTCCTGGTACCCGGTTATGGAGCGCAAGGAGCGGGTGCCGGCGACGTGCGTGACGCGTTCGCTCAGGACGGCCTGGGAGCGCTGGTCAACAACTCGCGCGGCATCATCTTTGCCTACGCGCGCCCGGAATACCGCTCGCGCACCGCCGACGGAGACTGGCAGCAGGCCGTCGAGTCCGCGACGCGCGCGATGATTGAGCAGCTGCGTGCTGAAACGCCGGCGGGGAAACTGTAAAGCGAGTTGCGTGATTCCGGAAATGCCGAATCCTGGAGTGGGCAGGGTCGAGCGCAGCGAGCGCCCGGAACGCCGAACGCTGGGGGCTCGCTGCGCTCGTCCCCAGCCACCCGGAAGTTTCCGGAATCATGCAGTTCCATTTAAGGGACGGTTATTCGTCCGCGGCCAGCAGCCAGGGACGCAGCGTGAGCTCGTCGGCCTGGATCTCGCCGTCGTCGAAGTACAGCGCGATTTCCCGCGCCGCGGCCGCCGGTCCGTCGGAGGCATGCACGAGGTTCATCTGCCGACTGCAGCTGAAATCGCCGCGGATCGTGCCGGGAGCCGACTGCAGGCCACTGGTCGCCCCCAGCATCTCGCGGACCACGCGAATCGCTTCGGGGCCCTCCACGATCAACGCCACCACCGGACCGCCGGTGATGAAGCGCTCGAGGCCGGGATAGAACGGCTTGGACACATGCTCCGCGTAGTGCTGCCTGGCCAGGTCGGGCGAGATGCGCAGGAGCTTCATCGCCACGATGTTAAAGCCTTTGTTCTCGAAGCGGCTGATCATCTGCCCCACCAGACGCCGCTGCACGCAGTCCGGCTTGAGCAGCACGAGTGTTCGCTCTCTCACGATGCCGTTCCTTTCCAGTTGGCAGCCTGATTGGCCCTGCTGCGCACGAGCCACGAGCCTATACCAGGACCGTGCGAGGGGCAAGGACGCCCATCGTACTTGCGCGGTGACGGGCGGGGACGCCCTTCCCGCCGGGACGCCCGTCCTGCGGTGTGGTTCTAATTCGGCATCGCCAGCTCTCGGAGCGGACCGACGGCCACCGTGCTGCACTCGGTCAACGGGAACTGGGCGAGGACCTGGTTCACATGATCGCACGTCACGCTGCGGTAGCATTCGATCAGGTCGCGCACCGACTGGTAGCAGCGCCGCTGCAGCCAGTTCTCGCCGATCGCGAAGAGCCGATTCGTGGGACGTTCGCTCTGCAGGACGACCTGGGAGCAGATCTTGTTCTGCGCCTGGGACAGTTCCTCGGGAGTAATGCCGTCCCGTTGGACGCTCCGGAGCGTGTCCAAGATCTCCTGCAGGTTGTCGGCCGTCTCCTCCGGCGCGCCGGAGAGCATCGACATGTACATGCCGGTTCCTTGATACTCGTACGAGTACATCACGGCGCAGTCGGCGCGGCCACTGTCGATCAATTTCCAGAAGAAGCGGCTGCCGCTGTCGTCACCGACGGTTGTGCTGAGGATGCGCGCGGCAAAGCGGCCGTCGTCTTCGGCGCTGGGGCCGTTGGCGATCTGCACGACGTACTGCTGTGTGGCGATGTCGTTGGGGAAAACCTGGAAGCCCTGATGGGCCTTGGCCCTCGGCCGCTGACGTTCCACGTGCCTGGGGTGCCAGTTGCCGCACAGGGTGCGCGCCTGGCGCACGAGGGCTTCGAAATCGATGTGGCCGGTGGCCGCCAGGGTCATGTTGTTCGGCACGTAACGGCGTGCGAAATAGCCCCGCATCTGGTCGGGGGAGAGTGCGGACACGCTGGCCAGGGTACCGAGCACGCTGCGGGAGAGCGGATGATCCTGGAAGTGGAACGCCATGCTCTTTTCGTGCGCGCCGAAGGGAGGCTGGTCTTCGTACTTGGCAATCTCCTCCAGGATCACCTGTTTTTCCGTGTCGAAGTCGGCCGGACGCAGCGCGGGCCGCATGATGTCGCTCAACAGGTCCAGCGCCGGGTGCTGGTATTCGGGCAGCACCGTGACGTGGTAGACGGTCTGTTCTTCGCTGGTGAACGCATTGGCGTGGGCCCCCATTTCATCCAGCTCGCGGTTGACGTCGTCCGCCGAGCGCTGCGCCGTGCCCTTGAAGGCCATGTGTTCGAGAAAATGGCTCACCCCGGACAGCGCATCGGTCTCATCCCGCGCGCCGGTATGGACGAAGAAGGCGATGGCCGCCGAGTACGCGGCGGGGTTGCACTCGGCGATGATCTGCAGACCGTTTTCGAGGCAGGCGTGACGGAATTTCAACGCGGTAGCTCCAGAGGCTGCTGGCCGAGCGTGACGACGGTCAATGCGCCGGGTGGATGTGCCGCCAGGTAGCCATTGATGCTCTCGCAGGACAGCTCGTCCACGATGCGGCCGACCTCGGCCAGCGTCTGGACGCGCCCGAGATAGTACCAGTCCGCGGCAATCGAACCGCTCCGTGCCGCACTCGATTCCTGCTGCATGATCAGAGCGCTCTTCAGACGCGCCTTGAGTCGCTGCAGTTCGTCGGCGCGGATCCCCTGCGCCAGCTGACGCAGCTCGTGCACGATCACATCCAGCGTCTCCTGCGCGCGTTCGGTCGTCGTTCCGGCGTAGCAGAAGACCGAGCCGCGGTCGCGCAGCGTGTGGCACACCGCGTACACCGCATAACACAACCCGCGCCGTTCACGCACTTCCGTGAACAAGCGGGAACTCATCCCGTCGCTCAGCACCCCCACGGCGGCCCGGGCCTGATAGTAGTCCCGATGCCCGTACGGCACGCTGGGGAACCCCAGCGTGATGTGCGTCTGGTTCGAGTCGTGCGGCAAGTGCGTGCAGGTGCCGTTGCCGGCCGACGGGGTCTGTTCGGGGACGGGGGCGGGCGACCACGCGGCAAACAACTCGCCGACCGTGTCACGCAAACGCGCAGCATCGATCTTTCCCGCGACGCTCACAATGGCACCGTTGGGCCGGTAAGTCGCGGCGTGGAACTGAGCCACATCCTCGAGCTTCGCGCGCTGGATCGCGTCGAGCGTCCCGGCGCTGTGTCGCCCCCAGGGATCTCCGTAGCGTTGGCGACGCAGTTCGTGCATCGCGCGCTGGGCGAGGTCATCCTCCAGCGCGCGGAGCTCCTGGATGCACGAGAGCCGGGCATCCTCCAGCTGGTCGGCGGGCAGATGTGGGCGCAACACCAGGTCGGCGTGGATCGCCAACGCCGCTTCCACGCACTCGGCCGGCATCGCCCCGCCAAAGCTGGTGTGCGCCAACGACACCGACGCGTTGTGATCCACACCCAGGTTTTCCAGATCGTTGACAAACTGGCGGCTGTCGCGCGCGCCGCAGCCGCGCTGAGCCATCTCACAGGTGAGATTGGCCAGACCGAGCTGCGATCGCGGATCGCGGCTGCAGCCGGCGGGCACCAGCAAGGAAAACGCAGCGGACTCGACCCAGTCCATGCACTGCGTGACGAGGACCAGCCCGTTCTCGTACTGATGAATCTCGATCGGATCAGTCACAACCAGCCTCGCCTCACGCGTACGCGACCTCGACCGCCTTGTAGACGGTCCTCACCCGGCGGAAGCCCAACCGCGTGTACAGGCGAATGGCCCCGGTGTTCTGGGCGGTGACTTCCAGGCAGGAGCGGCGCAGCCCGGCCAGGCGGAAACCCGCCAACGCCTGGCCCAGCAGGGTCGTGCCCAGTCCGCGCCCGCGATGCGGAGGCGTCACCCCGAGATTCTGGATGGCGCCGTAGTCCTGCCGGTCGCGCAGTCCCTGGATCGTGCCGCAGTACTCCGGCCGCCGCTGTCCGGGCACCTGGTGCACCAGCAGCCACGTCGCCTCCGGCACGAAATTGTCCCGCCGCGTGATCTCTTCCATCAAACGTCGACATCCCTCTCGTTCGCCCAGGCACGGAAACACGTGCGCGTCAATCTCGCCGCAGAAACTCTGGTACTTGGCTTCCGCATGCCCATCCAAGTCGTCCGGGTTCCACGGCAACAGTTGGTAGTACGGCGGCAGCGGCGGGCACGGAAAGAGCGTCCGCGTGAGCGCCATTTCGAGCCGGTATCGCCGAAAATACGTGATACCCATAGCACACGTCAACGAGCCGAGGAATCCCCAAACCGATCCGCTTCGCCCTGTGACCAAGTGTCCGGTTCGCACCATCGTATCGGCGAGCGAGCTGGTTTTCAACGAGCACATCCGCGCCGGCTCGTGCCGGCCCCGTGGAACACTGCCTTGCGCACGACTTGGCCGCGTGGCCGGCTACCCATGCAACATCGGCGGACAGGCAGGACGGGGTCGCGGAAAACTCGCGCCGTTGCCCCTGGACGCTATAGGCCTCGTACCCGGCATATCCGCCACCGAACAGGTCCGTCGGCCAACGGCGCGCTGGACAACTCAGTGCTGGGGGCTCGCTGCGCTCGTCCCCAGCCACCCCTTGTCCCGAGCCACCCGGCGCAGTGCTGGGGGCTCGCTGCGCTCGTCCCCAGCCACCCGGCGCTTCTCCCCAGCCACCCGGCGCTTCTCCCCAGCCACCCGGCGCTCGTCCCCAGCCACCCGGCGCTTGTCCCCAGCCACCCCTTGTACCCAGCCACCCGAGGCTTACGTTCGTCAGGCCCACAGGTCCTGATCGGTCCCCTGGGCAAACGCCGCCACAGCGCCAATCGCCGCGCACATGTGCGCGGTGTCGACTTCATGCACGTCGATCGGGCCGCCAATTCCGGCCAGCATGGTCAATGTGAGACGTCCCCCGAGATGTTGCCGGAACTCCTCCAGGCCGCGCAGCAGGCTGTTTGCGTCGTCCAGGGCGGGATCGTACAGTCGGAAGCCCAGTCGCCGCAAGCAGACCAGGACCCGCAGGGCGTCGCGGCGGGGCAGCCCCAGCACGCGCGCGGCGTAGACCGTATCGACCGCGACGCCAATCGCCACGGCTTCCCCATGACGCAACGCAAAATCGCTCAGCGCCTCCAGCCGATGCGCGGACCAATGCCCAAAATCCAGTGGCCTGGCTTCGGCTGCCTCAAACGGGTCGCCCCCACGAGTGATGTGGTCCATGTGCAGCTCGGCCGACCGCCGTATCACCCGACCGGCGACGGCCATGTCGCGGCGGCCCAACGCGTCCGCCGACTGCTCAAGCTCGGCGAACAGGGCCGGGTCCTTGAGCAGCGCGACTTTCACCGCTTCCGCGAATCCGCAGCGGAAATCCCGGTCGGTGAGCGTGCGCAGCAGCGCGGCGTCGTTCACCACACCCCAGGGCACGGCGAACGTGCCGAGCCAGTTCTTCTTCTGGAACAGGTTGACACTGTTTTTTACGCCGATCCCCGAATCCGCCTGCGACAGAGTCGTCGTGGGGAGCCGAATCAGCCGGATGCCCCGGTGGGCGATGGCGGCCGCAAAGCCGATTGCATCCAGCACCGCACCGCCGCCGAGGACCACCACATAACTGCGCCGATCCAGGTCGGCGGCGTGCATCGCCTTCAGGATCCGCTCTAACAGATGAATGTCGTTCTTGATCGTTTCGCCGCCGGCGACGACATGCAGGGCGCTCGCGCACACAAAACGGTCGGCGTGCCGCTGACACAGAGCCTCCAGACGCGGTTCCAGCTGGGGGTTCGCCAGCGTCAGGTGTTCGTCCACCCAGAACTGCACGCGCGGCGGACCGTGGCCGGAGGGCTCGAGCAGGTCGAGCAGGACGTGCGTGTCCGCGCCCAGCACATCGTGCGTGAACCGCAACCGCAGGACATACGGAACGTGAAAAGGAGTGTCGTGCATCTGTTTAGGAACCATTCTGGGCGAGCGCCCGCAGACGCCGCAAGTTCACCACGTCCCACTCCAGTTTGCTGCGCGGCTCGAGGCCCTTGGGTGTCTCCAGGTACATGGGAATACCCCGCAGCCGGCGATCGGCCAGCACGCGGCGAAAGCCCTCCGCCCCGATCTGCCCGCGACCAATGTGCTCGTGCCGGTCGACGCGCGACCCCCGCTCGCGTTTACTGTCGTTCAGATGAATCGCCTTGATGCGCTCGAACCCGATCAGTTGCTGCAGCGCGCGCATGGTCTGCCGATACTCGGACTGAGCGGCCAAACCGTAGCCCGCGGCGAACACGTGGCAGGTGTCGAAGCACACGCCCAGCCGCTCCGGACACCGGACCGCGTCCAGGATGGCGGCCAGCTGCTCAAGCCGCCAGCCGAGGCAGGTCCCCTGCCCCGCCGTGTTCTCCAGCAGGCACATGGCCCGCAGGCCGCGCGTCTGGCGATGCACTTCGTTCAGGGCCCGGACGACCTGCCGCAGACCGGCGCGCTCCGAACCTGTCGTGTGCGCCCCAGGATGCAGCACGACATAGGGAATCCCCAGCCGCTCGGCCCGCTGCAGCTCCGTGACGAAGGCATCGAGCGACTTGCGCCACAGCGCCTTGTCGGGGCTGGCTAGGTTGATCAGGTACGAACTGTGCGCGATCACGTGCCGCATCCCGCAATCGGCGATCGCGTCCGCCAGCCGCTCAGCGTCCCGGTCCGCAATGTCCGGCGCATGCCATTGGTTGTTGTTCTTGAGAAACATCTGGACGCACTGACAACCCACGTCCCGCCCGCGCTCAATGGCCCGGAAAAACCCCCCGGCCATCGACATGTGCGCGCCCAGCATCAGAGGTGTCATCGCCATCCGATCCGCCACTACGCAGTTGACGCCCAGTCCCACAGGTCGTTCAGGGCAGAAGGCCTGTCAGTCCGAGGGCCAGCGACAGGACGCCGAACGCCATCGCGACAACGCCGAGTATGGTGCCCACCTGCGTGAGCGCCAATCCGCCTGGGTCCATCGTGCCGCTGCGCATCGCGCGCACGTCGGCGCTGCCCAACAGCCAGGCGAGCAGTCCGAGCGGCGGACAGAAGAACAGGGCCAGCACGCCCAGCACGGCAATCAGCGCGCCGCGGTGCGGGCGACATCGCCCGGAGGGTAAGGCGATCGCATACGCGATCTCGGCGTCGGCCGGCCGGTCCGCAAACGGGTTCGCTGCCGCGGTCAGCACCGGCCTGGCACCGTACACCTGCGGAAACAGGTCGCCGGCCCCCTGCCACGGGCCATCCGTCCCCTGCTGGACCATCGATCCGGGCGGGACGCGCCCCTCGGCCACCCACTGATCGAACTCACTGCGCGACACGGGGCCGTAAAGCGTTCCGTCCGGCGTACGGAGCCGCCACAGGTCCTCGCCGCCCTTCGGTTGATACACGGTGTCAGCCAGCGCGTCGGCCCGCGTCGCAACCGCCGCCGGGACAACGTACACCGAACCGCACTGCGGACAGCGGGCACGCTTGCCGGACATTTCCTCGTCGACACGCAGCTTGCTGGCGCAGGTCTGGCAAATGGTCTCGATCGGCATGGACGCGGAGAGCTCCTGAACGGCCGCGCCGCGGTACGCAGCGTGTCACGCAAAGAGCGACGTCACCGCTTCGGCCTTGACCAGTTCCCGCGGCTGGTTCAGGTGATTATAGACAATCGTTTCGGGGTGGATGCCAAAGGCGTGATAAATACTCGCCAGCAGCTCGCCCGGATGGACCGGCGCTTCCAGGGGAGCCGAGCCGGTCTTGTCCGATTGCCCGTGCACGTAGCCGCGCTTGACCCCCGCGCCCGCCACCACGGCCGTGTAGCAGTACGGCCAATGATCGCGTCCATCCGCACTGTTGCCGTTGCCGGACGTGCTGACGCCCTTCTGCGGACTGCGGCCAAACTCGCCCACCGCCACCACGAGCGTCTCCTCGAGCAGCCCGCGTTGATCGAGGTCTTCGATCAGCGCCGCCAGGCCGGTGTCGAGCATCGGCGCCGACTGGTTCTTCATCCGCTCGGTCAACCCCACGTGGTGGTCCCACGAATGATTGTCCGAGTTGGCGATCTTTGGCCAGATCACTTCCACCACGCGCGTGCCGGCCTCCACCAGCCGCCGTGCCAGCAGGCAGCTCTGGCCGAACGTGTTGCGTCCGTACTGCTCCCGCACCTGGGGCGACTCGGCCGACAGGTCGAACGCCTGCCGGGCCCGCCCGGAGACGATCAGATTCAGCGCCTGTTCGTAATACGCGTCCAGGTTCTGATGCGCGATGGCCTGATTGATCTCCTCCATGCGCGCGTCAATCATCCTCCGCAGCTGGGCGCGGCGCTGCAGTCGCACGGCAAAGACCTCGGGGGGCAACGTCAAGTCGTCGACCTGGATATGATCCATCTTGTTCATATCCATGTCGTCCCCCGTGGGGTAGAGGTAGTACGGGTCGAAGGCTTTGCCCAGGAAACCCGCGGTGCCCCCTTTGCCGACAACGTTGCTCTCCTGGAGCGGGCGCGGGAGCATGACGAAGGGGAGCATGGGCTCCGTCGTGGGCTGCAGCCGCACGATCTGCGAACCGAAGTTCGGGAAGTCGGCCGGTGCCGGCGGCTCCAGCTGCCCGGACGGGCTGACTTTGTCGGTCGTGTACCCGGTCATCATCTGGTAGATGGCCGCGGTGTGGTTAAACAGCCCGTTGGGCGTGTAACTCATCGAACGGATCATCGTGAAACGATCGTTCACCTGGGCCAGTCGCGGGAGCACTTCCGTGAAGAACACACCGGGCACTTTGGTGGCGATCGGCTGAAACACGCTCCGCACGTTCTCCGGCGCATCGGGCTTGGGATCCCACATGTCCAGGTGGCTGGGTCCGCCCTGCAGGTAGACCAGGATCACGCTCTTGGCCTTGCCCCAGCCGGGTCCTCCCGGGGCGCCCGTTTCGTCAGCCACCGCCTGCAGACGCAGCAGCTGGCCCAGGGTGGCGCCGAGCATCCCGGCGCCGCCCACGCGCAGCACGTCCCGCCGCGTCATCCCGCGTGTCTCCTCGCACAGATCCCGCCCGCGTCGTCCGTAGATTCGCCACATGATCACATCCCCGCAAACTAATGGTTGAACAAAAAGGCCGGACTGTTGATCAGCGCCCAGGCGAGATCCTGGGCGGCCGTCAGCCGGCGCTGTGCGATCTGCGCCGTGCTCTGCTCGAAATCTCTCTGCAGCTGAAGCAGCGCCGGATCATCCGCGACCGGTGTGCTCAGCTGTGTTATCAGCTGCTGGCGCTGCACGACGCCCGGGTCAGCCGGAACCGGCTGTTGCGCCTGTTGGTGAGTGGCCACCAGCTGTTGGTACGGTGCGTGGTGACGCCGCAGGTAGCCTAGCGCAACGTTGCGATCGGCGTCCGAACGGCTGTCGTCCCGACTGGCCAGCACCGCCGCGAGCGGTTCGGGCAGTCCCAGCGGGATTGTGCCGGTCTGGTTCGTGACGGAGATGCGCAGGCGGGCCAGTCGATGGTCCTTGGCGTCGTGATATTGATGGAGCCGTACTTGCAGGATCACGCCGCTGGCGTCACCGGCGCTGCCGTCGAACTGGAACGTGGCCCAATGGACGGTGCCGCCGGCCGGGGCGACGGCCCACCCGCCCTGATCCTGCGTCGCGCCGTTGATCGCCTGCTGGATCTCGAATCCGGCTTGCGTGAAGTCGGCCGTGGCCTGCGCGATCTTGACCGGCACGAACTGGTCTGGTGCGGACGCTGGTGCCGCGAGCACTTCGAGCTCGGTCAGCACGAAGTTGCCGTTCTCCGGTAAACCGGGACCGCCGCCCGGCAGCTCGTCGACCGGCAGCGTCTCCAGGCGCAGGCCCGTGACGGCGGGTAGACGCGTGGCGAACGTCAACGTATAGACGCCTTTTTCGGCCGAGCCTTCGGCGCGCACGGAGCGGTCACTCAGCACGCGCAGACGCGTCCCCTGAGACGATTCGAGACGCGTCGGCCGCAACGGATGCCATTCGGTCGAGTCCGCGCGGTCCGCCGCCCAGGCCTGAAAATGCTGCTGCCAGTTGGCTTCGAAGTCCTGGAGCGCGGCCTCGGCGCTGCGCACCCTGTCGGCACGCTGCTGTTCCAGCTCCGCCATCCGCGGCGCGATCTGCTGCTGGTACTCGGTCAAGTCCCGCTCTGCCTCGGCCAGCGCCTGCTGGCGTTCGGCCTCGAGCTGCGTTTTGCGGGCGGCCCACGCCGTCTTGGCCGCGTCCAGGTCGGCCGCCAGCTGCTGGTGATCGCGATCGATCTGCTCCATGGTCTGCGGCAACGTCAGCAGCTCTTCGTCAGTCGCCGGCCGGTTCAGAATGCGCAGGAACAGTTCGTTCACCAGGGCACGGTCGTCCGGCTGCGCGGCGACCAGCTGGGCAATGGCATTGTTGGGATCGGCAATGGCCTCGGCCACCACGGGGCCGCTGAGGATGGCCATGAGTGGCCCGAGTTGAATGTCATTGGCGCGTTCGCATTCGCATACGCTTTCCCGCGCCGGCCGGCCCAGCGTCTCCAGGAATCCGCTCGGCAACGTGACGCCGACGTCCGGCAACTGCACGGCGCGGGTTCCCGGCGGCACACCCGGGAAATTCGGCACCGCGCCGGTGGCCGCGTACACCGCGTCATACAGCACTTCGGCGGGAAGTCGCCGCGCCGTCGCGCGGGCGTAATTCTTCCGGTCGTCCGCGTTCCAGGGATGCGATGCGACGGAGAGCTGATACGTGCGCGACGTACAGATCAATCGCATCATGTGCCGGGTGTCGAAGCCAGACTGCACGAACTCGCGCGTCAAGTACTCCAGCAGTTCGGGATTGGTGGGCGGATTCCCGGCGCGCAAATCGTCGATCGGTTCGATGATGCCGACGCCGGTCAGGTACCCCCAGATGCGGTTGACGAAGCTGCGGGCGAAGTACGGATTGTCGGGCGACGTCAGCCACGCGGCAAACTCCGCGCGGCGCGGGGCGTTCTGCGGTGCCTCGAACTGGCAGGGGAACGGAAACTGCGGGGGGGTGACCTGTCCCGTCCGCTCGTGCCGGATTTCGCCTTCGGCGGTATCCCCGATGATTTCGTACAGGGGCTGTGCCCCCTCGACGGCGGAGCCGCCAATCGTACGGCCCTTGCTCTCGGGATCCGGCTGCCGCGCGACCTGGGCGAAATACGCCGCAGTTTCGTAGTACTGGTCCTGCGTCCAGCGCTCGAAGGGATGGTCGTGGCATTTGTTGCAGTTGAAGCGGATGGCCAGGAACAGCTGGGTCGTGGCTTCCATCACATCGGTCGGTGTCCGCAGCACCTTGTAGAAAGCGGCCGCCGGCTGCTGGCGATTCGAGCCTTCCGCCGTCACCACACTCCGCACGAACTCATCGTACGGACGGTTCTCCGCGACCTGCTGCCGGAGCCACGCGCGAAACTCGGCGGCGCTCTCGGGACCCAGGAACTTGCGATTGACAAACAGCAGGTCGGCCCACTTGTTGGTCCAATAGTCGACAAAGGGCGGGCTGCCAATCAACTCGTCCACCAGCGCCTCCCGCTTGACGCGCGTCTCCCGCGGATCGTCCAGAAACGCCCGCGTCCGCTCGGCGGTCGGCGGCAAGCCGGTCAGGTCCAGGGACACGCGGCGAACAAACTCCGCGTCGGAACACAACGGCGCGGGGAGCAGCTTCAGCCGCTGCCACTTCGCCGCGACCAACTCGTCGATCCGGTTGAACCGATCCGGCGCCTGCCAGACAAACCCGCTGCGGTCCCCCATGACGGTCAACGTGGTCGCCGCGTAGCAGCCCTGATACCGGGCGAGAATCGGCGCCTCGCCGCGCCGCACGGCGGTCATCAGGCCCAGCGCGTCGGCCGTCGCGATCTCCGTGTTGCCGCTCGTGACAAACGCCTCCCGCGTCACGTCACGCTGACTGCCGTCCGCGTACTGAGCGACCACGCGCACCTGCTGACTCGTCCCCAGCGATTCCACGACGGGGTTCTGCGGATCGAGCCTGATGCCGGTTACACGCGGTGAAGCGGGGTTGAGCTGCGCGCCGCCGGCGAGCCAGTCGCGCAGCAGCGCATAGTACGCACTGTCCGGCACCAGCGGCTGGCCGCCCACGTGCGGCACGCGCGCCGTCCCTTTGAGCATCAGCAAGCTGTCCTCCGGCGATGCCGTGTTGGCGCGCCGGGAGGCGTGGTCGTCCGTCAGTGCCCGCACATCGGCCAGCGCATCATAGCCGCGCAGCGACAGCGCAAAACCATTCTTGCCCTGCGCCGCACCGTGGCAGGTCCCCTGGTTGCACCCCATCTTGGTAATCACCGGCGCGACGTCCCGCAGGAAGTCGGGACGCAGCGGCTCGGCGAGCCCTGTCACCGCGACCGGTACCTCCGCCACGTGGCCGGCCAGTTCCATCCGCAGCACGCCGGTCCCGTCACGGCGGGGTTGCACCGTGCCCCGGCGACTCACCGCGGCCACGTCGGCCGAAAGCCCATACGTGACCATGCGTGTCACGTCCAACTGCGCGCCCGAATCCAGGGTGGCGGTCACGACCAGCTGTACATAGTCGTACTCGTTGGACAACAGCACGCTCACCGGCGCGACGCTCAGCGCCGTAATCGCCAGGTTGCCCGCCGGTACATCGGCCGCCGTGTCATCCGGAAACGGAACCACCTGCCGCGCGCCGCGCGCCTGGCCCTGCGCGCCGTCAGCCGACGTGGCGATGAGCGGCATGGAGCGCGTCACGACACCCTGTTCGGTGTCCACGATCCGCAGCATGCCATCCGAACCGGCGACGACCAGCGAGTTGCCGTCGGGGTGGAAGTCGAGTGCGTACACGGCCGCGGGAATGTCGACCAGGGCGAACCGCCGCAACTGGCTCGTCACATACTCTTCGAGTCGCTGATGTTCCTGGGGCGTGCGATCCGTGGAGACCTTGGCGTTGATCGCCTTGACGTCCTCGGGCAGCGTCGTGTCGAATTCGCAGGAGTCGATTGCCACCTGGCCTCGGCCGTTCAGGCTGCTGCCGGACGCCAGCCGCCGGCCGTCGGCGCTCACCGCGACCGCAAAAATCCGGCCTGCCAGGCTGGGCAGACGCCGGATCAGGTTGGCGTCGTCCCCGATCCGCCGCTCGGTGACGCGAAACATGCGATACACCTTGGGCACGCCGTCTGCGCCGCCAATGACGATCTCGTCCCGGGACGGATGCCGGGCGACCGCCAGGATGCCCCCCTTGAGCGCGCCGGGCGTGATCGACGTGATGTTGTCGACGAACCGTTGGGTCGCCACCTCCGTCAGCTTGGCGGCCATGTCCCGACCGACCGAGACCAGATGGCTGCCATCGACCGAGAAGACGGTGTCGAGCACCCAGTCGCTGTGCGCGCCCTGAAAGAGCACCTGTGCACCTGTCTCCGCATCAAACGCCCGCACCGTCTTGTCGGCACAGCCGACCGCCACCAGTTTCCCGTCGGGTGACCAGGAGCCGCCATAGATTGTGTCGGCGGTGACGGAGATCGAGAGTCTGAGCTCCGGGCGCCTGGGCGGATCCGACGAGGCGTTTTCCAGGTCCCAGATCTGCAATTCGCCCGCCCGCGCCGGGAGGCCACCGATCACGGCCAGCCGTTTGCCATCCGGTGAGAACGCGACCGATTGGATGCGCTCAGAGATCCCCACCAGGCGGGCGACGATGCCGCTACCGTCCCACCGATGCAGCAGCACCTCGTGGAAACCAGCGACGGCGACCAGCTGCCCATCGGGGGAGCAAGCGACTGCTGGAATTACCGGTAAAGAACTGTAGGTCGGTGGATGATCGGCGTCGTACGCCTGGACGGTGGCTGGCGTATCGTCGTGAGCGCCCTGGGCGATCCACTGGCGGATCAGCGCGATCTCGCGCGGGTCAAGGGGTGGCTGACCCTGCGGCATCTCCGCCTGGCCCTCCTCGGGCGTGATCAGCTCGATCAGGTAACTTGCGTCCACGTCCGCCGGGACGATCGCCGGCGTGTCGCTCTCGCCCCCGCCGACCAGCTTGTCGAAGGCAGTCATGATGTAACCGCCGCTGGCTTTGGCGGGCTGGTGGCAGCCGTGGCAACGGGCCTGCAGGACTGGGAGTACCTGGCGATAGTAACTCACTGCCGCGGCCGAAGGCTCAGCCACCTCCTCGGTGGCATCAATCGCGGGCGCACCGGCGACCAGCCACATCACGACAAACGGGAGCACGTAGCGCATCGTTCGACACCTCCCTCCGCCGCGACGACGGAGAACGGACCATGGAAAACGGTCAACTCGATCCTGGCCGCCTGGGGCACAGCCAGTGGGCACACAGGCAGTCAAGCCGACCCTGGTGCCCGACCGATAACGGTACTCGGCGGCGAATCACTGTACCGAACGACCGTCGCACCCGGCCTCCGTCCCGCTCGCAGGCAAACCCCTCAAGCACCGTTCTCAGGATAGCAAGTGCCCTGGCGAATGGCAAAGGATGATCCTAGAATGAGGCTGGGGTTGGTGCGTGGGGTTGAGACGGGGAGCGGCCTCATGGTGCTATGGTGGACGCTGGCCGGTATCGCGATTGCAGTGGTCTTGGGGTCGCTGGCATGGCACGCCGTGGCGTGGCGCATGCGGCGGGTCCAGCGGGATCGGCTGCGTCTGGCGAAGGTGCTCTTTCGCCGCCGCCGCGAATGGCTGGAGGCCGAGTTCCTGTCGCTGGCGTCCGCAACGGGCAAACCGCGCAGCGTGTTGTGGGCCGGCTGTGAATTTGAAAACGCAGTCTCGTTTGCGCGCGATCGACACACGGGGCAAATTCGCGCCTTGGTGGGTGTGACCATCGGGTTGACGCCGGGTGAGGGACAATCATTCGGCCAGTTCGACGCCGAACCCGCCCAGCGCGAAGCAACCGCCGTTTTTCACTTTGATGGGCAACGCTGGATGACCGACGGCCGCGCGGTGTTCAATCTCAATCCGGAAGAGACGATACGGCGCTATCGGCACGAGCTGGAGCTGGCCGAGTAGTGCCTTGTCGCGGCTGAGCAGTGGGGCGGCTCACAGCAGTTTCCGCAACACCGCAGGCAATATGCCGCCGTGGCGGAAGTAGTCCATCTCGACGGGCGTGTCGATCCTCACACGCACCGGGAAGGTCGTCACCTTGCCGTCCCCCGCGGTAGCCCGGACGACAATGTTGCTGCGCGGCTGCAGCTGATTGTTGAGCTCCGGGATGTCAAAGACCTCCTCGCCCGTCAGACCCAGGGCGGGCCACGTTTGGCCGTCGGTGAATTCCAGCGGCAGCACACCCATGCCGACCAGATTGCTGCGGTGTATGCGCTCAAAACTCGCAGCGACGACCGCGCGCACGCCGAGCAGGTAGGTGCCTTTGGCCGCCCAATCGCGACTGCTGCCTGTGCCATATTCTGCGCCGGCCAGCACGATCAGCGGCACGCCGTCAGCGCGATAGCGCTCGGAGGCGTCGAAAATCGTCATCCGCTCGCCGCTGGGGAAATGTCGCGTCCAGCCTCCTTCGGTTCCCGGCACCAGCTGGTTACGGATGCGAATGTTCGCAAACGTGCCGCGCAGCATGACCCGATCGTTCCCGCGCCGCGCGCCGTAGCTGTTGAACTCGCGCGGATGAACTCCCTGGGCGATCAGGTATTTCCCGGCCGGACTGTCCTGGGCGATCGATCCGGCCGGAGAGATGTGGTCGGTCGTCACGGAATCGCCCAGCGCCGCCAGGACGCGGGCTCCGCGCAGCGGCTGAATCGTCGGCACCGTCGCCGTGACCTCGGTCAGGAACGGCGGTTCCTGGATATAGGTACTGCGCGGGTCCCATTCGTACAGATCGGATTGCGCCACCTGGATGGCGTTCCACTGGACATTGGATTCAAGTGCCTGGGCATATTGCGCCGTGAACATCTCCGGCAGCACGCAGGCGTCCATCGTCCGCTGAATTTCGTCCGCACCCGGCCAGATGTCCCGGAGGAATACCGGGCTGCCGTCGGGTGCGTGGCCCAGCGGGTCGGCCAGCAAATCGATGTCCACGGTCCCCGCCAGCGCGTACGCGACGACCAGCGGCGGACTGGCCAGATAATTGGCCTTCACCAACGGGTTCACGCGCCCCTCGAAGTTCCGGTTGCCGCTCAGCACCGCCGCCGCCACCAGGTTCCCCTGCGTGACCGCTTCCGCGACCGCGTCCGGCAAAGGGCCGCTGTTCCCGATGCAGGTCGTACAGCCGTACCCCACGGTGTGAAAACCGAGCTGTTCGAGCGCCGGACGGAGTCCTGCCTTCTCCAGGTAGTCGGTCACGACGCGTGAACCCGGTGCGAGGCTGGTCTTGACATGCGGCGCCACGCGCAGGCCGCGCGCGACGGCATTGCGTGCCAGCAGCCCGGCTGCCAGCATGACCGAAGGATTGCTCGTATTCGTGCAGCTGGTGATGGCGGCCAGCACGACGGCCCCGTGCGTCAGGGACCCGCGATGCCCGTTGCTCGCCACCGACACTTGCCGCCCCAACTCCGCTTCGGACAGCGCGAAGCCACGCTCGGCCACCGGCGCACGCAGCGCCGACTGAAACGCCGGCTTGACGGACGCCAGCGGCACGCGATCCTGCGGTCGCTTGGGGCCGGCCAGACACGGTTCGACCGTGGAGAGGTCCAAGGCCAGCTGTCGCGAGTAAGCGGGCACCGGGCTCGCCGGCGTGAGGAACAGCTGCTGTTCTTTCAGATAGCTTTCGACCAGCGTCACCTCCTGGTCCGTGCGGCCGGTGCGACGCAGGTAGTCGAGCGTCACCTGGTCGACGGGGAAGAACCCCATCGTGGCGCCATATTCGGGAGCCATGTTGGCGATGGTGGCCCGGTCGGCCAGCGACATCGTCGCCACGCCGCTGCCGAAAAACTCGACGAACTGCCCGACCACGCCGGCACGCCGCAGGATCTGGGTGATCGTCAACACGGCATCCGTGGCGGTGACCCCGGTCGCGAGCTGGCCGGTCAATTCAAACCCCACGACCTGAGGCATCAGCATGTAAATGGGCTGACCGAGCATGACGGCTTCCGCCTCGATCCCACCCACGCCCCAGCCGACGACGCCCAGTCCGTTGATCATCGTCGTGTGGCTGTCGGTACCTACGAGCGAATCGGGGACGGCCACCGGACCGTGCGTGTCACGGCGCAGGCAGACAACCTTGGCGAGCATCTCCAGGTTGACCTGATGCACGATCCCCACGCCGGGCGGCACCACGCGGAAATTGGCCAGCGCCCGCTGACCCCAGCGCAGAAACTCGTAGCGCTCCCGATTCCGCTCGAACTCGAGGTCGATATTGGCCTGCAGTGCGTCCGGGCTGCCGAAGCGATCCACCTGCACCGAGTGATCGATGACCAGGTCGACCGGGATCAGGGGATTGATCCGCTGCGGATCACCTCCCAGCCGCCGCATGGCGCTGCGCAGGGCCGCCAAATCGACCACGGCCGGCACGCCGGTGAAATCCTGGAGGACGACGCGTGCGGGCAGGAACGGAATCTCGACCGGCGGGAGTTCTCCCGGCGCCCAAGCCGCCAGCTGCCGCACGTCGTCTTCCTGCACGACGTATCCGTCGCAGCTGCGGGCTACCGCCTCCAACAGCACACGAATGGAATACGGCAGTCGCGCGATGGTTCCCAGGCCCAGCTGTTCCAGTTGCGTCAGGCGATAGATGCCGACCGGACCCTGCGAGGTCGGCAGGATCCCGCGCATGCCGAAAGGGTCCGTGACCTGTCTTGTGCTGCTCATGGGGCTCCCACACCTGGTTTCAAGGGATGTGTCGATGCGGACGCGAGAATTGTAACGCATCGAAGTCGCGTTGTCGCGTCAGTCACACGACGGCCAGCGACCGGGCTTTTTCGAGCGTGGGAAGCAGTTCGTCCCAGATCACGGCCAGGGCCACCTGATCGAGGCCCAGCACGCGATACACGACGTCCGGCGGGAGCGGCACGTTGTGCACGCCCACCGCGCTCCAGCCGGCGCGGCTGCACAGATAATCGGCGGCCGCGACGACAAACACCAGTTCCCGGTGCGGTGCCGGGGCGGTGTGCACGTCATGATGGTACTGGATCGCGTCCACGACTGCGGCCGGGAATTCCCACTGTTGCGCGGCGTAGCCCCCCAGCTGCGCATGGTCGAACCCATAGACCGACCGTTCGATATCCGCCAGGGTGGTGGACCGTGACACGCGCTGGACCACCTGCGCGAACCGGCGCCGCATCTGGCGATTGACCAGCAGCAGGCCCAGGTCGTGCAGTAGCCCGGCAATGTAGGCGTCGGCGGGAACCCCGCACCCGCACACGCGGGAGACCAGGTGGGACGCCGCCGCGACCGCCACGCTGTGGTTCCAGAGGTCCGTCCGGTGGAAGGTCCCCACATCCGTCGAACTCTCGAACATGCGCGACATGTACACCGTGATGGCCAGGTTGCGGAACTCGCGGAACCCGAGCAGGCGCGCGGCTGCGTGCAGGTCCTGCACCGGGCGATCCAGCCGGTAGTAGGCCGAGTTGAGTCGGCGCAGGAGCAGGGCGACCAGGGCGGGATCGGTCTGGATGAGCCGCTTCAGGTCGTCCAGGCTGCCGGTCGACCGGTTGGCCAGCTGCATGATCTCGCGGGCGTTGAGGGAGAACGAGGAGCTTTCCAGGATGCGGGCGAAGAGCCGCTGCAGCGGCGCACCGCGCGGCGCGTGGCGCGTCGCCACGGCCTCGGCCCGGCCAGCCACCGTCAGATCCATCGCCGCGTCCCCTTTCTCGTGGTACGCACCCACGACGTGCCCCACAAATATAGGTCATCACGCCGCGGGCGGTGCAACCCACCGCGACCGGCGGTCCCACCCGCTACAGACCGCATAACCGGCGTCGGTTTCTTTGACGCCGCGCCAGCTGCAACTTAGGTTTTCAGTGCGCACAGGTAGTGTGTTCCGTACGTCTGCGGCCCTCCAGCGAGAGTGACGGTCTATGTCCCAAGTCCCCGATTCCGATCTGTTGGCTCGGCTGCTGCGCAGCAACGGCGGCACTGGTCGCCAGGCTGATCCCTGGGAGGCGCTGGCGGCCACCGAACCGGTGCATGAGACCGCTGCGCAGCACGGCCAGGATGAGGATGCGGAACTCAACGGCCTGCTGGATCGCATCAACCGGCTGGTCCAGGGCCCGACGGAGGAGAGCGCCGAGGGCGAGCGCGATCCCGAGGCGGATGCGTTTGTCCCGTACGAGCCGCAGTCGCTGCAGGAGGCGGGCCTGTCGGAAAGTGAAGTGGAATCACTCATCCTCAAGCTGCTCCTCTCGCGCGGCGACCTGGTGGGCCGCGACGTCGCCGATCACATCCGCCTCCCGTTTGTGCTCATGGACGAGGTGCTCCGCCAGCTCAAGAAGGATCAGCTGGTCGTCTACCGCGGCTCCGCGGCCATGAACGACTACCTCTATCAGCTGACCGACCTGGGGCGCGAACGCGCGCGCCGCCAGGCACAGCACTGCAGCTACTTCGGTGCCGCCCCCGTCCCGCTGGCCGCCTACATCGCCAGCGTGCGCGCCCAGTCGCTGGAAAAACAACATCCGACCCAGGAGGACCTCAGCCACGCGTTCGACGACCTGCTGATCAGTCCCCGCATGCTCGCCCGCCTCGGACCCGCCGTCAACTCCGGCCGCGGCCTGTTCCTGTTCGGAGCGCCGGGCAACGGCAAGACCAGCATCGCCGAACGCGTCACCGCCGCGTTCGGACAAGCGATCTGGATCCCGCGCGCCATCGGCGTGGACGGCGAAATCATGCGGCTCTTCGACCCGATGAACCACGAGGAACTGCCGGTCGAAAAGAGCGAAGGGCTGCTGGACAGCTCGCGGATCGACCGCCGCTGGGTCCGTATCCGACGCCCGACGATCGTCGTCGGTGGCGAACTGACGATGGACAACCTGGAAGTCACTCAGAACACCTCCACCGGGACGAGTGAGGCGCCGGTGCAGATGAAGAGCAACTGCGGGACGCTCGTGATCGACGACTTCGGGCGCCAGCGGATGAGTATCGACGAACTGCTCAATCGCTGGATCGTGCCGCTGGAAAAACGCTTCGACTACCTGAATATGGCCAACGGCAAGAAGATCCAGGTACCGTTCGACCAGCTGATCATCTTCTCCACGAATCTGGAACCGCGCGACCTGGTGGACGACGCGTTTCTGCGGCGGATTCCGTACAAGATCGAGGTGACGGATCCGACGGAGGACGAATTCCGCGAGCTGTTCCGGCTGATGTGCAAAAAGCTCAATATCGCCCACGACGAACAGGCGCTCGATTACCTGATCGACACGCACTACCGCCCGATCGGCCGGCCGTTCCGCTGTTGCCAGCCGCGCGACTTGCTGCTGCAGGTCCGCAACCGCTGCCGGTACGAGCGCCGCGAGCCGGTGCTCACCACCGAGGCGCTCGACTACGCCGTCGAAACCTACTTCGCCGTGATGTAACCGCGCATCAGTCGAATCGCTCCGTGCCGAAATCCAGCGTCCGCTGCGGGTCCTCGCGGACCGCGTTCGGATTCAACTCCTTGAACAACAGGCTGGGCTGGATGTCCCGGTTGTGCTGGTACTTGTCGCTCGCATACTCGCGAATGTCGCCGACAATCTGGTGATAGAAGATCTGGCAGATCGGCACGCCGGGATAGATGCGCACCGGCTGCACCGCAAACATCTCCAGCGTCCAGAATCCGCAGAAACCGACATCGCCAAACCCCGCCGTGACGTGGACGAACAGGCCGAGCCGCCCAATGGACGAACGCCCCTCAATCATCGGCACCAGGTTGTGCGTCTCCGTTCGCTCCACCGTCCGGCCCAGATACAGCTGGTTCGGGTTGAGCACGAGCCCCGAAGGCGGAATGCTGAAACGGCGGACCCGGTTGCTCTTCCGCATGTCGAGCACCACCTCTTCGTAGGTCAGGATCTCGTCGTGCAGCGTGAGATTGTAGCTGTTGGGGTTCAGACGCTGGGGATCGAACGGATCGATCACGATGTCGCCGCCCAATCGCTGGCGGATCATTGCGCCGGAGAGAATCATCGTGTGTGGCTCCCACTACGGGCCGGATCACGCTGGGACACCCAGTCGGGGGCAGAGCCTGTGCAGTTGGCAGTCCGCACATCGGGGCGTGCGGGCCTTGCAGATCTGCCGACCATGTTCAATCACGCGGTGGGAGAAGGCGATCCATGCCTTCCGCGGCAACACCGCCATCAGATCCTGTTCGATCTTCTCCGCCGCCGTGGCGCGGGTCAGGCCCAGCCGCCGCGCGATCCGTGTGACATGCGTGTCGACGACCACGCCGGTGGGAAGTCCGAAGGCGGTGCCGAGCACAACATTGGCCGTCTTGCGGCCCACACCGGGCAGCGTCACCAGGTCGTCCAGACACGCCGGCACCTCGCCGCCATAACGCTCCACCAGCACCCGGCAGCACGCCTGGATATGGCGCGCCTTGTTGCGAAAAAAACCGGTGCTCTGGATCGCCCGCTCCAACTGGGCGATCGGTGCGGCGGCGTAATCCGCCGCCGCCGGGAACTGGCAAAAAAGCGATCGGGTGACCTGGTTCACACGCTCATCGGTGCACTGGGCGGAGAGGATCGTCGCGATGAGCAACTGGAGCGGATTTTCGTGGTGCAGCGCACAGGCGGCCTGCGGATAGCAGCGCTCGAGCACCCGCACCACCTGTGCAGCGTGACGCTTCTCGGGGGAAGTCGCAGCCATGGAGCGTGTCACAAGTATGCGGTCGCCGATGCGCCAGGGGACGGGCCAGCCGTTGCCTCGTCGGCCAATTGTGCACGTCCCGCGACACCTGTGTCAAGCCAGCGCGGGTCCCCCCCAGCCGGCACAGCGCGTTTCTCCAGCCGGCTCCTGGAGGTTTCCGCCGCGCAGGTTGACGCGCCCCCGGGAGGCTCCTAGACTTGAATGCCCACGGGCAAACGGGGGGGTCCCGTTGGTGACCGCTGCGGCACAACGATGAACAGGGGAGCACCGGGTCATGAGCTATCTGGAACAGAATCCATACGCGGCCACGTTCGCACCGAGCCTGTTCGCGGCCGCCGCCGAGGAGTCTGAGCGGACCGCCTTCATCCGGCGCACGTACACCCATCTGGTCGGCGCCGTGTTTGCCTTCATGGCGATTGAACTCGTCATCTTCACGATGGTCCCGGCCCAGACGCTCATGGACCTGTCGCTGCGGATGATGGGCGGTTACGGGTGGCTGATCGTGCTGGGTGCGTTCATGCTGGTGAGCGTCGTGGCGGACCGCTGGGCGCGGTCGGCCACGAGCCTGGCGATGCAATATGCCGGCCTCGGCCTGTACGTGGCGGCGGAAGCGGTCATTTTTGTGCCGCTGCTGCTGATGGCGCAGCACCTGGGACGGGCACAGGGCGAGAACATCATTGCCTCCGCCGGCGTGATGACGGCCGTGGTCTTCGGCGGGCTCACCGTGCTCGTGTTCGTCACGCGCGCCGATCTCTCCTGGCTGGGACGCTACCTGGGCCTCGCCGGCCTCGTGGCGCTCGGCTTCATTGTGTGTGCCGTCCTGTTCGACCTGCACCTGGGTAACCTGTTTGCCGGCATCATGGTCGGTCTGGCCGCAGCGTACATCCTGTATTACACGTCCAACATCCTGCACCACTACCGGCTGGATCAGCACGTCGCCGCGGCCCTGGCCCTGTTCGCCTCCGTGGCGCTGCTCTTCTGGTACATCCTGCAGTTGTTCATGAATCGCGACTGACGCGGCGCGCCCCGTCCGCCGCGCCCCGGGCGAGGCCTTTCCATGTTTGCTCCTGACGATCCGCGGTACCTCCGTGGCATCGACCTCTTCAACCGGGGCGCCTATTTCGACGCGCATGAAGTGTGGGAAGAACTCTGGGTCGAACAGGAGGGACCGCTGCGGCAATTCCTGCAGGGACTGATCCAGGCGGCCGTGTGCCTGCACCACTTCGGTCACGGCAACTTGCGCGGAGCAGAGAAGCTGTGCCGCAGCAGCACGCAGTATCTTCGCCCGTTCGCCCCGTGTCACGCGGGTCTGAACGTCGATCGGCTGCTGGCCGAGCTGGCGTGGTGCTGCAGCGAGTTGGTAACCCCGGCCGGCGACACCGCGCAAGTCGTGCTGCGGCCCGACCGCGTGCCCCGTATTACGCTCCATCCCGATTGAGGTGCAGAAGGCACGAGCGATGTCCGACACAGACTGGGAACCTGAGGCGAACCGCGTGCACGTGGATGAAGAACGGATCCGCCGGGCCGTCCGCGAGATCCTGACGGCCGTCGGGGAGGACCCGGATCGAGAAGGGCTGCGCGATACGCCCGCACGGGTGGCTCGGATGTACGCGGAACTGCTGAGTGGTCTGCGGGTCGATCCGAAGATCTACCTGGAAAAGTTCTTCACCGAAAAGTATGACGAAGTCGTGCTGGTCCGCGACATCGACTTCGCCAGCCTCTGCGAGCATCATCTGCTCCCCTTCGTGGGGCGGGCGCATGTGGCCTACCTGCCGGCCGGCAAAGTCATCGGTCTGAGCAAATTGGCGCGGGTCGTCGAGGCGCTGGCCCGGCGGCCCCAAGTGCAGGAACGCATGACCGAGGAGATCGCCAACCTGCTCAGCACGGAGCTCAATGCGCGGGGCGTCGCGGTGGTCATCGAGGCCACGCACACCTGCATGACGATTCGCGGCGTCCAGAAACGTGACAGCCTGTGCGTCACCTCGGCCATGAAAGGCCTCTTCCGCACCAACCAGGCCACCCGCTCCGAGGTCATGCAGTTGATCTACGGCGATCAGCGTTGAAACGGCCCGGCGCCCCTGTTCGAAGACCGCCGCCGTGTCCTATCATGGGTCCAGGCGGGGACGCGCGGATTGTGCCAGGACCCCGCTGCGGAGCGGCGAAGGTTTTCCAGTGTTGTCGCGGGCGAATGGCTGCCGATGGACCAAGAGCGCGAACGCATCCAGGCCGACCTCCGCGGACTGCTCGACGGCGACGTGCTGTGCGACGAGACCTTTGTGCAGATGTACGCGTCGGACGCCAGCATTTACCAGCTGCGGCCGTTGGGCGTGGTGCGGCCCCGCGGTGTGAGTGACGTGGTGGCGTGCGTGCGGTACGCCGCGGAAAACGAGATTCCTCTGCACGCGCGGGGGGCCGGCACCGGACTGGCGGGCGAATCGATCGGGCCGGGATTGGTCGTCGATTTCTCGCACTCGATGCGCCGCGTGTTGTCCGTCGGCCAGCACACGGTGCGCGTGCAGCCGGGTGTGGTGTGCGCCTTGCTCAACCGCGTCCTGGCCGAACGCGGCCGCTGCTACGGGCCGGACCCGCCCACCGCGCGCGTCTCCACCATCGGCAGTGTCCTGGCGCTCAACGGATGCGGCAGCCACTGGCTGAGCTACGGTGCGCCGCGGGATACTGTCGAACGCCTGCAACTGGTGCTGGCCGACGGGACGGTCGTCGAGGCGGCGCGTCATCCTCTGGAGGAACCGGCGGCGGACGCGCCCGGCGAGGCCCGTCGCCAGACCCTGGTCCGCGACCTGGCCAGTGTGCTCGAGCCGGCCCGAGCCGTGGTCGACCAGTACACTCCCCGGACCAAAGTGAACCGCGTGGGATACCAGCTGCAGGGTGTCCTGGAGGACAACTCGCTGGATCTCGCCCGCCTGGTCGTGGGTTCGGAGGGCACCCTGGCCCTCATCACCGAAGCCACGCTGCGCACCGCACCGCTGCCGCCGTGCGTCGGCGTCGTGCTGCTGTTCTTCGATCGGCTGGAGTCGGCCGCGCGCGCGGCGCTGGAAATCGCTGGTATGGACGCCGCGGCCTGCGATCTGATGGACCGCCGGCTGCTGAGCATCGCGCGCGAGACGGACCTGCGGTACGATCTCTATCTGCCGCGCGACGCCGAAGCCATGCTGCTGGTGGAATTGCAGGGTGCCACCCAGGACGAAGTCCGGCAGCGGATGCAGGACGTGGTCGGGCGGATCCAGCGCCGGCGGCGACTGGCGTTCGACAGCCGCTTGACACTGGAACCGGACGAGGTCCGGCTGTTCTGGCTGCTGGTCGAACGCGTGCTGCCCGCCATGTACAGCCTGCGCGGCACGACGCGGCCGCTCCCCTTCGTCGAGGACATCGCCGTCCCGCCGGCCGCACTCCCGGACTTCCTGGTGCAGATGCAGAACGTGCTCAAAGCACACCAGGTGATCGCCTCCCTCTTCGCCCACGCGGCCCAGGGCCAACTGCATGTCCGACCGTTCCTCGACCTGGCACATCCCGCCACCCTCCGCAAACTCCAGGATGTGGCGACCGACCTCTACCAGCAGGTGCTCGACGTCGGCGGGACCGTCAGCGCCGCGCACGGAGAGGGGTTAAGCCGATCCTGGTTCGTCCAGCAGCAGTGCGGTCCGCTCTACGACGTGTTTCGGCAGATCAAGCGGATCTTCGATCCGCAGAATATCCTCAATCCCGGCAAGAAAGTGGCGGACGCCCCGCAGCCGGTCGCCGCCAACCTGCGGCCGGTGGTCGTGACGCCGTCCGTGGCACTGGAAGACGGGTCGGCCGCCGAACCGCCAGCTGCGCCGCCCGCGCCGCCGTTCCCGCTTCAGCTGTCTTGGCGGACCGAGGCCATCGATCACGCCGCTCGGCGCTGCAACGGCTGCGGACATTGCCGCACCCAGCTGCCGGACGAACGGATGTGTCCGATCTTCCGCTACGGGCCGCGCGAAGAAGCGACGCCGCGCGCCAAGGCCAACCTCATGCGCGCCCTCCTCACCGGCCGCCTCGACCCCGCCGTGCTCAAGAGCGACGATCTGAAGGAACTCGCCGACCTGTGCGTCAACTGCCATCAGTGCCGCCTGGAATGCCCGGCCGGCGTCGACATCCCGAAACTGATGGTGGAATGCAAGGCCCAGTACGTCTCGACCAACGGCCTGCGCCCCACAGACTGGTTCATCAGCCATCTGCACCTGCTGAGCAGCTGGGGGTCGCGACTGCATCCCCTGGCGAACTGGGCGATCGGTAACCGCCAGATGCGCTGGCTGATGGAACGCCTGGTCGGCGTCGCCCAGGGCCGCAAGCTCCCGCGGTTCGCCGCCACCCATTTCCTGCGCCGAGCGCACCGGCGCCGGTTGACCCGCCCGACCCGGCGGACCGGCCGCAAAGTCCTGTACTTCGTCGATCTCTACGCGAACTGGCACGATGTCCAGCTGGCGGACTCACTGGTGGCCGTCTTCGAGCACAACGGGGTGGCGGTGTACGTGCCACCCAACCAGTTGCCGTCCGGCATGGCGGCCATCTCCCTGGGGGCCGTCGACATCGCGCGGAAGTTCGCCGCCCACAATGTGCAGCTGCTGGCCGAGGCCGTCCGGCAAGGCTATCACATCGTGACAGGCGAGCCGTCGGCGGCGCTGTGCCTGACGCACGAGTACGTCAACCTGCTGGATGACGATGATGCCCGCCTCGTCGCCGCCAACACGAGCGAGGCCTGCACGTACCTGTGGCGCCTGCACCAGGAGGGTCAACTCGAACTCGACCTCAAACCGGTCAACGCAACACTCGGCTACCACCTCCCCTGCCACCTCCGTGCGCTCGGCGTCGGCACGCCCGGCTACTCCCTGCTGCGACTGATCCCTGGCCTGACCGTCGTGCTCATCCACCAGACGTGTTCGGGAATGGCCGGGACGTTCGGCCTGCGCCGCGAGAACTACCGCAGCAGCCTGCGTGCCGGCTGGAGTCTGATCTCCGCGCTCCGCTCCCCGACCATCCAGATGGGGACAACCGAGTGCAGCGCGTGTAAGATGCAGATGGAACAAGGCACATCGAAACCGACCACGCACCCCCTGAAACTGCTGGCCATGTCGTATGGCCTGCTGCCGGAACTGGCGTCGTTACTCACCCGGCGCAGCGAGGAGCTGATTGTCACGTGATGGTCCGAGTCAGACTGTATGCTGCCGCACAGGAGCGTGCCGGGCAGGCGGTCGTCGAACTGAGCGTCGACCCGGGCTGCACGGTGAGGGCGCTGCGCGCGGCGTTGGTGGACCAACTGCCAACCCTGCGGGAAATCGCACCCCACCTGGTGTTTGCCGTCGACCGACAGTATGCGACGGATGACTGTCCGCTGGGACCGGAGTCGGAAGTGGCGGGGTTTCCGCCCGTAAGCGGAGGGTGAAACGCGTGGCGGTGCGCATCAGCCAGCTGCCGATCGATGTGGCCGAGGTCGTCGGGCAGGCACAGTCGCGTGCCGCCGGCGCCGTCGTGCTTTTCGCCGGCACCACGCGCGAGTGGACCGACGGTCGCCGTACCGTCGCGCTGGACTACGACTGCTACGGCGAAATGGCGGAGCCGCTGCTGCGCGAACTGGAGGCCGAAGCGCGACGGCGTTGGACGCTGGTCGATACCTGCATCGTCCACCGGATCGGACGCGTCGACCTTGGGGAGGTCAGTGTGGCGATTGCGGTGAGCGCCGTCCACCGCCAGGACGCGTTCGCCGCCGCGCAATGGCTGATCGACACGATCAAACAGCAGGTGCCGATCTGGAAACGGGAAACCTGGGCCGACGGCACCCGGCAGTGGGTCCACCCAGGCATGCCTTCCGATCACGGCCAGGCAGGCGATTCCCATCCGGCGCGGAGGATCGACTCATGAGTGAGCCGGTTCCGCTGACCGATCGTTTCGGGCGCGTGCACCGTAATTTGCGCGTGAGTGTCACCGACCGCTGCAATATTCGCTGCAGCTACTGCATGCCGGCGGATGTCGTGCAGTTCAAACCTCGCCAGGAGATCCTGCGGTTTGAGGAGATCGAGCGGTTCGTGCGGGCCGTCGTCCCGTGGGGGATCCACCGCATCCGCATCACCGGCGGAGAACCGCTCGTGCGGCGCGACGTGGCGACCTTGGTGCGCCGGCTCGCACGCGTCCCCGGCGTGGACGACCTGGCCATGACCACCAACGGCATGCTGCTGGACCACTACGCCGCGCCGCTGCGTCGGGCTGGACTCCAGCGCTTGAACATCAGCCTCGACGCCATCCGCGCAGAGACGTTTCAGCGGATCGCCCGCCGCACCGGCTTGGACCGGGTCATGGCCGGCATTGACGCCGCGCGACAGGTCGGCTTCGACAAGATCCGGCTCAATGCCGTGTCGCTGATCGGCACCACCGAAGAGGAAGTCATCCCGCTGGCCGAATTCGCGCGGTCGCGCGACCTGGAATTGCGATTCATCGAGTTCATGCCGCTTGATGCCGAGGGCCGCTGGCAGCCTGACGGCGTGCTGTCCGGCGCCGCGGTGCGCGGGTTGCTCGAAGCCCATTTCGGGCCACTGGCCCCCCTGCCCCGAGATGATCCCAGCCAGCCGGCGGTGGATTTTGCGTATGCCGACGGCACCGGGCGGGTCGGCTTCATCAACCCCGTCACGGAGCCGTTCTGTGGCGACTGCAACCGGCTGCGGCTGTCCGCCGAGGGACAGCTGCGCAGCTGCCTGTTCTCGACGGAGAACTGGGACGTCCGCGCGCTGCTGCGCGGCGGGGCCAGCGACGCGGCGATAACAGACCTGACGCGCGCCTGCCTGATGGCCAAGAAGGCCGGACGAGGCACCGATGACTTCGAGTTCGTGCGCCCGCCCCACGCCATGTATCAGCTCGGCGGCTGAATCTCGGCACACGCTGACGAGCTGTCGGCAGCGCTCTCCTGCAGCTCGTCCAGCGCCAGCTTCACCGTAATGCGCGTGCCCCGCCCCGGCGCGGACTCGATCGTGGCCTGGCCGCCAAAGAGCGCCGCCCGCTCGCGAATGCCCGCCAGTCCGTACCGGTCGGCAGGCACGGCATCTGGATCAAACCCCGACCCGTCGTCCTGGATTTCCAGCACGAAGTAGTGACCGCCGATCTGCGTCAGTCGGATCGTCACGTGCTCCGCCTGGCCGTGGCGGCGCGCGTTGCGCAGCGCCTCCTGGACGATGCGAAAGAGCGTCGACCGGAGCAACGGCGGCAGCAGCTGCTGTTGCGTGCGGTCCAGCAGCGTGATCTGCATGCCCCCTTGTGCTTCCTCCTCGCCCACCAGGAACTCGATCGCTTCCACGATGCCCATCTCGTCGATGATCATCGGACGCAGTTCGCTGATCAGCCGGCGCCCTTCGTTCACGGCGCGGGCCAGCAGCGACACGGCGCTGTCAAAGCGTCGCAGCGCCCCGACGTCGGCTCCGCCCAGCAGCGGACGCACCGACTGCAGGATCATCCGCGCCCCCACCACATCCTGCAGGAAGCCGTCGTGGATCTCGTAGGCCACCATCCGCCGCTCGCGATCCTGCAGCTCCAGCAGGTCACGCAACAGCGTTTCTTCGTGCTGCAGCTTGGCCAACGCCTCCTTCTGCGGCGTGATGTCCGTCGCGACCAGCACGATTCCAATCATGCGGCCGTGCAGAGACACCGGCCCCAGCCGCAGGGACTGCCACACGGTCTGTCCCGAGCGACGGGCGAAACCCACTTCCAGCTGCGCGAGACGGCCCGTCGCACACACGTCGTCCAAGGCCGCACGCAACGGCTCATGATTCACCGCGGGCACGAAGTCGTAAATCGATCGCCCCAGGACGTGCTCCGGCTGCAGACCGCCTCCGGTGCGGCTGATCTCCCGAATCTCACCGCCCGGACTCAGGAATAAAACCAGGTCGCGAATGGTGTGAGCCAGTGACTCGTGACGCACACACGGAAACAGCTCACCTGCCAGCGCCACACAGCCGACGATTTCGTCGTTCCACCGGATCGGACCAACGCGACCACAAAACGTCCAGTCCGTCTCCGTGAACACGAGTGGACAGACTTCACCCTCCAGGGCGCGGCGATGTGCCACCAGCGGCGGATACTCGGGATCCGCCGTCGCGAAGAGCTCCTGCAACAACTGACCACGCACCAGAAGACCCGCGCGGCCAGGGAACGCATGCTGGGTACTGCCCTGACACGTGACGACCCGCAAGTCCCTGTCGGTCGTCCACATGATACCCGGCAACGACGCACTCACCGCCTCCAGCCACGTGTCATCCTGGAGTGCGGACGCCCGGTTGTCACCAGACATGCGGCGAATCCTCGCGAACGACTAACCGAACCAGCCTTTCTTGTCGAACGCTTTGAGGGCCTTCTCTTCTGTCTTGTAGATGTCGAAGACCTTGTTCAACTTCATGATCTTGAACACCTCCTGGACGTTCCCGGAGATCTCGCACAGCTTGAGATTGATGCCGTCTTTCTTGCACTTCTTGTTGAGCAGCACCAATTTGCCGATCATCGCGGACGACATGAAGTTCACGCCACGGAAGTTGAGCACCATGCGCTTTTCCGAGCCCGCTGCATCGGCCGCCTCGACCAGCGCCGTGCCGATCCGCTGGATCGTGGCCTCGTCCAGGATCTTGGCCTCGTTGAAATAGACGACCAGCGTACCCTCGATTTCCTGCGATCTCAGCAACGACATGGTGTGGATCCCCATGAGATGTCTGCGGGGAAAACCGCCGGCAGTGGACCACCGCCCGCGGCAATACGCCCCCCTAAGGTACCATGCCGAGAAAGGGCATGCAACGACCCCCCGGGCGGGACGAGCGACTGCCCGCGGCGGGTACCGCAGCACACGCAGGACCGTCAGGATAAGCCGACCGGGGCTCAGAAGCCGCCAATGAACCAGGCCGGACCCCAGGCCTCACGCCACGTCGACATCACCGCCAGTTCACGCGAGTTGACCAGCGCCCCGAAGGGCTGGAACCCCTGTCGGTTCCGCGCGGCATTGTCCGCTCCGGCCGAACTGGAACCGAAGAGCTGCGTGTCGGTGCGGCGCGACTCCCGCATGGCAGCGGCCTGGGCCTGCTGAAGGGCGTGATTCTCGTCGCGGCTCATCACCGCGATCTGCCGGCTCTTCTCCGCCGCATCGTGCATCCACATGAGCGAGTCGTGTTTGGACTGGATCCGCTTGAGAATCGCCAGCATCTGCGCCGCGTCCGCCCGCACAATCTGATCACGCAGTTGCTGGATCTCCGCGTCCGAATACATCGCCTGGACGCGAAGGAATTCGCGCAGCCACCTGCGCGTCGCCTGCCACTTCTCGCTTTCGACGTACGCCCGCAGGTCCTTCGTTTCCGCCAGCCACTGCTCCAATTGGCTGGGAGCCATCTGCAGCACCGCCTCGCGAATCTTGGCCATGTCCGTAGGACGCAACAAATCGGACTCGGTGAGATAGCGGTCGAGCCACTGGAGCGTCAACTCGCGACGTTCGCTCAGTGTCAGCGACGGATCGTCCGCCAGTTGTGCGAAAGCGGACGGCAGCCCCCAGCCGCCCAGTACCAGTGTCGCCCACACGAGCACGCTCGCGCCGATCCGCCGCGGGGGCGCAGGTCTCACATGACAAGGCGAAGTGTGCGCGTTCATCGATCTCCTCTCCTTTCAAGTGCAACAGCCGACGCCTGCGACCGGCCTGGTGGACACTGTGCAGGGTGCTGCCTCTCGTAATTATCGGCAACTGTCAAGCGCGTCAAAGCTCCGAATCAACTCGTTCGCCGGTTTTGGTGCAAACCGAGTCAGGGCCGTCATTCACTTCGTGCCGCGAGAGAACGCCTGTATCCTACGTAAAATGTTTTTCTGGGGCCAGTTGCGTCGTTCCCCACGCTGCTGTCGATCGGTTGCCTCTGAAGGGGGGCTAGGTCCACAGGGATCGGTCGAGCAGCCGGAAGTTGATCGCCTCCGACAGGTGCTCGCAGGCGATGTGATCGGCGGCGTCGAGATCGGCAATCGTTCGGGCAACGCGGAGGATTTTGTCGTGGGCCCTGGCGGAGAGTCCCAGTTCGTGAACGCTGGCCTTGAGCATGGTCAGGCACTCCTCGCTCAGGCGACAGAATTGGCGGATCTGGCGCGGGGCCATATGGGCGTTGGACCGCGCGGCGGATCCGGCAAACCGCTGCTGTTGACGCTGCCGAGCCCGCATGACCTGTTCGCGCATGTGTTGGCTGTTGGTCCCGGCCTGCTGACTGGCCAGTTCCTTAAACGGCACCGCGGGAACTTCAATGTGGATATCGATGCGATCCAGCAGCGGACCGCTGATCTTGCTCATGTACTTCTCGATCTGCGTGGTATTGCACTGGCAGTTGCGCCGCGGATCGCTGCGAAACCCACAGGGGCAGGGATTGAGCGCGGCCACCAACATGAACTCGGCAGGGAATGTCGTGGATGCCAGCGCACGAGAAATCGTCACGACGCCGTCTTCGAGCGGTTGACGCAGTACCTCCAGCGTGCGGCGGTTGAATTCCGGGAGTTCGTCCAGGAAGAGGACGCCATGGTGCGACAGGCTGATCTCGCCGGGGACGGGAATGCTGCCTCCGCCCACCAGCCCGGCGTCGCTGATCGTGTGGTGTGGGGACCGGAACGGGCGGCGGGCCAGCAGTGGCTGGCCGGGTGGCAGCCGCCCCATGGCGCTGTAGACGCGCGTCGCTTCGATCGACTCGGTCGGCGTCAATGGCGGCAGAATGGACGGCAATCGCTTGGCCAGCATTGTTTTGCCGGAGCCGGGCGGGCCGATCATCAGGAGGTTGTGGGCCCCCGCGGCGGCGATGACCAGGGCCCGCTTGGCCGACTCCTGACCGCGCACATCGG
>JALOQX010000451.1 GCA_025459265.1 Pirellulaceae bacterium | reverse complement strand
TAGACGCTGATGCCGTGCCGGTGGGCCGTGTCGACCACCTTGTCGAAGAACGCGAAATCGTACTCGCGCGGCGCTTTCTCAATCATGCCGTAGCTGAACTCTTCACGCGTCCACTTCACTCCCGCCGCGGCAGCCAGGGCGGCCGCCCGATCCATGTCGGCCAGACCCGAGGGCGAATGCGGATAGCGGTACAGATAGATACCCATGCCCCAGGGAGATTCCGGTCGCAGCTCCGGATCGGGTGGCGGCACCTGTTCGGTGTGGTCCGGCTCGTCCAACGCGGCGGTAAACGTCGAACTGCTCGCGGCCGGCTGTTGGCCGGGGCTCTCCAGCACGCCCGCGGCTTCCACGTACCGGGCCGCGGCGGGCACGGTGAACCTGTGCTGCACGTCCTGCCGACGGCCGCCGCCGGGCAGCTGAATCGGAAGCTCGGCCGCCTGCAGCAGCAGACCGTCCCAATTGCGTACGTTGACCTTGAGGACACTCGCGAGCGGCTCTTCCAGCAGGTTCCAGCCTGCGCAGTCGAGCGTCAACTGGCGCTGATCGCCCGCGGACGCCGCCGCGGTCAGTCGCGACGTGAGCACCGTGGCGGCCGCAGGATCGACCGTGGTGGAACAGCTCAGACCTTGGAGCGCGATGTCGAGACCGTCACTCGCACACGTGCCGCGCTGCACTTCGATCCGCGTAATGCGCAACGGATATTGAAGCGACTGATGAGCGGCCCCGGATGCTTCCCAGCCCGCGGGCGGCAGCGTGACCGTGAACTCCTGGTCCGTGCCGTCCAGCGTGCCCACAGTGCGCCGAAAATTCTGAAAATGCGCGCCGACGTGCAGCACCAGCACCGCGCCCGGCGCGGAAGCCCGGACACGCAGCGTGACCGTGCTCGGCCGGTGGAACAGCGATACCGAACCGTGCAGTGCCGCCTGCGGCGCCGCGGCGAAATCGACGTGCCAGACGCCGGCACGCCCGGACACGCCCGCAGAGCGAGCCAGCGGGCAGTCCGCGCCAAAATCCGTCACAAGGTACGATCGCAACTGGCTGCCGGGAGCCTGCTCCTGCGTGCCCGATGCAACGGACACCAGCTCCGGCCGCGTGAAAGCAATCGAGCCCTCGTCGTCCGGCAAGCCCTGTCGCTCGATCAGGATGCCGAGCGTGTGCACCGGCTGCCGCAGAATACCGTCTTGCGGGCCGCCCCAGGAGGATGCCCAGCTGCGGAGGTGTACCAGCAACTCGCGGTCTGCGTCGTCGTAACTGGCCGACTTCTGAAACGTTTGGCCCGCGTGGTCCACGACGCGGATCGTAATGGTCGCGTCGCGCGGTTTCTGCAGGCGCAGACGAAAGGACTGCACATGCTGCGGCGTGTTGAGGTCACAGTACGCCGCCACATAGTTGCCGCCGCCGCGAAAGTCGTAATGAAGCGTGATGCGATCGGTCCTGGCGTCCAGCCGCCCCGAAGCGCCGGGAAACTCCGCCCCGTTGGAGAACCGCCAGACGCCCGCCAGTGCATCCGCCGGGCCCGGCATCGTGCCTGCCGACGCCACGAGTACCAGCACCAGCACGCCACTGCTCATGGTTCGTCTCCCGAATCCGGTGGGGCGGCGACTGCCCGTCGCTGCTGTGCCGCCTCGCGCAGTTTCGCGTGCGCCTGCTGCAGGCGGGGCGGCCATGAGAAGGTGGGGGCCGCGGTCGGATCGTAGCCGTCCAGGTGGCCGCTCAGTCGCGTCGCCGGCCGCGTGTACGTCGGAGCCGACTCGCCGTACACCTCGCGGCAGATCGCCGCCAGCGCGGGATCGTACTCCAGCAGCTCCGCACGCGTATCGACCTGATTGTGGTCATGGTCGTTCTCACGATTCGTGTTGAACCAGGATTGCGTGCCCTCCGCAAAATACTCGGTGTGATCGACCGCCGCGTACGTCCCCTGCCAGAGACCGGCCGCCAGCGCCTGCCGGTAGGTTTCGCGCAGTCGGCGATCGAACGTCGGGTCGACATTCAGCATCCCGCGCAAGTGAATGCTGTGCGCGAATTCGTGAATCAGAATGTTCTCCGTCGCGTACGGATCCCCCGGGTAACCGAGCAAGTTCTCTTCGCCGCACGAACAGTAGGGGTCGATGTCGCTGCCGCCCGTTCCCCGCGCGCGCGCATCCCAGTAGTCTTTGGCGGACAACCCGGCCGCCTCCGACGGGCTCTCCAAGTCGGCGAATTCCGGCAAGTCGGTCGTGAACTCATTATGCGCGAGAATGCACAGCCGCGATCCGCTCTGGATCATGGCGGTCCGCACGTCGGGACGATGGGCAAGCATCAGATCGACCAGATAGGCTGCCTCACGCAGCGCGTACGGGTTCACTCGCTCGGACGCCACGATCGGATATCCTGCGGCGCTGATGAACTGCGCGTAAAATCGCGGCACGCCGAGCGCTGCGGGCGGCGCAATGACTTGACCGGCCGGGATCTCTGCCCCGCTCTCCGCGGACGCCTGCGCGACCGCATCGGCGACAGGTGCGAAGCGAAACGCCTGGACGGGTACCAGGCTGGTCACCTCCTCACACGCCTGATCCGCGCGGCCGACGATGGCGAACGCGTGGCCGATCGTCGTTTCGATCACCAGGTGCTGCCCCGGCGCGATCACGCCGTGCGGCACCCGCTCCGTGGGCGACTTGAGCCAGAACACTTCCGCCGGCTCGCTGCTGCCGTTGATGATGGTCAGGCGCGGGCGCGCGGAACCCTCCGCGCGGCCCGTCGCGCTGGCGGCCAGCACGACGACCGGATGGTCGCCCCGCGCACGTTCCGGCGGCGCTCCGACACCGGCCGGCAGCGACAGCAGCGCGACCAGCACCAACAGGGACCGACACGGTAGGGGATGTCTGATGAGCATCCGCCCATCGTAAACGAGGCTGCCTCGCGGGGCAATGTTCCGGGCGCACTACAGGGACAGACCCAGTCGCAGCAGCAACGCGCCGTCGATGCTCAGATCATCTGGGCGGCGATCGAACTCGAACTGGCGCCCGAATACGTAGCCGACTTCCGCTTCCCATTTGAGCCCGTTGCCCGGCATCCGCGCGGCTTCACCAGGCGGCACGGCTTCCCAGCCGGCTGTCACGCGCCATTCGCGGTACGTCAACCGGTCGTCGACGCCGTCCTGGACGAAGGCCCAGGTCCCGCCGCTGATTCCGCCTCCCAGATAGACCCAGTGTTGACGCCGACCGTCGTACGCGAGCAAGTAGGCGATCCGCGGGCGAGGCATGGTGAGGTCCACACGCCAGAACGGATTCGGTGTCCAAATCGCACCGGCGGCGGGGAGCACCGGCAGGTCGTCGCGCCCGCTGGCGAACGCGCCGACCAGCAAGACCCGGAGCATCCACTGAGGGTGGATCGGCCGCACCCAACTTGCACCAAGCGAGAAATCGTACAGCGACGAGGGGAGGCCAAACTCGTCCGGCGCGGAGAGGGCGGTGTACGAGAATCCGTGCGTCAGCACTGGAGGTGGTGGCCCGTAAATAGGAATCAGAGGCAGCGTCACGCGGAAGTCCAGGTCGGTGATCTCCACGCCGTCCGTCTCAGGTTCCCATTCGCCCGCCCAACTGAACCCGGGCCGCAAGAGCCGAGGAAGCGCCAGTACCGATTCCTGCGCCAGCGCTTCCTGGGGGACATCCAATGCGGACAATTCGCGGTCGGTCGGG